>DATGJA010000694.1:0-12052 GCA_035295445.1 Polyangiaceae bacterium | reverse complement strand
TGGATGCTCGAGAAGGAACAGACGATGGTGTTGTACGCGTTGCCGTTCTGCGAATTGGCCCCGGCCTCATCGGCTACGATCGCGTAGTAGACGTTCTTTGAGCGATCGATGATGACGCCGCCACCGGCGATCGGGTAGGTGATGGAGAGCGACTGGCCGTTGTACGCGGCATCGCTCCCCGGATCGGGCAGTGTCACCCAACCGCCGGTCGCGCTCGCGCCGAGCAAGGTCACGTTTCCGAAGGCGTCGGCCGAGAAGACCGCCATCCTCGGGAAGATGTGGGGTCGCACGCGCCCGGGGGTGTTCTGCACGAAGAAGTTGAGAACCGCCTGGGTGAACGTCGCGCCGTCGTGAACGCGGAGCGGACATAGAAATCCGCCTCCCGGGGACATCGCCGTGGCGCCGCAGGGGTAGATGGCCGCTCCAAAGGCGAAGGGTCCGACCGAAAACGAGTTCCCAGACGGGTTCGCGTCGGCCATCGCCGCGCAGGGAGTGGCGATCGTGCGGCTCGCGTACGCGTGCGAGTCGACCAGAAGCGGGACGTCGTTCGCGGCGAGCGTGATTCGCTTGCCAGAGCCGAATGGGGTGGTGATGGTGGCGCCGCCGGAGAGAGTCGCTTGGAGCCCCCACCACATCCCCTGGCCGGCTATCTGAATCGGCGTCGACGGGTTCCACGTGCCGCCCGCGTCGCCGTTCACCGCCTTCGATTGCGCGGTGTCGAGCGCCTGGAAGTACGAGCTTGGGATCGGGGTCCCGTTCACGTAGAACAGGTCAGGGTTGATTCGGGCGTTGTGGGCCATGGGATCAATCGAGTCCGATCGTGGAAGGTGAACGACGTGGCGTTTCGGGCGACGAAGCGACGAGGGCCGCAGCGAGCACCATCCGTTCGCCGGATGCCTGGGCATCGAGGAGGGCGCGCCGGACGCGCACGAGCTCTCTCGTGGCCTCCTCGTCCCCAGACCACGCGGGCTCGAGGAGCGCGTTCGCCTGACTCTGAAGGTCGCCCAGGTGAACGAGCAGTTGGAGAGCCATCGAGTGTGATTCGCCGCGCAGCGTCCTCGCGATGGCGATGAGCTTGTGGCCGATCATGTCGCCTCCGGCTTCGAGGGGTCCCAGCAGATGAAGAGCCTGTTGTGCGTGGCGACCCTCGTGGCGCGGTCGACCCCGGCGGACTCGAGGAACGCGAGCATGGGGTGCTCTCGCATGTGCTCGTCGGCCATCTCGTCGGGGTCGTCGTCCTCGTCGACGGGGAGCGCGATGAAATCGTCCGCCTCGGTGGGCGTCTCGTCGGGGCCGCTCATGTGCTCCTCGCAGCGGTGTAGGCCCGGCGCTCGACCGTCGTTGGGCTCGGGCGCTCGGGGACAGGCCCGTATTTCAGAAGCATCTTCTGATCGAAGTCGCGAATCCTCCGAAACGCCGCGTCGCGCTCGGCGTCGGCGTACTCCTTCGCGGTGAGCCGGAGAGGGAGCGCTCGGTGCTCCGGCTCGGGCACAGACTCCGGCGACGTCAAGAGGACCATCGCCTCGCCGTACCCGATCTCGCGATACGACGTGAGGATGCGGATCTGCGTCGATAGGAGCTCGCCACCGGCCCGGACGCGCTGGGCGAATTCGCGAGTGAGCGGGTCGACACCGCGGGCGCGAGGCTGGTGATGCGCGTTGATCGTGGGAGCCCCTCTATCGATTGTCACGGCGCACCTCCTTGGGAATATGGAGTTCCTGTTCGACGACGCGGACCGCTTCGCGCCGGTGCTCGGCCTCGTGTTCGCGTGTCCGCTGCCGACCCTGCTCGAGCAGTTGCTCGATCGGGTTGACGGGCGGGTTGGTGTTGCTTGATTGGCTCATCTCTAGAAACCTCCTCTGTTCCCAAACCCCATCCGTTGATTGACGATTGCCGCGCCAAGTGAGTGCAAGGGACTCGCATAGGCGTCGGAACTGCCGATGTTCTCGTAGCCGGCCGACCGCTGGTCGAGCGGGGTCCACGGCACGACGCAGTCTCGCGGGTCTATGTCCATTCGATGCGATCGTTTGACCGATCGAAGCTCGCCGTCGATGTCGGCCATCGCCGCCGTCACCACCAAACTCACGAAGTCGTCGTGCCCGCCCCCGCGCCCGGAAAACGTAAACTGCCCGCTCGGTGTGACCTTCTCCTGGAACTCGAGCAATTCGCGTCGAAGCTTCCGATGGTCGGGCAGGACGAGGATATCGTCTGCAAGCCACCGGCGGACACGCTCGACGGCCTCGGGCTTGGTCGCCGATGTCCATGTCTGCTCGTGGAAGCGAACACCGTGCGGTCGGAACGCCTCCGCCAGCATCATCGATTCGCGCTGGTCGCCGTGGATGTCCTGGACGTTGTGCGACTTGCAGTGCAAGGCGAGCCGCTGAACGATCGCCGTGCCGGTGATCTGCTGATAGAACCTGCCCTCGACCGCGTCGATCTCACTGATACGTAGAAGCTCGCGGCCATCCTGCAGCTGCACCCATTGGGCAAACGCCCAGGTGAAGGCGTCTTTTCGGCCGCTGCTGGCGTCGATGACCATGATGGCCTTGCCGGCTTTGGGCGGCTCGCAAGCGGCGAGCTCCGTATCTCGGGCGATGGCTCGGTCCACCGCGCTCGCCTCGAAGACAGCCAGCACGCTCGCCTGCGGCTCGGCCTTGTACTCTCTTCTCCAAACGCGCTCGTCCGGCTCAAGCTCGCGAGTCTGCTCCTCGGTGACCCCCGGGTTGGCGATCCACGTCGGGGCTTGGCCCGCAACCTGATGATCGGTGTCGCCCTTGGCCCACGTCTCGTAGAAGAAGCCGAGCATGGCCAGGGGGCTCGACAACAGTCGGCTACGGGCCGTCTTGTGCGTAACCGTCATCGCCCGGATGCTCCCGATCACCTCCGACGAGGGGTCGACTCCGTCATTGCTCCATTTCGCACACTCATCGGCCGTCCACCCGATGCACCGGAATCCGGAGACGGCACCAACGCGGCAGGCCAGCACTCGGAAGCCGCGGGGCATGTCGTCGAGCTCGATGGTGTCGCCGACGGCGCGGAATGGGATCTGGAGCAGACGCAGGTATTGCTGCAACACGGCGAGCGTCTTGCTCGCCTCGGGGACGTTCTCCGATACGTGAATGAAGTAGTGCCGTTCGCCGGGCGGATCGTCGAACGTGCCCGCGCGGACCTCCGCGATGGCCATCTTGACGGACGTCCCCGACTTGACTCCCCCGCGACCGACGCACTCGACCATCTGGCGAGCGGTCGGGTGGGTGTAGAAGTGCCGGCAGCGTTTCCTCCAATAGTGGGACATGCGGTGCACGCCCTCTACGGCCAGCGCGGCGTCGATCTCAAAGAGAGCGCGGAGGATCTTGCGACTCACGACGGCTCGTCCTTCTCGTCGTCGTCGATGTCGACGGGGGCCGACAGTCGCGACCGGATGGCCGCCATCGGGTCGACCGGCAAGCGCGGGCGGGCTGCGCCTTCGCGCTGGGCGACCTCAAGAGCGGTGAGCTCCTGCTGGCGGCTCGACTGAGCCAAGCGGGACGCGGTCAGCATCAGCGCCACGTCGCCGGTCTGCGCTGCCTTCGCTGCGAGGTACCGGCTCGCCGCCATGTCGAGCGCGGAGGACGTGATCATCGCGCACACCCCGGCCGACAGCGCGCCCCCGTGCTGGATCGTGAGCTCACGGACGCGACGCCCCCGGTACCGGCGCGCCCAGCCGAGCGCTTTGCGGTACGCCGGGTCGGACGCGTCGAGGGGCATGCCGCAGACCGTCGCCAGGGCGGGCCGGCGCCCCGCTGCCGCGCGGTTGCCGCGTTCGAAGGGCCTCCCCCGACGGTCAGCAGACGCGAGCCCCTGGGCCGTGTCCTGCGCGTCGAGCGGGGGCAATTCGTCCGGGGGGGTCGTCTCCACCCGGACGAGGGCGTCGGCGCCGGTGCCGTGGGCCGCGCGGAGGGCCATGGTCAGCGAAGTTCCTCGCCGAGGCGACGGAAGAGCCGCGGGGCGATCCGATCGCGCGAGGATTCCCACTGGGGTGCCAGCGGTGGCCAGTAGGTTGCCGCCTCGCGTCGGAGATGCTCGATGGCCTCCTCGTCGCTCGCCGCGGCGAAGGCTCTCTCCTCGCCGGTCAACGGAAAAAACAGCGTGTAGTTGGGCGGCCCGTAGACGTGCCAGGGGGCGACCTCGGGCGAGCGCTCGGGAGCGGCGAAGGCGGGGCGAATGGCGTCAGCGATGGTCATGGGGAGTCTCCTGAACGGCTCTCAGCGCGGCCGCGAGGCGCGGGTTGGGGTCTTGCTCCAAGGGCTCCGGCGCCGCGCCCCGTCGGTCCGTCGCGCACTACGCCGAACCGACGGGGGGCACCGCGGCCCCGAGAGGAAGCCGCCTCGCGCTCCGCGGGGATGAGTGGCCCCGCTCGGCGACGAAGTCTTAGTTTTGGGCAGCGCTGAGGGTCTCGGTCCCTCCCGCGAATGCCTGCAAGATGCGAGAACTCTTGCGCGTTCTCTGGGCGATAGAACTCGTTAGGCAGCATCGATGTCGCCCCTCCCATCGCTGCGATCGTGCTTTCGCGCACTTGCGCGCGCGGCCATCTTCGCGACCGCTTCGCCGAGATCGTCGCGCTCCGGCGCGTCGTCCTCGGTGTCTCGCGTGCGCCTGACCTGCGGCAGCTCGTCGACGAGCGCGAGCAGGTACGAACGCCGCGTGAAGTTGCGGCGCCCGATCCGGACTGCGCGCAGCTTCCCCGCGGCGACGAGGCGTGCGACCGCGTTGTGCTCGAGGCCGTACGCGGCCAGCGACTGCGCATCGAGCGGCACGAGCTCGTCGCGGGCGCCCAGGCGCGCCGCAACAGCGTCCGCGATCGCCCCGACGATGGCGGACATAGGGTCGGCCACTCCTTCCGGGATCTTGTCGCCTCGCCTCGGGCGCTGCGTCATCCGTCCCTCTCAATCCCCTCACGCTCGAGGTAGTCGGCGAAGTCTTCCTGACCGTCGCTCGTGACCTCGTGACCGCTAGTGGGCAGTTCCCGGTTAGTCCCCCGGGAAACGCTCTCGTCGCGTTCAACCGGAGATTGCTCGCTATGCGTCACTAGGTCACTAGAAGGGGTCCGGTCGGAATCCGTGGCCAACCTCACTCCGAGCCAGCCGTCGCGCGGTCCTTTGGCTGTCCAGACGCCTCGCGACGTCACCCCGCGTCGCTCGAGGGCCTCGGCAAGTGCCTTTGCGCTGACGGGCCTCTCGTCGCGCTCCTCGCTCCAATGCGTGTACCGCTCGCGCAGTTCCTTGCGTGAGATCTTGGCGGCGGCATTGAAGATGCATTCGGCCTCGAAGAACTGGCCGACCGTGTCTTCGTCGCGGAAGTAGCTTGCGGTCGCCTCTCGGATGGCGTCGACCTCGGGGAGTCCGTCGCGCTGCCACGCGAGGCACCCGTCGACCAGCCACCGAAGGATGCCGGGGCCCTCGGACAGTAGTGTCTGCTGGAGCGTCTTGTCCTGGCGGCCCTCGAAACTGACGACGAACGGCACCAGGCGCAGACGACGCTTCATGGCGTCATCGACGACCTTGATCCTTGGCTTGTGATTGCCAAAGACGACGAGCTTGTGCGTAGGGTTGAAGGGCCAGAAGTCCTCGCGCATCCGCCGAGCGCGCAGAGGGTCACCTCCGGTGACGTCCTTGACCGTCGCTTCGTCCCAAGGGCGCCCTTGGGACGTCTCATTGCAGACGACGAGGCGGAGCCCGTGAAGATCGGCCAGCTCTGTCGGGTGTCGCTCGCTGCGCTCACCCTTGAACAACAGATCGGGGGCCGCCTTGCCGCCGTAGTCGCCGACCACGTGCAAGACCACGAAGGCCAGTAGACTCTTTCCGTTGCATCCGCCGCCGTGCCAAAAAGCGAGCACGTGCTCGCGGACGTCGCCGGTCAGGCAGTAGCCCAGGAACGTTTGCAGGAACCTCACGCGCGCCGCGTCGCACGCCATGATTTCGAGCATGAACCGTTCGAAACGAGGGCACGTCGCGGCGGGGTCGTAGTCCACGGGCGCGATCTTCGTGATGAGGTCTTCACGTGCGTGCGCCCGCAGCGTTCCCGTCTTGAGATCGATCGTTCCGTTGCGCACGCAGAGCAGCCACGGGTCGGCGTCGAGCTCCTCATGGCCGATCGCGACGGCGAGCTCGTGGCGCGCGAGCGATACCATCGCTTCGATTGAGCCCTTGCTCTCGCACTTCAGCGCGTACTTGATGGCGGCGGCCCTGCGGTCGGTATCGCCCACCCGCTGCGCCTGCCTCATCAGGGCCCGAACCATGGCCTTCGCTGCCCGGTGGGGCGCACCTTCGTCCAGGGTCCAACACCGCGGCCCCCACCCCAGCCACTTGTGCCAGCCGCGCACGTAGCGGAGGTCCTTCCCCGCGAACGAAATGAGCCGCTCTGCGTTGCCCGAATCGGTCCACGGGAAGCCGCTCACCAGATCGACGGCCCGTTCGAGGGGAATCACCGCCGCCATTCAGGCCGCCCTCCCGTCGTCGAGCATCGCGCCTACGGGCATTCTGCCGGCGCGCGCCGCCTCCTTGACCTTGCGGGCGAGGTCCTTGGCGGACCACGGCGGCTGGCACGCCCGGTTCCAGACGACCATGAAGGAAAACGCGGTCGACTCATCGAGGCAGAAACCGCGCGCGAGCTTCAACGCCGTGGTGAACGTGTGCGCGTGCCCTCCGCCCCCGGAGATGGCAGGCGGGACCCGCTCGAGATATCGCCGCGCTCGATCGACGCGCGTGGTCGCGGGCAACGTCACAGGGTGAATCGGCGCGGGCGGTTCGGGTTGCACCGTGACCAGTTGGTTCAGCCAGGCCGGCGGCTGCGCGATCGCCGTGCCTCGCGGTGATGTCCACGAGTACGCCCCTCCGCACGGGTGGACCGATGGCGCGACCAAGAAATATTTGCCGACGCTGAGCAGGTCGAGCCCCGGCCTCAGCCTGCCGCGGAGCTTCGCCGCCGTCGGCCGCGCGAAGAGCAGGTGACGTCCGCCGCTGCCCGTACGCGCCGTCACCGTCACCGGCAGAGGACCGTGTTCACGCTCGAGGCGATCGAGCTCGACGTCCCCACCGTGCCTCGGGTCCACGTCGAGCACGAACCACTCCGGCGGGACCGCGATCGCGATATTCGCGCTCGGCCACCTTGACCACCATCGACGGATGGTGCCGGGGTCGGCGGAAGCGTCGTGGACGCCGTGGTCGAGCAGGGGCCTCTTGTCGCGCTCGCGGAGCGGGAGAACGCGCAGTCCGCGAGCCGCGTACCGGAGGGCGCAGCTACAGTGCATCACCCGCGCCTCCTGCGTCTGTCGTCGAGTGTGGCCAGCAGGCGATCAGTCACCGCGTGCCCCAGCGTGTCGAGCTCGACGAGCAGCCCGATCGCGCGCCACAGGAGACGATCGATCATCGCGCCTCCGGATCGATCCCGAGCCTCACCATTGCCCGTGCGAGGGCCTCGCGTATCGACGCGACGCGGATTGCACCCGGTCCCTCGCGCAGCGCCTTCAGCGCGGTGCGATGGTCACACGCTGTCTCTGCCATCAGGAGGCCGACACGCCGGCGCTCCTCCACGGTCACGCGTGTGACGTCACATGTCGTCGTGCTCATGACGTCACATGTCGTCGTGCTCATAGAGACGACTTTGGTCCGAAGTCGCCTCCATGTCGTACGGACTAGATTTGTCCCTAGCTACTTGGTCGCTTTCGCCGGTACGCCTTTTCGTTGGCATCCTTGAGGGAACGCACATCCCTCGAGCGGGCCGTCTCGATCCAGCCGACCCGCTGCTGTAGCTCGGCGACGACGCGGGCGGGGCCGTACTTTCCTCCGAGCAATCCGTCGACGTAGTCCAGGTTCTCCCACGTGAGAAGGCTCTTGAATTTGTCAGAGCATCCCTCGAGGTCTCCGACCAACTGCCGCACGATCAAGCCACGCGCGCCACCGGTGGAGGCCGCGGAGTATCGTCCCTTCGCCTCCTTGACCACGATCACCGCGCGAGCCTTAGCATCAGTCAGTTCGCCTACCCCCAACGATGTCGACGCCTTCGCCATCCGCTCCAGCGTGAACTTCTCGGCGTCGCTGAGCCGGCGATCCGGTTTCCCGAACATCGCCGCGATCTGCATGCAGATGCTCAACCCTTGCCGCTGTTCTTTGGTCAAGGCCTGAGGGTGGCGAATAACGTCCAAGTCGTCCCACCGCTTGCCGGTGATGAGGGGAGCCGCAGCGTCCGAGAATGTGCCAGCCACGTTCGGGTTCCTTCCCGAGACGGGCTCGGTGGGTCGAACCTCGGTCTTTGGGGGAGCGTGGCTCTTGACGATATGCGAATGCAGCTCGACCAAGTCGGTTGGCCGCCCGGGCGTCTCCGACGAAACGTGCTCCAGAGCGATGCGGTGCCCGTACTTGGACACAACGACAAGCTCAAGTTCATCGCCGAGCGCCGCGAGGTAGCGTCGGATCGTTGAAATCTGGCGCTCGTCGAGCGACGTCGCTTTCTCAAGCTTTGACACGTCCGGCTGGGCGAGACCGCTCGCCTTGGCCACCTGAGCCTGCGTCTTACCGGACGATTCGCGCAGTGCGCGCAGCGATAGGCGGACCGTCCGCGCTGGACCGCGTCGAACCAGACGCGCGCGAGCAATGTCGAAGCCGAGCTCGCCATGCGCCGCCTCTCGACGGTGGCCGCTCGTCACCTTCTTGGCGAGATTGCCCATCGTTCAGCCTTCACCTTCTGGCAGTAGGTACCGCTTGCGTTCTGCTCGCGTGGACCGCCAAGCACTGATGATCCTCTCGTGATCGCCACGCACTTCGTGAACGACGGTGAGTAGACGCCCACTCCTCGCGTAGCCGATCCCAACTAGCCGCCCCTCTTCGGTCGGATCCTCGACCACCTTGACGTCCCGGTGAGCGAGTGCGGAGGCCGCCTCGACGAAGGAGACCCCATGCTTGCGTTGGTTGGCCCGAGCCTTGGCGGCATCCCACTCGAAAGGGCCGAGGATTTCGGTGCGAGCCACTGGGGTGCATGTATAGGTTATAATCTATGTGGTCAAGACCCGCCAGGACGCCGGGCCCTCCGCACCCGCTCCTCGGCGAGATCTCGGACCTTGGTGCCGTCCGTCGCTGCCACGCCCCCGAGCATCGTGGCGATCGTCGCGTTTAGTGCGCGGGCGCCAGCGAGGTCCCCCGCCTCAGCGAGCGCCGCGGCGTTGCGGTACAGGTCGGCGAGAGCCTGTGCCCGAGGCGACGGGCGGGGCTCGTCTACCCCGCCCAACGCGCCGCCTAAGCGGCCACGGGTCGCGGGGTTATCTCCGCCCATCTCGCCAGCTGCCGACGGACCCGGCGGAGAAGCCCCGGCGATTTCTCCAGACGAGGCCTCCCGGGCTCGGTTCGATTCCCTCCTCCGGCACTCTGCTCGGGGCACGGCCCCTCGCCTCCCGTCGGTCATCTGTCTCGGATGTCCTCCGTCCAGCCCAAAGCGGCTTGACTCCGTACATCCGAGAGCGATTCCCTCCTCCGGCCCCCGATTCCTAGCGCTTCTCGGGGGTGCGAAGCTTACTCGGGCTGATGGTTGGCCTGATGGCTCGCCCGAGAGGTCCTCGGGCAGCGGGCCGAAGGGCACGCCGATCTTGCCTCGAATCGACGCTGCGCAAGCGTCCCTTCGACGACGCCGACAGGCGCAGCCAAGCGGCCGCCCGGACGCGCGTGGTACGTCCCGCGCGGATCTCATCCAGGGCCCAGAGGAGGCGCAACCGACGCTCGATGACCGCAGCCGGTTCGCGCGCCGGGGCCGCGCTCGGAAGCGCTACCGGGATGGTGACCTCTGCGCCGGCCATGCCCTGAAGGTAGCACGAGCCTCCCCGCGGTTCGCGCAAGGGCCTGGAGACCGGCATCACTTGGAGTACATCTCTCGTCGTCGATCCCATCGTCGCCGACCACGGGCCGACCTTGTTTCAGAGCCTGGAGCGCTCGCGGCGCCTCGAGCTCATCTCGACCAAGCAGCTGAAGTCCGGCGTCATCGCGCTGCACTACCGCCGCCAGGAGGGATGACGCGCGGCCGTCACCCGGACGGAGCCGCCGCTCTGCGAGACGAGGGCGATCGACGGGGATTCCAGGCGCGCGGCTCCCTCGACGACCGCAGGGATCGCGGATCCCACCCGGACGGTCAACCTCTGGATCGCGTTCGTCAGCGAAACAACGACGTCCGTTGAGCCTCTCGATCGCGATCCTCAGCGAGACAACGAGGTCCGAGAACCTCTTGATCGCGGGCCTCAGCGAGACAACGACGCCCGTGAGCCCCTCGATCGCGGCCGTCAGCGAGATGACGACGTCCGTGAACCTCTCGATCGCGGGCCTCCGCGAGACAACGACGTCCGCGAGCCTCTCGATCGCGGCCCTCAGCGAGACAACGACGTCCGAGAACCTCTCGATCGCGGCCCTCAGCGAGACAACGACGTCCGTGAGCCTCTCGATCGCGATCGTCGGCGAGATGACGACGTCCGAAAGCCTGAACACCTTCGGAGACGGCACGGTCATCGGCGCCGTCACGGACCGTACAGGACGATGGTCGGCGTCTCGCTCACGTCGAGCGTCACCGTGCCGCCGGAGGGCGTGAGGCTCGTCGAGACGCCCGCCATTTGCCCGTCGGTCAGCGCGACCGCGGTAGCCGTCGTGCTCCCGGGCGGCAGCGCCAGGCCGTAGCCGGCCGTCGTCGATCCCTGGCTCGTGCCCATCCAGACGACGAGCGCCCCGCCCGGCCCCCGCGTGTTCGCGAAGCGGGCGACGCTCACGTCGGGCGCGCTGCCGGCCGCAGTGCCGACGTACGCGTACGAACTCAGCCGCGCGCGGAAGGTCGCGAGGAAGAACCACGCCGCCTTGCGCGTCCCCTTCGAATCGACGAGCCCCGCCGTGGCGAACTGCTGACTGCACGCCGTGGCCGGCGGGGTGCACCCGTCGTCCAGCTGGAAGACGGTCGCACGCTCGACGCCCGCCGCCAGCGCCGCGAGCAGGTCGCGCACGAGCCACTGCCCCTGCACGATGGACGCCGAGTTCGATCCGAGCGCGGGCGCGTGCAGCGGCGACCCGTCGGACGTGTCGTAGCCGAACTCCGTCCACCATACGGGCTTGCCCGGCAGGTGCTGGTCGCGGTACGCGACGACGGCCGCGAGCTTCGATTCGACGTGGTCGTCCTCGGGGCTGAGGGCCGGAGCGGGCGCGCCTGGACCGAAGCTATAGTAGTGGACGTTGACGACGTCGGTCGCAAACGTCCGATCCGTGCGGTTCGCGGCCGACCAGGTGCGCGCAGCGTCGAGGAACTTCGTGATCGACGAGACCCAGGTGTCGCCGGTGGCCGAGCCGTATTTGCCGGAGAGTCCGCCCATCACGAGGCGGGCGTTCGGGTCGGCGTTCTTGACGCCCACGGTCGTGCCGAGGCGCCCCTCGTCGCCGTCGTCGTCGGCGCTGGCCATGGCGGCGAACACGTCGCCGGTGAAGCCGCTCGCGTTGTCCTCCTCGTTGAAGTCCTCGTAGTACGTCACCGTCCCGAGGCCGCTCGCGCGTGTCTGGCCCGATTCGAGCTTGAGCAGACCGTCGGCGACCTTCGTCTTGCCCCAGCGCGCGGCGATCTGGAACATTGCGTCGCCGTGCGCGATGTACGAGCGAGCTGCGGTCGGGCTCCCGGCGGCCGGCGGCACGGCGCTGTTCGAGACCCACGGCGCGCCGCCCTGGACGGCGGGGAAGCCGCTCGTCCCCATCGCCTCGAGCCCGGAGAAGAACGCGTCCCAGTCCCAGCCGAAGCTCGGGAGGTTCGGCGTGTAGACGGTGTTCGGGTACGGCTGGTCGCTGTAGTTGTTCCCGAGCCAACCCCAGTTGTGGTACTCGCGCACGACCCCGATCGGCGCGAGGGTCGCCACCGAATCGTTGATGAGGGCGTTCACGCCCACGAACGTGCCGATGGTCACGGTCCCTGCGGCGCCTCCCTCAGAGGTCTCTATGGCGCCGTCGCTCCCCTCCGTTTGAGTGCCCGCGCCGGCGTCATGGTTCGCCGAGGCATCGACCCCGCCCTC
>DATGJA010000693.1:0-3483 GCA_035295445.1 Polyangiaceae bacterium | reverse complement strand
CTGGGCGCACGAGGTGGATATCTTCCGGAGCTGGCGGCTCATCGACCCCGCGAGCTTCTCGGTCGTTCAAACGAGACATTGGCGAAAGCTGCCCTTCTGGGTCTTCGCGCCCGTGGGCCTCGAGTTCGCGGGCGCGATCGCTCTCTTGTGGTTCCATCCCGCAGGGTCGCCGCCTTGCGGATTTTGGGGCGGCTTCGCCTGCCAGCTCGCTTCGCACGTCCTGACCGCGATCTTGTGGGGACGATGGCAAGCGAAGCTCAGCAAGGACGCGAGGGGTTCGAAGAGCCCGTACCTCGGATACATCCTCAAGACCCATTGGGTCCGCACGCTTCTCGTCAACGCCGCCGGGTTCGTCTACCTCGCGTGGCTGCTCGAGCTCATCGCATGACGCAAGAAAGCGCGCTTGGGGCAGTCCGACGCGCGGAATCGACCTCGTCGTTCAGGGCGACACGATGCAAGGTCAAATGCCCGGTGTGGGCGGCCCCGGCGGCGACCTTCCCGCGGTTCGGCTTCAGCGCGTGCAGTGACCGCCCCCGGCCGGCCCGTCCTGTGCTAGGTTCCCGGGCCGTCGCTTCCGGGGCCTCCGTCCGGTCGGGCTCCGAGAATGAACAACCCGCTTCCATCGCCGCCACGCGACAGCACGACCGCGTACTTCGGCCAAATCGCGCGTGTTCCCCTTCTGACGCGCGAGGGGGAAGTCTCCATCGCCAAGCGGATCGAGGCCGCCGAGCACGAACTTCTCTCCACCCTCGGCAGTTGCAAAGCGGGCCGCGCGATCGTCGTGCAGATGGGCGCAGCCGTCCGCCGCGGCGAGCTGCGCCCCAGAGACGTGGTGCGGGGCTTCGACGACGACGACCCGGAGTGGGAGGGCAGGCAGCGGCGCCGCATCCTGCGGCACGTCGCGAAGGTAACCTCGGCCGGGACGTCGGGGAGGGCCGTGACCGTCGCGCTCGTCGCGATGCGCCTCACGCAGCGGGCGGTCGAACGCATGGTCCGCCAGCTCGTGCAGACCGCCCACGACGAGGACACCCCCGAAGGAGAGCGACGCCGGTTGCGTGACGTGACGGCCACCCTGGCGGAGGCCGACGGCCGCGCGGTGGCGGCGCGCTCGGAGCTCGTGCGCGCCAACCTGCGCCTCGTCATCTCGTTCGCCAAGCGGTACGCCAATCGCGGCCTGCCGATGCTCGACCTCGTTCAAGAGGGCAACATCGGCCTCATGCGCGCCGTGGAGAAATTCGAATACAGGCGCGGCTACAAGTTCAGCACCTACGCGTCGTGGTGGATTCGGCAGGCCATCACGCGCGCCCTCGCGGAACAGGGCCACACCATCCGGGTGCCCGTGCACGTGGCCGAGACGATGAGCCGCGTGTACCGGGCATCGCAAGCCCTCGTCCAGGAACTGGGGCGCAGGCCCAGCCTCGCCGAGATCGCCGAGGCGATCGGCGCTCCGGCCGAAAAGGTGCAGATCGCGCTCCGTTGCATGCGAGAGCCCAAGAGCCTCGATGCCCCGCTCGGAGCCGACGGCG
The DNA here is from genome assembly GCA_035295445.1 of Polyangiaceae bacterium. GTDB lineage: Bacteria > Myxococcota_A > Polyangia > Polyangiales > Polyangiaceae > Palsa-1150. Next base: position 1,957 of record DATGJA010000693.1, on the reverse strand, counting down.
ACGCGACGCTCGGCGACCTGATCGAGGAGGGCAAAGAGCCGTCGCCGCTGCAGACGGCGATTCACGCCGCGCTCTCGCACGAGACCGAGCGCCTGCTCGAGACGCTGACCCCGCGGGAGGCGTCGATCCTACGCATGCGCTTCGGCCTGGGCGGCGCAGGCGAGCAGACGCTCGAGCAAGTCGGCGAACAGTTCGGCGTGACGCGCGAGCGCATTCGTCAAATCGAGGCCAAGGCGATGGCGCGCCTGAAGCTGCGTGCCAGCAACCTGAGGTCCTTCTTGGAAGGAAGTGCGGAGCCATGATCGGACACACCATGGGCAATCGACTCTACGTCGGCACGAAGCGGGGGTGCGGGTGAGCGCTCCGACACGCAGGGCTCCCAGCAAGGATCCGCGAATCGTGACGTTTCGCAGCGCGCTCGAGTCACTCATCGAGTCCCTGGACGCGACGGTGCGCATCGCGTGGTGGGATCCCGCGAGCGAACCGATCCCCGAGCCGCTCCGCCGCAGCGCCGGACAGCTCCAGGAGCGCCTGGGGTCGGCCAACCGGCTCGCCGCGGGCAAGTTCGTCGGCGCCCCAGCGGTCGTCGCGACGAGCGAGGCCATCCGCGAAGCCGTCCAGCAGCTGGATACGGCGTTCGTCGCCTACCACAAGCGCGCCGACGGCGGCGCCGCGCAGCGGGACGAAGCAGCCATCGAGCTTGACGCCGAAGTGGGGCGGGTCAAGCTGGACGCGCCGCGCTGGGACTGAGCACGGGGCGGCGCACCGGGTCGAGTTGGGCGCTCAACGCGGCGACCAGGGCAGCGCCGCCCTGCGGATCGCGCGACGCCGCGTCCCCAGCCAGAACCGCAACGCCCACGTAGCGGGCCTCCCGCTCGTCGAGGAACGTCATCAGGACCGCGTGATGCTCGACGCCCGCCGTGTCCCGGAAGAACGCCTGCGCGGTCCATGCCGAGGCCATCTGGGTCGCCGTCAGCGCCTGGGTCGAGTCGCCATTTCCGGCGGCTGTCTGCTCGAAGTACTCGCGCGCGTACTTCGACAGCCCCTCGGGCGGCCCGTCGCTCCCCCGGAGGGCCGAGAGCGTGAGCCCGGCGTCGCCCGCCAGATAGAGGTACCCGGTCTTGGCCGAACGATCTTCGCAGAGGATGCGCAGCGCGCGCTCGGCTCGCTCTGCCGCGGAGGACGCGCCTTGCAGGGTCCGGACGATCCGATCCGTCGTCGTCGCGTCGCGCGTGCCGGTGCGGGTGGTGTCGAAGTCCGTCAGGTTGGGCAGCTCGCGGTTCATTCCCCGCCGCGCCTCGGCCATCAGGCGTTCCCACCGCGCCCCCAGCGCCGACCCGCGGCCGTGGCGGTACTCGCGCGCCGTCAGGTTCCCGTATCGCTCGAGCGCCTCGTCGTCCCCCTGCCAGATCGCGATGCGCGCCCGCGCTTCGTACGACGCACCGAGGCTCAGACCCTGCGTTGCGTACGCTTGCTGCTGCTCGATGAGGGCCTCCAGCCGGGCGATCGCCGGCGCGAACGCGCCAAGCTTGGCCTCGGCGAGCGCCAGCGCCCGGCAAAGGTCGTGAGAAGCGAGCCCGATGCCGAGCGCTCGGCTCGCGGCGAGGGTTCGTTCACCGTAGGCCCGCGCCTCGTCATGGCGGCCGAGCGCCACGAGCGTTTCGACGTAGCCTCCCGCCGCCGCGAGCCAGACGAAGAGGGGCCGCTGCTGTCCGCCGGGATCGGGGGCGGCCATCCCAATGCAGCGCTCGAAGGAGGCGCGGGCCGCCTCGAGGTCACCGCGCAGCTGCTGGAACTGCGCGTGCGCGAGCTCCGCGTAGGCGCGCCACGCGTAGCTGCGCCGCGTGAGGGGCTCCATCCGGGCCATCACATGCTGGACTCCGGAGAGGTCCCCCGAGAGGGCGTGGGCCGAGAGCTCGAGGGGAAGCGTCGCGTTGAACATCTGGGGGTCGAGCGT
>DATGJA010000692.1:0-3221 GCA_035295445.1 Polyangiaceae bacterium | reverse complement strand
CTCTCGGGGGCTCTCCGGTCGCGCGGGAACGCGACGTCAGGAACGCGACTCGCCGAACGGATACGAACGATCGACGAGTGCCCTACGGGTCCTGCCCGCCGGCGACCAAGGTCTCGCACCCGATCGGGTCCGGCGTGCCGGATCCGGTGCACGATCCGGCGCAGTTTCCGCCGGTGTCGACGCACCGGCCGCTGGGGCAATTCGAATCGGCCGCGCAGAGGCACGCCGTATGCGCCGCATTGCATGCGGGCGAAGGGGCGAGCGTCGTCGCGCAGGTGTACGCCGGACCGGGGCGCATCGAGTTCACGAGGACGGACCCGTAGCCGCCCCCGCCGCCGCCGCCGGCCTGGCTCGGGCTTCCGCACCCGGTGCCCCCGTTGCCCGCGCCGCTCTTGCCCGTCATCGACGAGCTCGTCCCTCCGGCGCCGCCCATGCCGCCCGACTGCGCGTTGCCACCCGCGCCGCCGTTGACGCTCGTCAACCCGGTCATGGTCACCGTCTCGCCCTCGAGCAGGACGGCGCCGCCGCCGCCGCCGCCACCCCCGCCGCCGGGGTACGTCATGCCGCACAGGGAGAACGAGGCCGAGCACGTGCTCGTCCCCCCGGAGCCGCCGCTGGCCGAGATCGAGCCGCCAAGCGTGATCGCGCCCGCGGCCGAGATCTGGACCGCCCCTCCCCCGCCGCCGCCGTACGTCGTGCAGGCCCAGCCCCCGCTGCTGCCGCCGGAGCAGCCGCCGACGAGCGGCGCGAGCGACGCATTGCTTCGCGCGGGCCCCGGCGGGCCGGAGACGCCGGCAATCCCCATGCCCCCGGCCCCTCCCGCGGCGCTCCCGGTCCCTCCCGCACCGCCCGAGTCCCGACAGTCGTTCATGGCGTCCGTGCAGGTCGGGCCGCCGTTCAGCCCCGAGCCGGCGGCGCTCGCGCTCGGACAGCCGAAGTTGCCGCCCGGTCCCGATGCGCCGGGCGTGTTCGTGTTGACGGCGCCCCCCGAGACACCCGGTTTCGCGTCGGCCCGGATCGTCCCCGCGATCGTCGCATCGCCATAGACCGCGAAGATCACCGCGTTGCCGCCGCCGTTCGAGCTCGTCAGCGTCAGCGTCGCTCCGGAGTTGATGGCGAGACCGGCGAAGACCAGGACGTCCACCTTCGGCCCGCCGGATACCGTCTGGGCGACGTCCGCCGCGACGTACGGGGGAGTCGCCCCGGAGCAGAACGACGGGGGGCACGAGCCGGTGCAGGACATGAACGCGTGCGCGCTCGAGTCGTACGTCAAGTCGCAGCCGATCGCGGTCGGGCTCGAGGGCACGTGCGTCGCGAACGCCTTCGGATCGAAGTTGCTCGGCGCGTAACCGAATCCCATCGAACACGACGCGGGCACGCCGGGGCTGCCGAGCTGGCACCCGAAGCCGTCCGCGGGACCCGATCCCGTGCACTTCGCCCCGCAGGACACGTCGTTGCGACCTGCGGTGCGGACGCACTTGCCGCCGAGACACTGGCTGTCGTCGGTGCACTGGCACGCGCCGGCGCTCGAGCACCCGCCCCCTGCGGCGTTGCAGCCGCCCCGCGCGCAGGTCCACGGCGAGGGCGGCGCATCCGTCGGGGGCGACGCGTCCGCCGACGGCGCCACGCCGTCCCCCGCCTCCATCGGTTGGGCATCGGCCTGCGGAACGACCACGGGCGCAGAATCGGACGTCGAGAACCCGCCGCTCGACGCCTCCGGCGCGACCATGAAACGCGAGTCCACGAAGGACGCCGGCGAGTCTCGAGACGCATCCGCGCACCCCTCGCCGCAGCTCGAATAGCCGTCGAGGCCGGTCACGCTCGCGCAGGCACCCCCCACCACGACCACCGCGATCACGCCCAACACGACTGCGCCGCGCAAAAGGGCCATCTTAGCCACTCTATGGGATCGGGCGCGAGGGGCCCGTCTCCCGGGGCTCTCGGCGCCATGAGCTTCGGATCACGTCCTCTCCCCCAAGCCGGGAGCGCGCATGTGTGCTCTCGTGCGGCGCCTCCGTGGGCTTTTGTCATCGCGACGGGCGCAAGCGGCTCATGATTTCGCGCGGTACGCGTCGGCGTCGATCCCGAGGCGCGCCATCCAGCGCTGCACTTGACGGCGCTGCTTGCCGAGATCCCGCGCCACCTCGCTCACGTTGCCGCTACGGCGCTCGAGCGCCGCCACCAGGTCCCTGCGCAGAGCCGCTTCGTCGGGATCGCCGGAGGGGGGCGCGCTCCCGAACGACGCCGCGCAATCGGCGACCTCGCTCGGCAGGTGCGAGGGACGGATCGGATCCTCCCCGGCGAGCGCGGCGGCGACGTCGAGCACGTGGTGCAGCTCGCGCACGTTGAGCGGCCAGGGGTACCGAAGGAGGGCGCACCCGGCGGGCGCAGTGAAGCGGATCCGGCGCTGGCGCGCGAACGCAGCCACGAAGAGCCCGATGTCGTCTTGCCGCTCCCGGACGGGCGGGAGAGCGAACGTGAAGCCCGCCAGACGCGCGTAGAGATCGCGACGGAACGCGCCGCGCGCCGCCATCGCGGCGAGGGGTCGGTGCGTCGCGGCCACGACGCGCACGTCGACACGCACGGGCCGCGCGCTCCCCACGGGGACCACCTCGCCCTCCTGCAAGACGCGCAGCAGCGCGGCCTGAGCAGGCCGCGGCAAGTCGCCGATCTCGTCGAGCAAGAGCGTCCCCCGGTCCGCGCTCCGGAGCACGCCGAGCGCGTCGCCCACCGCGCCCGAGAAGGCTCCGCGCACGTGACCGAAGAGCTGCGACTCGACGAGCGTCCGCGGCAGCGCGCCGCAGTTGACCGCGACGAACGGCCCGCGCCGCCCGGAAGTGCCGTGGATCGCGCGCGCCAGGAGCTCCTTGCCGGTGCCGGTCTCGCCCAAGAGAAGGAGAGGAGACATCGACGCCGCCAGCGGCTCGAGCGCCGCGACGCGGCGAGAGAACGAGGGGTCGAGCGTCGGCAGCAGCGCCGCGCCGGTCGACCCCGCCGCGTCGAAGTCCGCGGGCTCGTGCGCTGACACCCCGACGACGGCGCGGTAGCGAAGAAACGTGTGGCCGGCCTCGAGCAGATCGCCGTCTTCGAGCGGCGTCGGTCCCGTGAGGCGGGCGCCGTTGACGCGCGTCCCGTTGTGCGAGGCGTCGTCCTCGACCACGAAGCGGAGCCCCTGACGCACGAAGCGCGCGTGCACGACCGACATGCGCGGATCGGGCACG
>DATGJA010000691.1:0-12274 GCA_035295445.1 Polyangiaceae bacterium | reverse complement strand
CTCGCTCGTGCTCATGAGCGTCTTCTCCACCGGCTACACCGTGGTCACCATGCAGACCGATCCGGTCTTCATGGCGCTGACCATGGGCACCTTCGTGTGCCTTCAAAAGCAGTGGCGCCTCCCGGGGGCGCTCCTCGCGGGCGCCTCGACGGCCATCCGGATCCAAGGGGTCGCCACGGGATTCGCCTCTTGCGCGTGGATCCTCGTATCGACGTGGCGCGAAGGCCGTCGCCCGAACCGCGGGTGGATTTGGCGCGGGCTGCTCATGGCGATCTCCGGGTCGGGGATCATGGCGCTGATGGCGTACTACGCGTGGCGCTTCGGCGACCCGCTCATCTACTCGCATTCGCACGGGCGCGCGTACCACCACGCGCCCAACCTGATGAGGATCTTGATTCCGGACGGGCGCCTTCTCATGCAGTCGATCTGGGCGGAGCCGAACGAGGGGCTCGCGCTGGTCGCCACCTTGCTCTGGTTCGCGCTCGGACATCGGGCCGGGCTCGCGCGCTTCAGCGCCGGAGCACGGGCGTTCTGGTATACGCTTTACTTCGGAATCGTCGGCATTTCGATGGTCGGCTCCTCTGATTACGGTTACGGAGGATTCTCCCGATACGCCGTGACGGTGTTTCCGCTCTTCTTCGCGATGGCGGCGGTCATGCGACGGAATGCCGTGGTGCTCGCGCTCTGGCTGGTGATCAGCAGCATGCACTACTATAACGGGAGCATGTGTTTCTACCTGGGGCAGCTCCACCCGGAGCGGCTCCAGCGATGCGGATATGCGCGGTACTTCCGATCGGACGAGCTTTCCCGCGAAAAGTGACGACGGCTCGACGCTTGCCGGAGGCGGCGGGTCGGCCCAGGCTCGGTTGCGCGGTCGGTCGCCATCGGGTATCGGTTCGGGGCGCATGCAAGCCCGGCCGACGGAATCACCGGAGTCAGAGGGGCCGACCCCTTCGCGAAGCAGCGCTTGCGCGCTCTGCGGACACACCAAGCGGACGCACCTGTTCGTCGTGGGCAGATCGCGCATCACCCGTTGCGACGAGTGCCTCATGGTGACCCGGACCGACGAGGTCCCGTGGGTGGGCGAGCCTCGGTCCTACGCGATGGACGAGGACAGCGAGCGGGTGATACGCGGGTGGCTCGCCGGCGGCGCGCCGCGCCGTCGCGTATTGCAGATCGTCGACGGCGCGGAGCCGGCCGCGCAGCTCGCGCCCGACCCGCGCCTCGACGTGCACACGATGACGACCGAGCGGGCGACGGCCGTCCTGGCGACGGGAGCGTTCGACGCCGCGTTCGTCAACGCGAGCATCGAGCACGCCGCGCCCCTCGGCCTGCTGCGCCGGGTGCGCTCGGCCCTACGGAAGGGCGGCGACCTGGTCGTCGTCGTCAGCGCGTCCCTGGCCACCGAAGAAAAATGGCTGACGCGCTACGCGCTGTCGCCCGCGCCGCTGACGCGACTCGCGCTCACCGCGGGGTTCCAGCCAAAGCAATGCGGGGTCCTCGCTCGCGGGATCGACGCGCTCCCTCGCGACACACGGCTGGTGGGTGACGGCCGGTTCGAGCGGATGGCGCGCGTCCTGCGGCGCGCGGGACGCGACGTCGAGGTCCCGAGCGGGCTGCTCGCCATGCATGCGCGGGCAGAGCAGGCCCGCGAGACGCCGAAGTTGTCGGTCGTCATGCCCGTCTTCAACGAGGTGAAGACGTTTCGCGACACGTTCGAGCGGGTGTACGGCGCGAAGCTCGACGGAGTCGACCGCGAAATCGTGATCGTCGAGAGCAATTCGACCGACGGGTCGCGCGACGTCGTTCGCGAGGTCGCGGCGCTTCCCGGCGTCCGCGCCATCTACGAGGACCGTCCCCAGGGGAAGGGCCACGCCGTGCGCGCCGGTATCGCCGCGTCCGATGGGGACCTCATTCTGATTCAGGACGCCGACAGCGAGTACGACGTCGGCGACTACGACATCGTCCTCAGCCCCCTCTTGAACCTCTCCGCGACGTTCGTGCTCGGCTCGCGGCACCTCGGCGGCCGCACCTGGAAGATACGGAAGTTTACCGACCAGAAGGCCGTGTCGTACGTCATGAACCTCGCGCACGAGTCGTTCACGTTGCTCGCCAATGGGCTCTACGGGACGGCCATGCGCGACCCGACGACGATGTACAAGGCCTTTCGCCGCGAAGCGTTCGAGGGGACGCGCTTCACACGCGATCGATTCGATTTCGACTGGGAGCTCGTCTGTAAGCTCGTGCGCCGAGGCCACATCCCCGTCGAGGTCCCCGTCAACTACTGGTCGCGTTCGTTCGCTGAGGGGAAGAAGGTCCGCTTCTTCGGTGATCCGTTGACCTGGCTCGAGACGATCGTGGCGTGCCGGTTCGAGTCGCTGGAGCGTTCGTCGTGATCGACGCGGGTACGAGCTGACTTTGGAAACCCTCATCGCCTGCAATCTCTGTGGATCGGCGGACGAAGAGACGTACGCGAGCAAGCGCGGCGCCTCGACGGGGCGAGTGTTTCGCATCGTGCGCTGTCGTCGATGCGGGCTCGTCTACGTGAATCCGCGCCTGACCAAGGCCGAGAACCAAGAGCTCTATGGCGAGGCGTATTTCAACGGGCGCGGTTTCGACGCCGCCATCAACTACGTGGAAATCGAGCAGGATGACGGAGCGCGCGCCGGCGAGAGGGCCGGCATCATCGAGAAGATTCGCGCACTGAAGCCCGGCCTCGAGAGCCGCGTCCTCGACGTCGGGTGCGGCACCGGGGGCCTCCTGCGGGCGCTGGTCGACGCCGGGTACGCGAACGTGAAGGGCGTCGAGTTCTCGGAGTATGCCGGGGCCTTGGCGCGAGCGGGAGGCCTGCCCGTGGTCGTGGGAGACGTCCTGGACGGCGTGCTCGGCGACGAACAGTTCGACGTCATCAACGCCACGGAGGTGATCGAGCACCTGCGCGACCCGATGGCGTTCTTCCGGCATCTCAAGGGGATGTTGCGGCCCGGCGGGGTCTTCATCTACTCGACCGGCAACACCTCGAGCGCCTATGCGCGCTCGACCGGCGCCCAATGGCCGTACCTGAATCCCGAGGGACACCTCTTCTACTATTCACCCGAGACGCTCGAGCGCTACTTCCGCGCCGTGGGGTTGCAGCCGGTTCACCTCGAGGGCATGGACCGTCATTTGCGTCGACGGCTCGTACGGGCCGACGAGCGCATCGCGCACTCGCAGCTGGTGTATTTCGGCAAGGGCGCGCCGGGGCTCAAGGGACGGGTCTTCCGGGCTGCCGCCGCTTTGCCCGAGGTCGTGACTCGACGCGCCCTGGTCGAGTTTCACGGTCGCCTGCGCTTGCCGCTGGCGATGCAGGGTGCGTGAGGCGCAGGGACGTCAGGCGACGTCGGCGAGTCGGCGCGCGGCGAAGACGACCTGAAAACCCAGGAGCTCCGGCCACAGCTCACAGACGCGCGACTCGACCGGCTCGACCACGTCCCGGTAGACCTTGTACGGCCCCGACTCGGCGAGCGCCAGGTGCTCGCCCTGCCGAACGTCCTTGTCGAACGCCTTGCGCAGCAGGGGGGCGGCCGACTGCACGATCGACGGCGTGCACGACGAGTCCACGATCGTCAGGCCGCAGTACTCCAGCAGCTCCCTCGCCGTCCGGCGGGTAAAGAAGCGAAGGTGCGTGCGGTCCCACAAGCCCGACCACGCATATTCCTGGCGACCGAACATCGTTCGAAGGCGGTTGTACCAGACCGCATAGTTCGGGACCGACACGATCCACAGCGCGCGGCGCACGGCGGGCAGCGCGGCGATCTGGCGCACGAACGAGATGGGATCCGCCACGTGCTCGAGGACATCCGACAAGACGATCGCGTCGAACGGAGCCGCGTGCTCGTTCGCGTGCGCCCAGTCGTCGAGCGTGCCTTGAAACACCTGGAAGCAGGCGCGCCGGGCGAGCTCCGCCGCGCGCGGGTTCGGTTCGATCCCGACGACCTCGACCCCGGGGGCGCGCTCGCCCAGGGCCTGCGCGTTCGCGCCGCAGCCGCACCCGACGTCGAGAACCCGCGCGCGAGGAACGCGCGCCGTCACGTGACGGGCGAGCAAAGCCTGGATGGCCGGGTTGGGCCGCTCGACGTACGAGTACGCCGTGCGGGCAAGATCGAGGGGAAACTCCTTGGCCTGCGCGCCGCTCATGCGCCGAAGACTTCCCGGGCGACCTCGGCGACCGCGAGGCGAACCGCGTCGTCGGACGAGTGCCGCACACGGAACCCGAGCGCGGCGAGCTTCTCGGGCTTGAGTCGCGAGCGAGGGACGTCGCCCGGCCAGCCTTGCGACCCTCCGCTGTACTCGATCCGGGCTGACTTGTACGGGGAGGCCGCGACGCACAGCTCGGCGATGCGCTTGACGCTCGTCGAGTCGGCCGGTCCGAGGTTGTAGACGGCCGGGCGCTCACCCTTGGCGTGGTCGAACACGAAGAGAAGCCCGTCGGCGCAGTCGGTCACGTGCAGGTACGGCTTGGACTGACGCCCGTCTCCCAGGACGTCGAGGTACTCCGGATGCGCCTGCAGCTTCTTGCAAAAGTCGAGGATGGCCCCGTGCGTGCCGCGAGGACCCACGACGTTGCCGAAGCGGCAGACGAACCCCTCGAGACCGAAGCACTCCGCGTAGGCCGAGATCATCGCTTCGCCGGCGAACTTGCTCGCGCCGTAAAGCGATATGGGGAGGTGCCCGAGGTCTCCCTCGCCGCACGGCTCCGCCACGCCTCCGTAAACGGTCCCGCTCGACGAGAAGACGAACCTGCGCACGCCCACCGTCCGCGCCGCCTCGAGGGCGTTGTAGGTCGCGATCGTGCCCTGCTCCAAGTCGAGGCGCGTGCGCTCGAGCCCCCAGCGCGCCTCGGGATTGGCGGCGAGATGAAACGCGACGTCGTGACCCGCCATGGCCGCGGTGAGCGCGGGCAAGTCGAGCGCGTCACCCCGGACCAGCGTGGCGCGACCGCTCGACAACGGCCCCGCGATGAAGTCCGGCTTGCCGACGCTCAGGTCGTCGAACACCGTGACCGGACCGCGGTCGACGAGACGGTCGACGAGGTGGCTTCCGATGAAGCCCGCACCGCCTATGACGAACGACCGCACGGCGCCGTCTTAGCACGGCCACCGCGCGGAGGCGGCCCTATCGCCGCCACACCGCGACGCTCGTCGCGTTGAGGAGCAGCGTGAACGTGAACGTGACGAAGCCCGCGATCATCAGGAAGAGGCCCGTCACGCCGAGGTAGTTCACCGTGGCCTCGGGCACGAGGCGGAAGTCGTGCCTCACGTAGTAGACGACGAGGGACCCGGCGAGGCCGAGCCCGCACGCGAAGACCGCGGCGGCCAGGCCCACCGTGCGCGTGTACGGGAAGCGGGCGAACCATCGCCGGGTCACGTCGCCCGAATAGTCGAAGAACACCTGGGCGAGGATTCCGAGGTAAACGCATTGAAGACCGAGGGTGGCGAGCGTCAGGCCGAAGAGCATCCAGAGGAGCGAGAACGTGATGGGGCCGACGGTCACCGGGCCGAACGTCAGCGGCAACATCAGCGCGCAGCCCCCGACGGCGAGGAGGATGCCCGGCCGGAGCAGAAAGAAGTCCGCGCCGTAGACGAACATCGCGCGGAGGTTGATCCACGCCGCGGCCCAGGGCGAAAACCAGCCCGACCGCTTGTGGTGGCTGAGCCGGCCCTCGCGGTCCTTGAGGAAGCGGATCGGGACCTCTTCGGTCCGGAGCTTCATGTGGACCGACTTGAGGACCATCTCGGACGCGTACTCCCACGACTGAGAGCGCAGGCCCATGCGCTCTAGGCCGTCGCGCGTGAGCCCTCGCATCCCGCAGTGGATGTCCGAGAACCGGCTCGAGAAGATGACGTTGAGGATCCACGTCGTCACCGGCGTGCCGAGGTACCGGTGCAGCGGAGGCATCGACCCGGGCTCGATGTATCCGCGAAAGCGCGAACCCATGATGAACTCCGCCCCGTCGCGGAACTTCTTCACGAAGGGCTCGATCTCGCGAAAGTCGTAGGTGCAGTCGCAGTCTCCCATGAGCACCCAGCGCCCGCGGATGAACGGCACGCTGTCGATGTACGCGCGGCCGAGGCCCCTCTTCGGCGCCGCCAGGACGCGCGCCCCTTTCGCCAGGGCGATCTCGCGCGTCCGATCCGTCGAGCTGTCGACGATGAGGATCTCGCCGGCGACGCGGGCTTTCGCGAGCCCCTCTTTGCACCAGTCGATGAAGTCGCCGATCGTGAGCTCCTCGTTGAGCGCCGGGATGACGATCGACAGCTCCGGATCTTGGACGTCGCTCTGCGGGACGTGAAGCTCGAGCTCGGGGTCGACGCGCGGGATCGCGCCCGAGATCGTCCGGACCTGCGCGGCGGTCATGGCGGCCGCGCAGGCTAGCACGGGGGTCCCTACTCCACCGTGACCGTCTTCGCGAGGTTGCGCGGCTGGTCGACGTCGGTGCCCTTGAGGTCGGCGACGTAGTACGCGAGGAGCTGGAGCGGGATCACGGTCAGCAGCGGGAGCACCTCGGGAGGCGCCAACGGGACCTCGAGCAAGTCCGCCTCGCCCCCGGGGCCGGAGAGAAGCGCACGCACGTCGGCGTCTCCCTGGGTGCACACCGCGATGAGCCGGCCCTCGCGCGCCTTGACCTCCTGCATGTTCGACAGCGTCTTGTCGAACTGCGAGTCGCGCGGGCAGATCGCGACGACGGGCATGTCCTCGTCGATGAGCGCGATAGGCCCGTGCTTCATCTCGCCGGCGGCGTACCCCTCGGCGTGGATGTACGAGATCTCCTTGAGCTTGAGCGCGCCCTCGAGCGCGATCGGATACCCGGTGCCCCGGCCGAGAAAGAGCATGTGCGTCGCGCGCATGTGCTTCTTCGCGAGGTGGCGCACCTCTTCGCCCCTCGCGAGGACCTCGCGCATCTCCTGCGGGACGCGCGCGAGCGCCTCGAGCACCCGCCGCGCCCCCTCGCGATCCAGCGTTCCGCGGCGCCGCCCGAGGTAGACCGCGAGCAGCAGCATGACGACGAGCTGCGTGGTGAAGCATTTCGTCGAGGCCACGCCGATCTCCGGCCCGGCGTGCGTGTAGAGCGCGGCGTCGCTCGTGCGGGGGATGGCGCTGTCGATCACGTTGGCGACCGCGAGCACCCGCGCCCCCCGCGCCTTGGCCGCCTTGACCGCGGCGAGCGTGTCGAGCGTCTCGCCGCTCTGGCTCACGGCGACGACGAGGTCCCCCTCGCCGAAGACCGGGTCGCGGTTGCGCACCTCGCTGCCGATCTCGACGACCGCCGGGACGCGCGCGAGCTGCTCGATCCAGTAGCGCCCCGCCATCGCGGCGTGCGCGCTCGTCCCGCACGCGACGAAGTAGACTCGCGACAGGCTTCGCGCGAGATCGGCGCCGATGCCCACCTCTTCCCCGACGACGTCGCCTTCGACGAGATCCAGCCGCCCCCGCAGCGTGTCCTCGACGGCGCGCGGCTGCTCGTGGATCTCCTTGAGCATGAAGTGCTTGTATCCGCCCTTTTCGGCCTGCGTCGGCGACCAGTCGATCCGCTTCGGCCCCCGCGGGACGATCGCCCCGTCGAGGGTGCGGATCGTCACCCCGTCGCGGCGGAGCGTCGCGATCTCGCCGTCCATCAAGAAGACGACGTCCCGCGTGTGGGCCAGGAGCGCCGGGATGTCGCTGGCGCAAAGGACCTCACCGTCGCCGATGCCGACGACGAGCGGGCTGTCGGCCTTGGCCACGACGATCTCGTCGGGGCAATCGCCGCTGACGACGGCGATCCCGTACGAGCCGTGGACGCGCCGCAGCGCGAGACGGAGCGCCTCGACCAGCGCGACCCCGCCGCGCGCGAGCTCGCGGTCCACCAGGTGGGCGACGATCTCGGTGTCCGTGTCGCTCGCGAAACGGACGCCCGCCGCCTCGAGCTCGCGCCGCAGCGCCGCGTGGTTCTCGATGATTCCGTTGTGGACGACCGCGACCTTGCCCGCGACGTGCGGGTGGGCGTTCGCCTCGCTGGGGCGGCCATGCGTGGCCCACCGCGTGTGGCCGATGCCCGTCGTGCCCGCGAGGGGGTGCTTCTTGAGGGCGGTCTCGAGGTTCGCGAGCTTGCCGACGGCGCGCACGATCTCGATGCCGGCGACCCCCGAGCCGGTGTGGATGGCGATGCCGGCCGAGTCGTACCCCCGGTACTCGAGCCGCCGCAGCCCGTCGACCAAGATGGCCGCGCACTCTTTGCTTCCGACGTAACCAACGATTCCGCACATGGCACGACTCCCGCCGAGCGAGTGTAACGAGGATTGGGCGCCTCGCCGACGCCGAGTCGAAAACCCGCGGGGGTGCGCACTCCTTCCCGCCGGCCTTGCTCAGGACGACGGCTCCAGCCGCACGTCCACCACGAGGTCCTTGGCCGCCCTTTCGAGCTTCGCGCGGAGCGTCGCAACGTCGGTGGACGCCGGCAACCGCACGACGGCGCGGGCCTCGAACAGCATCTCGCCGGACATCGGCGCGCTGCGCCGGCCCGTGGTCATCTCCTCCACGTTGACACGCGCGGCCGAGAGCAGCTGCGCGAACTCCTGGACGATGCCGGGCCGGTCGACCCCCACCACCTCGAGCTCCATCAGCGCGCCGGGCGGCGGCGTCCGGATCGGGCGCGGCGCCTCCACCTCGACCATGACCTTGAGGCCGAGCGTCTCGAGGTCGGCCAGCGCCCTCAGCGCCCCCTCCGCGCGCTCCGAGGGCAGCTCCGCCCGCAGGATGCCGGCGAACTTGCCGCCGAGACGAGTCATCCGGCTCTCGAGCCAGTTGCCGCCGTGTCCGCGCACGATGGCCGCGACGGCCTCGACGAGGCCGGGGCGATCCTGTCCGATCAGCGTGAGGACGAGATCCGTCATGGTGTCCCTTTCTAGCCACGCCGCGGGCTCCTGGCGAGCCAGGCATGGGCGCGCGACATGCCTGTGCTACCAAGCCCCGGCGATGATCGGCTGCCGCACGCTCGGGTCGGGAGCCCGCCGCACGCTCGTCCTGAACGACTGGATTTGCGACACGTCCACCTGGGACGCTGCGGCGCCTTACCTCGACGAAGAGGCCTTCACCTGGGCGTTCGCCGATCTGCGCGGCTACGGCCGATCGATGGGGCAGCGCGGCGACTTCACCCTGACGGAGGCCGCCAGCGACGTCCTCGCGCTCGCCGACGCGTTCGGGTGGCGGCGCTTCTCGGTCGTCGGTCACTCGATGAGCACCCTCGTCGCCCTGCACCTCGCCCAGCACGCGCCGGATCGCGTCGAGCGGACCGTGCTCGTCACCCCGGCCCCGCCCGGCGGCTTCGGCGCCGACGAAGCGCGCCTCGCGTCGATCCGCGCCATCGGTCGCGGCGACGACGAATCGCGGCGCGAGTGGCTGCGCGCGCGGCTGGGCGATCGGACGAGCGCCGGCTGGGTGCGGTTCAAGGCCGCGCGGTGGCGGGCGTGCGCCGACCCCGAGGCGGTGGCGACCTACGCGGCGATGTTCGCGCGCGACGGGCTGGCGGAGCCGAACGCGCCGGTCCGCGGGCCCCTCCTCGCGATCACCGGAGAGCGCGACATCGAACCCATGCGCCAGCGGGCCGTCACGCAGTTCCTGACGCCCCTCTGCGCGAACGTCGTCGTCGTACCGCTCGCGGATTGCGGGCACTACCCGATGCAAGAGGCACCGCCGCTCTTCGCGGGGATCGTCGAGCGATTCCTCGCGCAGTGAGCTCTCCCCGGTGCTTTTGGTGACGGATGCGCGCTCGTCGACCCAAGATTTACGGCAAGCCGTGGTCCACGTCGCCCTGCAGATTGCCAAGTCCGCCATCGAAGGCTGGCGCCGTCTGCCCCCTGCCGTGAGGTGGTACGTCGGGCCGTTCTTCGGCGGCGGGCGGCCGATGGAGGACTACTGGACGCCGGCTTTTGCCGCCCTCGCCCTGCCGCAGTCGACGGCGATGTCGCGCCACGACGTGGAAGATCTTGCGCGCCGGCTCTCGACGGCGTTCCCCCGCCTTCGCCGACGGGTCGTCGAGGTGGTCGTCGGGCAGGAGATCACGGTTCGGCTCCGGTGCGAGGGGCGTCACGAGGGGATGTGGCACGGGATCCTGTGCCCGACCGGACGCCTGGTGGCCTTCGATGAACAGCACGACGTAGCGACCTCGAGGGGGCGGCTTCTCTGGGATCGGATGACAATCGACCTCTCCGGGGTCCTCTCCCAGCTCTGCGGCGGCAGCCACGGTCCGCCGCTCGACGTGAGCGGCGTTCAACGGGTCGCCGGCGTCGCGTGAGCCCGGCTAACGATCACAAGCCAGCGGCGGCAAGTCCGCGGGGTCCGCGCCGTCCGCCACGAGGCGGGCGTAGGCCACGAGCTTGGGCGCGCCGTCCACGCGCGCGAAGACCGAACGACCGCTCGTGGTCTCGTCGTGGTCCATCGCGCTCAGGCTCACGACGCCGACGACCTCGCCGGTGATGCGATCGAGCGCCGGGCCGCCGGAATCGCCGGGGCATACGCTGGCCTGCGCCTCGAACGTCCCCGAGTACACGATCCCGATCGGCCCGGCGAGCCGCTCGCGCCTGCGGATGCCCTCCGGCGAGAGGGCGCAGCGTCCGAAGCCGGCCGACGAGATCTCCTCGCCGGCGCGCGGCGGATCGACCTGAAGGGACATGGTGGCGATCCCGACCAGACGACGCTCGAGGACGAGCACCGCCACGTCGCCGCGCCCACCGGCCTCACCGCACGGAGGTGCGAGGATCGCTTTGACGCCGACGTTGCCCCACGGAAGGTAGTCGGCGCCGAGCTGCACCTCGAGCGAGCCGGTCGCCACGAGGCGCTCCGTGAACTCGCCGTGATCGCGTCGCACCACGCAATGGTGCGCCGTGAGCACGAGGTTCTCGGCGAGCAGGACGCCGCTGCACGTCACCTGAGGACCGACGACGCGGACGATGGCGTCGCCGGGTCCGGCGAAAGCGACGTTGGGGGCGAGCAGAGCGTCGAGATCGCCGACGTCCGCGCCGGCCTGCGCGCTCGCCGGGCGCACGGGAGCGGGCGGGGGAGACGTCGCCCACGGCAGCGCCGCGTGGATGCAGCCGGTCAGCCCGAGGGCGGCCGACAAGAAGAGGAGGGCGGCCCGCGTCACTGAAGGGTGACGCGCGCTTCGCGCGTGGCGTTTCGGTAGGCGACGAGGCTCGCCTCCGGGTGGGCCTGGGCATCGGTGACGCCGAGCCGTACGAGCTCGAGCAGGATGCCGGCACGCCGGACCGCGGACGCCAGCAGGACGGAGTCGCACCCCGCCGGTGCGGGGGAACCCTCGACGACGGGGGAGCACGTGCCGACGATTTCCTCTTCGACGGCGAGGGCTTCGTCGCTGCGTCCCTCGTCCACGAGGGCCCGGCCGTAGGCATGACGCAGCCGGACGTCGCCGCGGATCGCCGGCGATGCTGCGTCAAACAGGGCGAGGGCGAGCCCCGGTTGGTGCGCGTCGACGTAGCCCTGCTCGAGGGCGCGCGCGGCCTCCGCGTCCCCCGGTCGCGCCGCGAAATGGGCCTCGAGCGCGCTCACTTCGCGCGAGGCCGGGCCGCCGAGCAGCGGTTTTTCGCGCTCCGTCGCGTTGGCGACCCATACACCGGTGATGACGGAAACGACCACCACCCCGCTCGCTCGAAGTCCCATGCCGCCTCCCAGGTCCAGTCAGACGAGCGACGACGCGATCCAAGTGCAAGGGCCCGGCCCTGTAAGATGAAAGATCACACCGAACGGGCGCCGGTGGATGAGACACCCGCGCGTGCTCGGAGTTTCCCGAAGACACCGCGGTCGACCCGAATCTTGGCAGAATCTTGGGGGCCGAGACGTTTTTTTCCGTCAGGCGGGCGCCTCTGGGTGTGGCGTCCGAACTCTCGCTGCGCTCGAGCGTGCGGACGCCTTCTGGCGTGTGGCGTCCGAACTCTCGCTGCGCTCGAGCGTGCGGACGCCTAGGGTGTGGCCCGCGCGGAAGCAAGGGCTCGCGCGACCTCGGGCGCCCCGGGGACGCGCGGGACGTTGTCGTGACGGCCGGCCAAGTGGTCGAAGGGGTCCACGAGCGCCACCCGGATGCCCGCGGCGCGGGCGCCGAGGACGTCGGTCGGAAAGGAATCACCGAGGTGAAGAGCCCGATCCGCAGTGCCACCGCACCGCTCGAGGGCCATGCGGAAGATGCGCGGGTCCGGCTTCTCGACTCCGACCACACCGCTGTCGATCACCGCGTCGAAGGCGC
>DATGJA010000690.1:0-9412 GCA_035295445.1 Polyangiaceae bacterium | reverse complement strand
CGTCCGCGAGGACCGCGGCCTGCTCCGGCGGCAGGGTGTAGCGGCGCGTCGCCGGATCGTACGTGACGTATCCGGCAGAGGCCTGCGCGTCGAGCCACTCGCGTACGTAACGCTCCGCCGTTTCGGTGCGCTTCGCGAGCTCCGCAGCCGTGACGGCGCCGTCCTTCGCCATGGCCTTCCAGAGGCCGAGTCGGTCGCCGATGACGACGAGGATCGAGCTGAGGGTCGCGCCGACGTCTCCGACGGCCTTGTTGACGAATGCGTTGAGCTTTGTCTCATCGAGGGACATGGCAATCTCCTGGTGTGTGGTTGCGTGAGAGAGGCGTGACGGGGAGCCGGAACAATGTTCCGGTCCCCGCTCGACGGGCCGGTTTGCGTAACGTTCTCGACTACTTTCGGCCGTGCCGGACGGGGGCCGGATCCGCGCACGGGGGCGGGTCGACGGGGGCGACGAGGCACATCCCGATGTCGGCGTGTCCCCGGGAGGCTTCCCGTTCCGGGAGCGCGGTCGACCCGGCGGACGCGAGCGCGACGTGCGTCTCCCGCTTGGCTTGCTGATGAGCGCAACCGAAGGTGAACGCGGCGGCGACGACGAGGGCGCGGACTCGGATGATCATGTTGGGCTCCTCATCACGAAGGCGTGACGAAGCGCCGGAACATCGTTCCGATTCCCCGCGGGCTATCGCTCAGTGCGCGCTACGGCGTCCTTCGGGCTCGTAGGCGCAAAACGTCCCGGTGCGGACCGTCCAGTCGAGGTGGCGCCCGAGCTCGGCGTCCGCGTCGGCGATCCTCTTGATCGCTTCTCGAACGCGACGTTGGACCACGATTCGGGCGCGCTCCGCCGCCGACCCGGATCGACGTGCGCGACCGCCGAGGCCCACGGCGCCGGCGATCTGATCGGTCAGCGCGTCGAGCTCGTATCGAAGGCGTGCGGCTCGGGCCGTGTCGGCGAAGCATTCGGCCTCCGCGACCTCCTCGCGCAGCTCCTCGATCCGGCGCCGGTACTCCTCGCGAGCCCGCGCGTCGATCACCTCTCCGGAGTCGCCGAGGTCGATGCCGCCGGGCGCGTCCGCGGATGGATCCGACGCGAGATCGACCGCATGAATCTCCCGCCCGGGGCTCTCGACCAGCGCGGCGAGCATGCCGAGCCCGCGCACGTCCTTGAGGTGAAAGGTGCGACCGCCGTGCTCGATCGCCCAATCCTTGGACTCCCGGCGCAGCGAGAACGTCGGCGGGGCCGAGCGCGCAGGGATCGGCGCGACGCCCCTCGCGGCCCCAGCCTTGCCGAGCTCCAGCGCGGCCGCCGCGCGCGCGACCACGTCGGGCATCCGCAATCGCTGCGCGACGTCGTGCGCGGTCTGGAGATGCTCGCGACCCTCGGGCGTCCGTGCGAGCCCCTCCCCCCACGTGAGGTGAACCCAAGCGCGGTGTGCGTCGGCACCCATCCGGTCCGCGGTGGCGAGGGCCAGCTCGCAGTGCTTCACCGCCGCGTCCACCTTGCCCAGGGCGAACGCGACCGCGCCGAGAATGCGCGCAATGGGAGGTCCACAGACGAATGCGAACGGCCCCCACGATGCGTTGGCGCCCTCGTCGGCCGGGAATGTCCGATAGAGGCGCTCGTAGATCTCGACGATTCCAGCGGCGAGCGCGGCTTCGGCGATCGTCGCGCGCGACATGCGGGCGGTCATGACGCTCGACGGCCCCATGGCGCGAAGCGCGTGCGCTGCGCGCACGGGGTCGCCGAGCCTCGCGGCGACCGTCGCCGACACCCATGACTGGAGCGATACCCGGTCCGGGAGCGGCTCGAGGACGCGCAGAGCGGCGCCTTCCTGCTCACGCAGCGGGTCGCCCCGGCCGGCCACGAACAGCATCGACAGTCGATGGATCTCGATGCAACGCGCCGCGTTGGGATCCGCGGTCTCGGCTGCTATCCGACGCGCCTCGGCGATCTCGGCCTCGCAATCGTCGAAGCGGCCGTCGGGCATGGCGCGCATGGATCGGAGGAGCGGGGTCTGCCACCGGTACCGAGGATGCCCGAGCGAGTCCGCGAGCGCGGCTCGCGCGGCGATGACCGCGTCTGCCGCCGCGACGTCGCCGCGCTCCAGGTGGTCGCAGGCCAGACGGTTGAGCGCGCGCAGCCGGAGCACGCGGTCGCCGGCGGTCCGGGCGTCTCGGAGGAGCGCCTCGTTGACCGGGATGCGCTGGTCCGGGGGCGCGAAGTCCGTGAGCGCGGCTCCCACGCCCACGGCGACGTCGATGCGCGTTCTTTCGTCGACTTCGTCTCGCGCGAGGTCGAGCGCCTCGCGGGCGAGACCCAGCGGCTCCTCGGGCGTCGCGCTCGGCGTCAGCGCCGCAGCGAGCCGCGCGAGCAGGCGGGCGCGGAGGCGTTTGTCGTCCGCTTGCGGCGGATCGCCGAGGGCGACGAGGGCCTCGCGGAGGCCGTCGACGAGCTCGTCGCGGATCTCCGCGAGGACGTACTCACCGCCTTGTCCGAGCGCCGCTCGCGCGAGGAGGCGGGCGTCCCCGAGCCGGCGCGCGATCTGAGCCGCCCGGCGGAAGAGCTCGCGGCCTTGTTCCAGGCGACCCGCCTCGGTGGCCGCCCAGCCCAGCGCGAGCTCGACCTCGGCTCGCTCGTGTTCGTCGACGGCGAACCGATCGCACGTGGAAAAAGCGCGCTCGAGCAGCGCGATCGCCTCCTCGTAAGCGAGCTGCGAGCGAGCCCGGTCGGCCGCGAGGCGCGCGGTCCGGATGGCGTCGGCAGGGCTGCCCGTCGGAAGCGCCGCCAGAGCATGGTGCGCGAGGGTGGGCAGCTGTTGTGCTTCGCCGCTCGCGACGAGGCGCTGGAGCACCGCCGCGACCGCCGCATGAATCCTCGAGCGCGAGGCGCCGTCGATCGCTTCGTAGAAGGCCTCGCGCACGAGCACGTGGGAGAAGATCCAACGGTCGTCGTGCCTGCGTACGAGGAGGCCGCGGTTGGCCGCCTCCTCGAGGCTCCGCTCCACCTCGTCGACCGGCCCGCCGTAGACCTGCGTCAAGAGGGCGAGCGGGACCACCCGTCCCACGACGGCCGCGGTTTCGAGCAGCGCGCGAAGTCCCTGGTCCGCGCCCTCCATGCGACTGCGCACGAGGGCGAGGACGCCGCCCGCGACGCGCAGGGTGCGGAGCGCCTCGAGCGGGGGGGAGCGCCGATCCGCCGCGACGGCGTGGAGAGTCTCGCGCAAGAAGAGAGGATTCCCCTCGGTGAGTGCGAACACCGCGGCGGTGAAGGGGACGTCGGTCGAGCCCACGTCCTGACGCACGATCTCTGCGACGTCGTCGCCGGAAAGGGGGCCGAGGGCGAACGTCGTTCCTTCTCGTGTGATTCGCGCGAGGACGTCGGATACGGGAGCGAGCCGAGACTCGGCGTCGCGCCACGTTCCCACGATGGCGATGCGCGAGGTCCGCAGGCCGCGCGCGACGTAGAACAGGAGCTCGAGCGTCGCGACGTCCGCCGCGTGCAGGTCATCGAACACCAGGAGCAGCGGCGCTCGCCGCGCGGCGCCCCTCAGGAAGGAGCTGACCCCCTCGAAGAGCTCAAAGCGCTCGCGGGCCGGGTCCGCGCGGGTTCCCTCCCCGTGCGGCGCGGCGGCGACACGATCGAGGAGCGCAGCGACGCGTGGGGCCAGATCGACTTCGCGCTCCGCCAGCGGCCCGAGGACCTCGATCCACGGCCAATATGCGGGCGCGCCCCCCGTCTCGCACGCGCGTCCCCACGCCACCGTGAACGCGCGCGATGCGGCGCGGCTCGCGATCTCGTCCGCGAGGCGCGTCTTGCCGATGCCCGGTTCTCCCACGAGGACGCGCAGGCCACCGCCTCCGCGGGCCGCGTCCTCGACGAGTTGCTCGAGCCCCGCGAGCTCTCGCGACCGACCTACCAGCACACGCGTCAGGGTATCACCAGCAAGAGGGTCGGACCGATCTCGGGCTCCCGTATCCATTCGGCTTTCGGCGGCGTTCGTAGGGCATGACCCTCACCCTCCATTTCCACCCGCTCTCGTCGCGGGCTGACACGGACCTACCCGTCCAGAAGGACGGTCGCGAACGGTTCGAGGCCTGAAACGGGGCGCGCCGACAGGTTGGCGAGCAGTCGGGCCCGACGGCGGCCGGCGGTCCGCTCGAGACAGAGGAGGCCCCCTTCGACGCTCGCGCGGATCGCGCGCCGGTCGCACGGCGCCGAGAGGACGGGGTCGTCGCGGCGGCGGCGGAGGGCCTCGCGGATGGCGCGAAGGAAGCTCCGGTGCGGCTCGCGCTCGCGCTCGTCCCACCGCAGCTTCGACGCCTCGAAGGTCGCCCGGTCCTGCGGGTCGGGGATGGTCTCGCGCAAGGCCGGATCCCCGAAGGCGCGAAACCGCGCGAACTCCCTTCGGCGACCCATGGCGACGAGCCGCCCCAGATCGGGCTCGTGGTCGCTGAAGAAGAGAAAGGGCGACGCTGCCGCCCACTCCTGCCCCATGAAGAGCAGGGGCGTCATCGGAAGGAACAGCAGCACCTCGGTCGCCGCGCGGAGCGCCTTCACGCCGGCGTCGCGGTCGAGGCGCGTGCCGAACGCCCGGTTGCCGACCTGATCGTGGTTCTCGACGCAGTAGACGAAGCACGCCGGGTCCAGCGCGCGGGCCGGAGCGCCGCGCGCCCGGCCCCACGGCTCGTAGCGCTGTCCTTCGTAGAGCCAGCCGCGCTCGATCGTGCGGGCGAGGTCTTCGATCGCGACCCGGTACGCTCCGTAGTACCCGTCCTGCTCGCCCGTGAGCAGCACGCGAAGCTGGTGATGGAAGTCGTCGGCCCAGATCGCGTCGAGGCCCATCGCGGTGACGAGGGTCGGATCGTTGCGGTCGTCCTCGGCGATGAGGAGCCGATCGGGAAACTCATCCCGCAGCGCGCGCAGGACGTGCATCGGCGATTCGTCGAGCAGCGCGTGCGTCGCGTCGAGGCGCAACCCGTCGAAGCCGTACTCCTGGAACCACATGCGGGCGTTGTCGAAGACATAGCGCCGCATGGAAGCCACACGGTAGTCGGGCGCGCTGCCCCACGGGCCATCGCGGTTCGCGTGAAAGTACTCCGGGGCGAAGGCGCCCAGGTAGTTTCCGCGGGGTCCAAAGTGGTTATAGACGACGTCGAGGATCATGGAGAGCCCGAGCGCGTGAGCGCGCTCGATCAGGCTGCGCAGGGCCTCCGGTCGCCCGTACGGCGCATACGGCGCGAAGTGGGCCACGCCGTCGTACCCCCAGCCGCGCGCGCCGGGAAACGCGGATACGGGCATGATCTCGACGGCGGTGATGCCGAGCGAGACCAGATCGCCGAGGCGCTCCTGCGCCGCCGCGTACGTCCCCTCGGGCGTGAAGGCGCCGACGTGCAGCTCGTAGAAGACGTGACGACGGAGCGGCACCGCGGGCCGCAGCGGGCGCGTGTGGCAACGCCGCACGATTTCGGCGGGGCCGTGAACGCCCTGGGGCAGGAAGCGCGCGTACGGGTCGGGCAGCGCGCGGCCATCCACGACGAGGCGATAGAGCGTCCCCGGCGCGACGTTCGCGAGCCGTCCTTCGAACCATCCGCCGCTCGTCGCGTCGAGCGGCTGGGTGGCAGACGCGCCCGCGCGGTCGTCGAGCTGCACGCCGACGCGACGGGCGTGCGGCGCCCACGCGCGAAACACGGTTCCGAGGTCGTCCGGGATCGCGCCCAGCTCGGGGGCCTCGATCATCGTTGCTCCTCGAGCCACGCCACCGGGAAGACGCGGAGGATCGCGGCCATCGGCACCTCCGAGCCCTCGAGCGTCTCGCCCGTGAACGCGTTGCGAAACCGCCCCGCCCCGCCCAAGCGCAGTGTGTCTCGGCCCCAGCAGTCGCCGATGGCCCACGGCGTCGCGCCGCCGGTCCGCCGAGCCGAGAAGCGCGGCACCACACAGACGAGACGGCGTTCGCCGAGTGTCCGTCGAAACGCCACGACGTGGGGCGGCGCCTCGAGGGGCTCGTACCCGCCTTCGAGGAAGAGCGCCGGCGTCTCGCGACGAAGGCGCAGTCCCGTACGCGTGACGTGCATCTTGACGAGTCCGTCTTCGAACCGAGACAAGAGGTCGCGGGCGAGCTCCGGGGTGGGCGGGCCGCGTCGGCGCAGGTCGGCGATCATCCGGCGCCGGTCGTCGAAATCGACGGTCCGCCGGTTGTCGGGATCGACGAGGGAGAAATCCCAGGTCTCGCAGCCCTGGTACGTGTCGGGCACGCCGGGAGCCGCGAGCTTGAGGGCAACCGTCGCGAGGCTGTTCGCGGCGCCGTACGGCGCGATGCGTCGCACGAAGTCCTCGATGCTCTTGCGCATCCCGTCGTCATCGAGCACGCCGCGGACGAACGCCTCGAGCGCCCCTTCGTAGCGGACTTCGGGGTTGGTCCACGACGTGCGTGCCTTGGCCTCGCGCGCCGCCTTGCGAGCGTAGGCGACGACCCGTGCCGCGAAGCCGTCCGAGACGCCCGCGAACGGCAGGGCGCCCACGACCGTCTGGTAAAAGAGGTACGCATCGTCGGGGGAGGGCACGGGCCGCCCTTCGCTCGCCGTCCCGAATCGGTCCATCGCACCCGCGTGCAGCGCCCTCACGAAATGCCCCCACTCGTCCGGTCGCTCGCTGAGCACCGCGATGCGCGCCCGGACGTCCTCGGAGCGCTTGGTATCGTGCGTGGAGGTCGTCGTCATCGACAGCGGCCACTCGGCGAGCATCGCGGCGTTGTGCGCGTGGAAGGCGTCGGTGGTCGTCCCGAAGCGCTGCGGATCGCACCCTACGTCGTTCAGGCACACGAGGCGCACGTACCGATAGAGGGCCGTGTCCTCGACGCCCTTGGCAACGATGGGCCCCGTCAGCTGCTGGAAGCGCATCGCGAATTGCGCCGCCTCGTCGCTTCGGTCGACGAATAGGAGCACGCGCTCGAGGAACGCAAACGTCGACGGGTCCGTCGCGCCGTCGCGCCACCGGGCCAGGGCGATCGCGGTCCGGATGTGCTCCTCGTCGTGCTTCTCACGCGTGCCGTCGGGGCGCACGTACGTTCGGTAGACGGGGAACGCGGCGATGGTCCCCTGGACGACTCGCCGCAGGCTCGCGAAGGTGAAGTCGTGCGCGTGCCGGTCGCGCTCCGCGATGCGCTTGAGCGCGTGCGTCAGGACGTGGACCTCGCTCGCGAAGCTGCGATCGAGCGCGCCGAGCCGCCCGCGGCGGGCGACCTCGGGCCACGACCGCGGCGGGCCGGCGATGTCGGCGTAGACGCGGTCGAGCTCCGTCTGGCCCTCCGGGTCGACGATCAGCCCCGCGACCACTCCGAGGAAATCGTATCCCGTGGTGCCCGCGACGGCCCACGAACGGGGCAGCCCCTCGCCCGGCTCGAGGACCTTCTCGGCGACGAGATAGAGCGGCTTGCGCGTCGGGTCGCGCATCGCCTGCTGCAGATGCTGGAAGTACGCTTCCGGATCGTAGAGCCCGTCGGTGTGGTCGAGCCTCACCCCGGTGATTCGGCCCTCGGCGACGAGCGAGACGAGCCGCGCGTGCGCAGCGGCGAAGACGTCGGGCTCCTCCATGCGCACCGCCGCGAGGTCGTTGACGTCGAAGAAGCGCCGGTAGTTGATCTCCTCGGCCGCGACGCGCCACGAGCTGAGGCGGTAGTTCTGGTCGGCGAGGAAGCTCTCGAGACGCCGGGGGCTCGACGCGATGGCAGCGGCCGCGCCGTCGAGGGCGCGCGCGACCGCCGGATCGGCCTCGCACAGGGCCGCGATCCGGCGCTTGACGACCTCTTTTTCGCGGGCCCGTTCGGCGCGGAGCGCGTCGTCGGTCGACGTCGCGCTCGGCAGGTGCTTCACCTGAGCGAGGATGCTCTCGAGCTCCTGGCGCGCCGGGTCGGACGCCTCGCCGTCGACGTACTCGATTGCGCGTTCGAGGACGACCGCGTAGCTGCGCGGAGAAGCGGGCAGGTTCGTGCGGTTGTAGCGGACTTCGAGCGCGCCGCCGAGGCGGGCGATGCCGATATGGCCGTCGTCGACCTCTTCGCCGAACTGACGGCCGAGGATCGGCAGCAGCACCTTGCCGGCGGACCGGCCGGCGCCGGGCGCATCCCACTCTATGTCGAACCAGTCCGCGTAGAGCGAGCTCGGACCGTTCTCGAGCACGTCGACCCACCACGCGTTCTCGGCGGAGCCGACCCCCACGTGGTTGGGTACGAAGTCGACCAAGTGTTTCATGCCGCGCGCGCGTATGGCGTCGGTGAACGCGGCATACGCGGACTCTCCCCCGAGACGCGGGTCGATGGTCGCGTGGTCCACGACGTCGTAGCCGTGGGGGCTGCCCTTCTGAGCGCGAAAGTACGGCGACGTATAGACGCAGCCGACGCCGAGGTCGTCGAGGTACGGAAGGAGCGCGGCGGCCGCCTCGAAGCCGAAGTCGGGCGATAGCTGGAGCCGGTACGTGGACACCGGAGCGCCCCGCACGGCGTCGAGTCCTGCGCGCACCACCGGGCGCCGCGCGAAGAGCTTGAGCGAGTGGGCGACGACGCGCGTGGAGTCCCCGGGCTCGACCTCGTCCCCGGTTCGCTCGTCGGCCGTGTCGAGCTGCAGCTCCCACGGCACCGCGCGGGCCCGCTCGGCCATCGCCGGCAGCACGAAGTCGAGGTCGAGGGCGCTCGCGTTCAGGACCAAGAGGAGGTCCTCGTCCGACTGCGGCCGCCCCTGGTCGTCGGTCGGCTCGAGCCCCGACCCGGCCGCGAACATGGCGAGGCTCGAGGTGCCCGGGTTGCTCCAGTCCTCCTCGGTCATGGGCTGGCCGTCGTGGCGGAGCCAGGCGAGATCGCTCACCCCCGTTCCGTGGACCTCACGCCCGCGGAAGAACGTGGCGCGCCGAAGGAGCGGGTGCTCGCGGCGGAGTTGGCCGAGGCGTCGTACGAACGCAAGGAGCGAGCGGCGCTCGCCGTCGAGCGCCCAGTCGGTCCACGAGGTCTCGTCGTCCTGACAGTACGCGTTGTTGTTGCCGAGCTGCGTGCGGCCCACCTCGTCGCCACCCGAGAGCATCGGCATGCCGGGCGAGAGCAGGAGAGTCGCGAGGAAGTTGCGCGTCTGGCGCCGGCGGAGCGCCCGCACGGCCGCGTCGTCGGTCTCGCCCTCGACGCCGCAGTTCCAGGACGCATTGTCGTCGCTGCCGTCCCGGCTCTCCTCGCCGTTGCGCTCGTTGTGCTTGCGGTCGTAAGTCACCAGATCGCGCAGGGTGAAGCCATCGTGCGCCGTGACGAAGTTCACGCTCGCGTAGGGCCGCCGGCCGCCGTGCTGGTAGAGATCGGCGCTGCCGGTCAGGCGGTAGCCGAGATCCGCGACGCGCCCGGGATCGCCTCGCCAGAACGCGCGCACGGTGTCGCGG
>DATGJA010000689.1:0-4717 GCA_035295445.1 Polyangiaceae bacterium | reverse complement strand
AGGTAGCCTTCCCGCAGGAAACGCTCGCGCACCTCGGTCGAGCCCGCGTGCATCGGGAGGAGGATCTTGACCGCCCCGCGCATGCCGTTGCGATGGGTCGCGGCGTAGACCGCGGCCATCCCGCCGATCCCAAGGAGCTCGTCGAGGCGCCACTTGTCGAGCAGGGACGCGCCGACCCGAGCCTCCGCCCGTGCGATGATCGCCTCGGCCGCGAACTGGGCGTCGGGGGATACGGAGGGCACTATAGCCAAGGCTAGCGGATGGTCCCGCTCCTTTCGAAGGTTTCGACGCACCCCTCGCCCCTCTCGTCGGTGCGGTCAGGCCCCACATCGTTGCCAGAGGTGGCCCTCAGGGGCTCGTCGGAAATGGGCCAGCCCCTTGCCCTGTCATCTGTTTCTTTCGGGGCCCCTCCCCCGAAAGAGCTTCGAGCGCGACCGATTTCCGGTCACGCTCTCAGGTCTTTTTCACCGCATGGCCGCCAAACTGGTTTCGGAGCGCGGCGAGGACTTTGGCGCCGTACGACTCGTCCTGCCGCGAGCGAAAACGGGTCTGGAGCGACGCCGTGATGACGGGCGCAGGGACGCTCTGATCGATGGACGCCTGAACGGTCCAGCGCCCCTCGCCGGAATCCTCCACCCACCCCTTGATCTCCTTGAGGTCCGCATCGCCCTTGAGCGCCGCCTCGAGGAGCTCCAAGAGCCAAGAACGGACCACGGAACCACGGCCCCAGATCGACGAGATCTTGTGCAGGTCGAGCGCGAAAGGGGAGGTCTTCATGATCTCGAACCCCTCTGCGTACGCTTGCATCAGGCCATATTCGATCCCGTTGTGGACCATCTTCACGTAGTGGCCGGCTCCGGCCGGGCCCACGTGGGCGTAGCCGTCGGCCGGGGCCAGGGTCTTGAAGATGGGCTCGCAGATCGCCACCGCCTCGGGCGACCCGCCCACCATCATGCAGTAGCCGTTCTTGAGACCCCAGACGCCGCCGCTTGTGCCGGCATCACAAAACCGCAACCCCCGCTGGGCGAGGCGCTCGGCGCGAACGCGCGAGTCCCTCCAGTTGGAGTTTCCGCCGTCGATGACGACGTCGCCCGACGACAGCCGTGCGCTCACGTCGTCGATGACCGAATCGGTCACCTGCGACGGCACCATCACCCAGACGACGCGCGGCGCCTGGAGCTTCGCCAGGGCATCGGGCACACCCTCAGCGAACATCGCGCCCTTCGCCGCCAGCTCCTTGGAAAGCTCGGCGTTGCGATCGACGGCGACCACCTCGTGCCCGCCGCCGACGAGCCGAAGCGTCATGTTGTAACCCATCTTGCCCAGACCGATCATCGCGAGGCGCATGCCCATGGCGTAACGCGAAAACGGCGTGGTAGGAACGCTGGACGCTAGTCCTATTCGAGGGGAGCGGCCTCTGCTCCCTCGAGCTCCCCAGCGGAGCTCAGAACGAAGGACACCTCAGGGCGTGGCGACGCTGGCTACTCCTGAGGCGGCTGCGGACCCGGGACGATGCCCGCAATGTCCGGATCCTCGCCGGCGACGCCCGGGGCCTTATCTACCTTCTCTTCCTTGCGTTGCTTGCGGCGCTCGGCCTTGGCGCGCTGCCGCTCTTGGCGATCCCGCTCCTTTTGCCGCTTCTGGATGCTCGGATTGGTCATGGAACCACCTCGTGCATGGACCTGCCCTGCCGCGGCCGCCGCCGGGGCGGCCGGTCCCCCCTTTTGATCGGTTGTGCCCCGGCGACGCGTCGGCGGCGAGCGCTACCCGCCGCCTCACGCGCGCTAGCTTCACTTCAACTCGTGGCTGCTACCAGCGATTGCGACGATCGCCGCCGCCACCGCCGCCGCCCCGACGACGGTCGCCCCCGCCGCCGTGGCCGCCGCCACCGCCACCACCGCCGAATCCGCCACGCTGCGGCCGCTCTTCGGCCTCGTTCACGCGAAGCGGGCGCCCGTCCAGCGACGCGCCGTTCATGGCTTCGATCGCCTTCTGAGCCTCGGCCGGCGTGCCCATCGTCACGAATCCGAACCCCCGCGACTGCCCTGACGTTCGATCCGTCACGATGTGAACGTCGGTGACTTCACCAATGCGCGCAAACGCCTCTCGCACCGTCTCGCTCGTAGACGAAAACGAAAGGTTACCGACATACAGACGCGTTCCCATGAGTGTCTCTCTTCTTCACGGCCTCGGAAAATGCGCCCTTGAGCGCTCAAACGACGCCTGTCACACGATCGGCCGCGGAATCAGGAGCCAGGCCGCGGCAGCGAAATCCGCCGCGTCCACACGTTGCGTTGCCGTCGAGCACAGTCCGCGGTCCCATGAGTCGAGAGAGCAGTCGTTGCCGGGGAAACGTCCGTGAGCAGTTCAAACATAACGAAGCGACGGGACGGCGCAAGCTCCACCCGCCGACACCCGCACCCCGGGCGTACCCGCGCTGCGACCGCGCCGCCAACGCGCCATTTTCGTGGACCGCGCGACGATCGAAGGGCGCAGGACAGCACACGGCCCAGCGCAGGATGATGGAGGCGTGCGGGGCGGCTCACGCCCGCCCGCGACGGCCCGCAACACTGCAGAATCACCCGACTCGAGTGCCCTTTACGGGCTGTTCTTGCTCGCGAACTTTGCGATATCGGGCGCCGGCTCCAGCGTCTCGACCTTGGACGGGGTGATGACCCCACCGGACGGCTCGCTCACCATGTCGGAGACGACGGTCTTGGCGATGTTGTAGGCCCCGGTGAGCTTGACCTTCGCACCCACCGAGGGGAGGGGGAACGGGACCTGGACGTTGAGCATGTCGTCCGTGACCGGCTCCTTCGGCTGCTCGCCCGGTTTGACCTTCTTATATTCCTTCATTGCGTCGAAGATGACGGCGAAGTTTCGCGCCCAACCGACCGCGCGGATCTTCGGGCCCTTGGTGTTGCCCTTCTCGTCGGCGATCCAGAAGCTCGGCACCTCGGGATTGCAGCCGTCGGGATCGGCCTTGCCGGTCTTGTGGACGGCGCAGTCGGGAGCCCGCGGAATGTTGGAGTCGACGATGTATCCGGTGATCGAGATCGGATTCGCGGTGACGTCCTTGCCGTGGAGCAGGCTTCGGAGCTGGTGCACGGCACCGTACACCGTGTACGCGTCGCCCGACTTGATGGGTGTGCTCGGAATCGACGGAGGCGCCGGTAGGCTCGCATGCCTGCCCGACCAAGCGGGCTGGGGCTTGTACGGGTTGTCTTCCCCGCCGCAGCCGGTAGCGACCCCCACTGCCCCCAGGAGCGAGGCTAGACCGAGCGTGCGCAGCGCTTGCGTGGCGAAACTCTGCATGGTGACCTCGTCTCCTCCGTTCGAAACGGCCGCGGCGTCGGACGAGTAACATGCCCGAAAGCCGCGAGACAAGGTCAGTTCTCCTCCCCCCGGCCCGAGACCCCCCCTTCCGGGAACGCCCCAGGTATGCCGGAGTGTAGGTGTCACGCCGTAAGCGGATCTTTCCGATCGCTCGATTCTTCCTGCAGCAGGGTGAGCGCATCGACGTCGGCGGCCCGAACGACGTCGGCGCGACAACGGGCGACCAGGCGACCGACGATGGCCGACAGTTCGGCGTCCTCGCCCGGGAAGGGGTACTCCGCGAGGCGCGCATAGGCCGAGTGCTCGATGCCCACGGGGCGCCCGAGCTGTCTCAGGCCCTCGCGGGCGAGGCGGTCGGTCACGATGGCGCGAAGGTCGTCGGGGCGATCGCGAAGGCGTGGAAGGACGACGGTGGCGGCGCGGGGATCGCCGAGACGGGCGGCGAGGGTGGGTTGCAGGCGGCCCTCCTCGACGAGGGTCTCCGGGTCCGCAACGCCCGTGAGCACGAGCTGAAAGTCGAGGGGGTCGGGCCGCTCCCAGGGCGCTCTCTTTTCCGCGCAGACCCGGGCGACCAGCCGCTGGACCTCCGCCGGAAGGGCCGCGCCGTCGAGCAGGACGAGCATTCCGCGATCGGCGAGGGCAAGAGGAGACGACCGCGGATCTCGCCAGCGCGAGGCGTCGTGCTCTCGCACGATCGTCGCGTCGACGAGGACCAGCGGGGTCCCGGATCGAGCGCCGGTGAGGTGCGCGTGCGCGAGGAACGGCACGGGGTCGACCCCCGGCGGGGCCACGACGGCGATCGGCACTCCTGCCCCGGTCCGGAGCTCGAGCGCCTCGAGCGCCATGCGCGATGCAGCCGAGTACGCCCCCACGGTGGCCGGTCGCGCGAGGCGGAGCGCGGCGAGCACGTCGCGCCCACCCTCGAGCGCGAGCCGATGATCCATGCGCTCCACGGCGAGCTCCGCCTGTTCGACACGGTCGGCGGCGTCGCGCTCCTTCCCGAGCAGCCGGGCCCGCGTGGCTCGCCCTCGACAGGGCAAGGCCAATCGGTCCGCCAGGCGCTTGAGTGCGCGGATCTCCTCGTAGCTGACGGGCTCTTGCCGGCGGCCGCGCGGCAAGACGAGCACGCCCTCGACCTCACCCTCGCAGGCGACCACGGTGGCGAGCATCGCCCCGCGCTCCGTCATCCACGCCGCCAGCGGGCGGAGCTCGGGGCGGCGCACCTCGAGCGCGTCAAGGACGTCGGCGCGAACGGTCGCCTCGGGTTCCCCGGCCGCGACGGACGCCAGAGGCTCGGGCAGGCGAGCGGCCCTCTCGTGAAGGTAGCCGGCCGCATCCACCGTGGAGACCGAACCCGGCCCGAAGGTCCACAGCTCCGGAG
>DATGJA010000688.1:0-8846 GCA_035295445.1 Polyangiaceae bacterium | reverse complement strand
CGGCGATCTGCTTGGCTCGCTTCAGGACGAACGCGCTGATCTCGGGGAGCGTGAACTCCTGCGATCGGGCGACGACGAGCGGGCCCTGACCGGGGCCCTCTTTGAGCTCGAACGGGAAGCGCTGGCGCGCCCGCGCGATCTCCTCGCTGTCCCACGCGCGCCCGATGAGGCGCTTGACGCTGGCGATCGTGTTCTTGGCGTCGACGAGGCGTCGCTCCTTGGCCGGGTAGCCGACGAGGACGTCGCCGTTCGGGTGAAACGACACCACGCTCGGCAGGAGCCGTCGCCCCTGCTCGTCGGCGAGGACGCTGACCCGTCCGCCGCGAACGCATGCGACGACGGTGTTCGTGGTGCCGAGGTCGATTCCGACGACCGCCATCGCGACACCACCACCATATCAGGTCTCGAGGTCGGCGAGCGCGGCACGAAACCAGCCGCGTACCTGTTTCGGGAACGGCCACATCCATCCGTAGTCCGGGCCGACGAAGCGCCGCACGATCTCGTCCTCGAGCGCCCGCGCCGCGTCGATCCCGTGGACTTCGGCCGTCGCTCGGATGGTCTCGACGTACGCTTCCCACTCGATCCGCGCGCGTCCCCAGGCCGCGAACAGCGGAAAGAAGGGAAAAAGGTAGATGAGGGCCATGGCGACGTCGCCCAGGCGACGCCGCTGGCGAAGGTGCACCCGCTCGTGCCGCAAGAGCACGTAGCGCGCGGCGTCGCCCATTTCGTCCCAGGCGTCCGGCACGTAGAGCTTGCCGAAGAGCACCGTATGGTAGCGCGTCAAATAGTGGATCTGTCCGCCGAACGTGACGACCGCGAGGGCCGTCGCGATCGCGCGCTGGAGCGGGCTCTCGCGCTTGCGGCGGATCTCGAACGACGGAAACTCGTCGCCGATCTCTGCGAGCAAGCGCTCGTGCCGCGGCGCCTCAGGCATCGCGCGTGGGGGCGCCCCCATCGCGCTCGCGCCCCTCGTGCGCCGAGGTCCGGCGCTTGAGCAGCCCATGCATGGTCGCGACGAACCCGGCCGCGGCGAAGTGGGGCAAGAGGGGGCTCTGGGCGGCGTCGACGCCGTCGATGTTCGCGAGGAGCAATCCCCGGAGCGAGCCGCGGTCGACCATCCACGCGAGCGCACGGGCGAGCCCGCCAGCAGCCTCGTCCCGGCCGGTCGTCGCGTCGGGCAGGAACGTCACGAGCGACGGGTGGTCGCCCCGACCGAGCCACCCGAGCGGCGCCCCGTCGCGCAGGACGACGTAGGTCCCGGCCGCGCGCTGAGGCCGCGACGCTTCGGGCGGACCCGCGGGCCACTCCAGGAGGGCACCCCACGCGCTCGCGGGATCGGTCGTTGCGAGGACGATCTCACGGGAGGCTCCCGCCGCGTCGCCCGCGTACCGACGGCCGCGCAGGCGTTCGTCGGCGCCCGGGAAGGCGAACTGGGCCCCGCCGCGTCCCTCGACGAAATACCCGCGACGGACAAGGCCGCGCTCTTCCATCGTCTTGAGCACGTCGTACACCGCCGCGAAGCCGCCCGGGATGCCCTCGGCGTGCGCGGCCTCGCGGGTGACGATGCCGTAGCGCTCGAGCAGGGCGCGCGCCTGGGCGGCCCGCCGGTCGGTCTCCGGGGGGGTAGGGGACCGACGCGACTCCCGCAGCGACCAGCGGCCCTGGCTGCCGGGGGGCTCGCTCCGGGCCGGGCGCGCGCGCAGCCGATCCCGCCGGGAGGGTTCGCCGTCGGCCGCGCTCGCCCGCCGCCGCAGCGGTTCGAGCGTGTCGTTCGTGACCTCGCCCGACCAAACGAGCTGCCAGAGCGCGTCGAGCACCGCCCCGGGGAAGCCGCCCACCTCGCGCGCGATCGCCGGGAAGAACACCGCGCCGCGTCGCGACAGCACGTCGCGGACGGCCGCCGCGACGGGACCGTCGGCGGGTTCGGCAGGCCTTGCGAGCAGGGGCTCACTCTCCGCCAGGTAGAGGGCGATGCGGCCGTCGCTGGCCCCGAGGGCCTCGACGCCGCCCCACACGACGTGGCCCGACGCGCACAACGCGTCGAGGTCCCAAGGACGATAGCCCTCGACGCGGGCGGGCAAGACGTCGCTTTCGAGCGCCGAGGCGGGGATCGGGCATCCCTGCAGTTCGGCGACGACGGCGAGCAGCCCCTCGCGCCCTCGCCTCTTTCGACCCACCCCCTGCCAGTCGAGCAGGAACCTGCCGAGAGTTCGACCGTCCACCGGCTCGACGGACCGGCGGAGCCGGGCGAGGCACTTGCGTCGGATCGCGTCGAGGACGGCGCGATCGCAGATCTGGCGGCCGCTGCGACCGGGGAGCATGGCGCCTTCGACGAGACGCCCCTCCTCGATCAGCCCCGCGACCTCGCGAGCCACGGCGTCGACCCCGACGTCGTATCGCGCGGCGACCTCATGCGGCGTGAACGGGCCGTGCGTGCGCGCGTACCGGGACACGAGATCGCGCAGGGCCCTGGGGGCCGGCGCGAGGAGTCGGGGTGGGACTCCCGAGGGCAAGGGGACGCCGGCGCCGTCGCGCAGCTTGGCCGAGTCCTCGACGGCCGAGATTCGGTCGTCGCTCCCCACGCGAACGGCGATCGCGCGCCCCGCGCGGAGGAGCGTCCGGGTCCACTCCTCGGCGGCCTCGGGGGGAGCGCACCGTGCGCGAAGCTCGCCGGCCGACAGGTCGCCGATCGAGAGCAGCATGTCGTGGACGCCGTCGGGCCCGGTCGCGGGCGCCGAGAAGCGCTGCAGGCCTCGCTCGTGGCTCTCGATGACGTCCGGGTCGAGAAGCTCGCGAAGCTCGGTGTCCCCCAAGAGCTCGCGGAGGCGTTCGAAGTCGATCGTGAGGGCCTGTGCGCGGCGCTCGGCGACGGGGGCGTCGGCCTCGTAGATGAAGCTCGCGACGAAGGCGAAGAGCACGCTCGACGCGAAGGGCGAGGGGGTCCGCGTGTCCACCGTGCACACGCGCACGCGTCGAGCGGCCACGTCGCGCAGGAGGCCGACCAGGCCCGGCATGTCGAACGCGTCGCGCAGGCACTCGCGGTACGCCTCGAGCACGATGGGGAAGGTCGGGTGTCGGGCAGCGACGGCGAGGAGATCGTGCGCGCGTTTGCGCTGCGCCCAAAGCGGGGTGCGCCGGCGGGGGTCGCGCCGTGGGAGGAGCAACGCGCGCGAGGCACACTCGCGGAATCGCGAGGCGAAGAGGGCCGTCCCCTCGAGCGCGTGCGTGACCGCTTCTTCGATAGCGTCCGCGTCGGGCAGAAAGAGGGTCGCTTCCGGGGGCGTCTCGCACGCCGGGATCCGAAACGCCATCCCGTCCTCGGTGTAGTGCACGTCGACGTCGGCGTACACGCTCCGCAAGTGCGCCGCGACGGCGATCGCCCAGGGGGCGATGACGCGCGTGCCGAACGGGCACATGACGACGACGCGCCAGTCGCCGACCTCGTCCACGAAGCGCTCGACGAGGATCGTACGGTCGCTCGGGACCTCGGCGGTCGCGTCGGCCTGCCGCCGCACGTACCCCACCAGCGATTGCGCCGAAAGCGCGTCGAGCGCGGCGTCCTCTTGCAGCTGGGCGGGCAGGATGCGTCCTTCGGCCACGCCGCGCACGAGCTCGCCGATGCGCTGGCCGAAGGCCCGCGCGCGAGACGGTCGATCGCCGTGCCAGAAGGGCATTCGCCCGGGCTGGCCCGCGGCCGGTGAGACGACGACCCGGTCGAACGTGATGCGCTCGGCCCTCCACGAGGACGCCCCGAGCAGGAACACGTCGCCCTCGCGCAGCTCGAAGACCATCTCCTCGTCGAGTTCGCCCACGCGCCGGCCGGTCGCCGCCTCTCCGTCCCCCGTCGCGGCGAAGACCCCGTAGAGGCCGCGGTCGGGGATGGTGCCGCCGTTCGTGACGGCGAGGCGATGCGATCCTGCGCGACGCTGGACCGACCCGGCGGCGCGGTCCCAGACGATCCGCGGGCGCAGATCGGCGAAATCGTCCGACGGATAGACGCCGCTCAGCATGTCGAGGACGCCGTCGAACGCGGGGCGCGGGAGGTCGGCGAAGGGCGCCGCGCGACGGACGCGGTTGAACAGGGCCTCGGTGTCGAGGTCCTCCATCGCGGCCATCGCGACGATCTGTTGCGAGAGGACGTCGAGGGGGTTGCGCGGATACCGCGTCTCCTCGACTTCGCCGGCCTTCATGCAGATGGTCCCGGCCGCGCACGCGACGAGGTCCTGAGCGTGTTTGGAGACGATGACCCCGCGCGAGACGCCTCCGACGCCGTGGCTCGCCCGGCCGACGCGCTGAAGCCCGGAGGCGACGCTCGGCGGCGCTTCGACCTGGACGACGAGGTCGACGGCTCCCATGTCGATCCCGAGCTCGAGCGACGAGGTCGCCACCAGCGCGCGGAGCTCGCCGGCCTTGAGACGCTGCTCGATGTCCGTCCGCTTCTCGCGCGCGAGCGAACCGTGGTGGGCGAGGGCGAGCTCCTCGCCTGCGGCCTCGTTGACGCCGGCGGCCAGTCGCTCCGCCAGGCGGCGGCTGTTCACGAAGACGATCGACGACCGATGCGCGCGGACCAACTCGACGACGCGCGCGTGGATGTGCGGCCACACTCCCTCGGGCGGCGCTTCGCCTCCGGGAGCTGACGACTCGACAGAGAGATCGAGCCTCTTCGGGGCGCTGGCGTCGACGATGGTGATGGGGCGAGGGCCGCCGCGATCGAGGCCCGCGAGCAGGCGCGCCGCCTCTTCGAGCGGTCGCTGCGTGGCGCTCAGTCCGATCCGTTGCAGAGGGCGGGCGCCGGGACGTCGTAGCGCCTCCAGGCGCTCGATCGACAGCGCCAGGTGCGCGCCCCGCTTGGTCGGCACGAGCGCGTGGATCTCGTCGACGATGAGAGTGTCGACGTCCGCGAGCAGCTCCCGCGCCGCAGACGTGAGCAGCAGGTAGAGCGACTCGGGGGTGGTGATGAGGATGTCGCCGGGCGACCGCCGCATGCGCGCGCGATCCTTGGCGGTCGTGTCGCCCGTCCGCACGTCTACGGTCGGGAGTCCGCCGGCCGTTGCGGCCGCGGCGAGGTGTCGTCCGATCCCGTCGAGCGGCGCGCGAAGGTTGCGCTCGACGTCGACCGCGAGCGCCTTGAGGGGCGACACGTAGACGACGCGCGGGCCGACTCCCGAGGGGGCGCGAAGGAAGCGGTCGCCCCCCTTTGGGGCGCGAAGGAAGCGATCGATCGCGACGAGAAAGGCGGCGAGCGTCTTGCCGGAGCCGGTCGGCGCGAGGACGAGCGTCGACTCCCCGCGCGCGATGGGCGGCCATCCGCGTCGCTGCGCGGGCGTGGGCTCCCCGAGGGCGCCCAAAAACCAGGCGCTCACCGCGGGCGAGAAAAGATCGAGGGGCGAGTCCACGAGA
Organism: Polyangiaceae bacterium; assembly: GCA_035295445.1. Classification (GTDB taxonomy): domain Bacteria; phylum Myxococcota_A; class Polyangia; order Polyangiales; family Polyangiaceae; genus Palsa-1150. Next base: position 3,446 of record DATGJA010000688.1, on the reverse strand, counting down.
AGGCTCCGGAAGGGCGACAGCTGCGATCCTGATACTTGCGTGCCTGCCGCGCCATAGCGCGTGCGTCCACGGCGCCCCAGGGCTAAATTCGAGGCATTGTGGCGCAGCGGGGCCGCCCGGAGACGACCGTGCCGAGCCTGCGCGCCCAGTTCATGGTGCGGGAGATCGATGCCGCCGGCGTGGTGGACGTTCCGGCTCGCCGCCTGTGCGCGCACGTCGGGATGGACCTCGCGCGTCTCGACGACCCGCTGGCAGTGGTGCCGCTGCGCCAGATCGCCGCCGTGTACGGAGAGGCGGCCGCGCGCAGCGGCGACGAGGACCTCGGCCTCCACGTCGGCGAGCGCTGCGGCGCCCGGATGGTCGACGTCGTCGACTACGCCCTCATCAGCCGGCCCACGCTCGCGAAGGCCTACGACGAGCTGCGTCCGCTCGCCGCCGTGCTCTACCCCGAAGGCGAGATCGGCCTCTCCGTGCGCGACGACGTGGCCTTTTTCTCCTACCGGATGGAGGCACGCGACGTGCAATCGCACCGCCATCGCTGCGAGGCTCTCCTCGCCGGTCTAATGAAGCTCGCCCAGCGCGCCTTGGCGGCTTCGGACGCTCCGACCTCGGTTGCGTTCCAGCACGCGAAGCCGCGCGTCGTCTCCGAGCACGCGCGCGTCTTCGGGTGTCCCGTTCGGTTCGGCTGGGCCGCGAACGAGCTTGCGTTTCCTGCGCGCTGGCTTGAAATGCCCCTCGCGACGGCAGACGCGAACCTGGCCGCCGTGCTCGACCGGCACCTGGCGGACTTGTTCGCGCGCATGCCGAGCGACCGCGCGTTCGCGCACGACGTCCGTCGCCGCCTGCTCCGCGCCTTCCGTCCCGGTGCGGTCGGTTTGCCCGCGGTCGCGAAGAACCTCGGGGTGAGCGAGCGGACGCTGCAGCGTCGCCTCAAAGAGGAGGGGACGTCCTTGCAGGAGCTGACCGAGAGCGTTCGGTACGAGCTATCGCTCGTGATGCTCAAGAGCGTCGAGCTGTCGCTCGGCGAGATCGCACAACGGCTCGGCTACGCCAGTCAGGCGGCCTTCTCGCGCGCGTTCCGCCGCTGGCGCGGGATGTCGCCGGCGGCGCACCGGCGCGCCGAGACGCGTCCCGATCCCCCTGCGCCAGACGCTTGACCGCGCGCGCCACGCGCTTCGCGGTCGGCGCGCCGCCGGCGGCCGTCGTGGTATGGCACACCTGCACATGCTCTCGGGCCCCGAGCTTCGATGCCTTTCGGCGGTCTTCGACGCGGTCCTCCCCTCCGGGGCGAGCGATGCGATCCGCGTGGGCGCGGGCGACGTGCCCCTCGATCGCTTCGTCCGCGACCTCTTGCGGCGCGCGCCCGCGCACTTTCGCGTGGGGCTGCGAGCATGCATCTGGCTCGTCAACTTGGCGCCGCCGCTGGTCCTCGGGAGGTGGCGGACGTTCGTGGGCCTGACGCGGGCGGAGCGGCTCGATCTGCTGGACCGGCTCGGCCGGAGCTCAACGTACGTCGTGCGCGAGGTGCCGCTCTTCCTCAAGACGGTCGCGTGTTTGGGGTTCTGCGGTCTGCCCGAGGTGCAGGCCGCCGTAGGCATCGCGCCCGTCGACGCGTCGCCCCCCGAGTGGGCCCGGCGCGGCCTGCCCGTGGCCGAGGAGCGGCGATGACCTCGGGCGCGCTGCTCGGTTTCGCGGATGTCGCCGGGAAGGCGCGGGTCGAGGACGTAGCCGACGTCGTCGTCATCGGTTCGGGCGCCGCCGGAGCCACGGTCGCGCGCGTCCTTTCCGAAGCCGGCGTGGACGTCGTCGTCCTCGAGGAGGGCCCCCACGTGCCCACCGCGAGCTTGCGAAGCGACATGTACACGTCGTTCAAGCGCCTTTGGCGCGACATGGGCTTTCAGGTCGCCCAGGGCCGCGCCGTAACGCCGATCCTCCAGGGTTCGTGTGTCGGGGGCACGACGGCCATCAACGGCGCCATCATCCATCGGATGCCCGAGCCCATCCACCGGCACTGGCGAGAGGAGCACGGGATCGGGCCGCTGCTCTCGTACGCGGAGCTCGAACGCATTTGGGGACGACTCGACGACGAGCTCTCGGTGGCGCCGGCGCCGGACGACGTGCTCGGCGAGAACAGTGCCCTTATGGAGCGCGCCACGCGGCGACTGGGTATCGAGGGCCACCGCATCCGGCGCAACGTCAAGGATTGCCAGGGGTCGGCCCACTGCAATCAGGGGTGCCCGACCGCGCGGCGCCAGAGCATGAACGTCTCCTACGTGCCGCGGGCAGTCGGCCAGGGAGCGCGCGTCTACGCGGATTGCGTCGCGCGGCGGCTCCTCACGCGGTGGGGGCGCGCCGTCGGGGTCGAAGGTCGCTTCATACGCCGCGAGGACGGGCGGGTCGGCCCGCCCATGCGGGTCGCGGCACGTCATGCGGTCGTTGTCGCGGCGAGCGCGATACAGACGCCGCTCTTCTTGATCGACAACGGGGTGGGTCGCGCCAGCCGCGTAGTCGGCCGGCGCCTGCAGGCCCATCCCGGCACGGGCGTCGTCGGCGTCTTCGACCAACCCGTGAAGATGTGGTTCGGCGCCACGCAGGGCTACGAGAGCGTGCACTATTGGCACGAGCGAATGAAGATCGAGACGGTGTCGATGCCGCTCGAGTTCGGCGCCGCGCGCCTGCCGTGGATCGGGCCGGAGCTCGTGCGCAGCCTCGCGACCTATGGGCACCTGGCGATCTGGGGTGTCCAAATCCGCGCGCGGGCCTTCGGTAGGGTCCGGCGAGGGTTCCTCGGCGCAAAGGTCATCGAGTACGATCTCCTCGAAGAAGATGTCCGAGATCTCAAGCTTGGGGTGCGCCGCCTCGCCGAGATGATGTTTGCGGCGGGCGCTCGTGAGGTCCTGCCGGGGGTGCACGGGGTGCCGGATCGCATCCGGACGATCGACGAGCTCGCCCCCCTCGACTCGTTGCCCGACGATCCCACGTTCTTCCATTGCATCGCCGCTCACCTCTTCGGCACGGCGCGGATGGGTCCGGACGCCGACCGGAGCGTCGTCGGTCCGCACGGGGAGGCGCACGACGTGCCGGGGCTTTACGTGGCAGACTCGAGCCTCTTCCCGACCAACCTCGGCGTGAACCCGCAACATTCCATCTGCGCCGTGGCGTGGCGGATCGCCGAGGGCATCGCGGATCGCGTAGCGAAGACCTGATGAGGGTGGGGGTTCGTGGAAGGGGGGACTCAACGCAGGGATCGGCGCTCGAGTCGCGTCCCGGCGCGCTCGCTCGGATCGATACGCTTCTCCCCACCAGGAAGGTCGATGCGATTGGCGTCACGGAAAGCACCCAGCAGAACGAGCTGTTGATAACGCGGCACCCCATGTATTCGGCTGCCAGGTAGCCCGCACCCGCCGCGACCCCTGCACTTTCCCCTTCGTTTTTCCCCGGGTATC
>DATGJA010000687.1:0-2098 GCA_035295445.1 Polyangiaceae bacterium | reverse complement strand
CGGCTCTCGGGAACCGCGAGCCCGAGCATGTGTCAGCCCGGGTATGCGATTTGATCCGGTTGACGCTGCCGCCCACGTTTCGACGTCCGCCAACTTCGAGCGGCTCGCCTTGGAGTTCCTCGAGCGCGCCGTCGGCTACGACGTGGCCTTCATGGGCTTGCGCGGGGCCTCGATGACGTCGGTCGGTCTCGCTCGGGACACGATCGAACGGGCGGTCCGACCGGGCAGCAAGTACGAAATCGAGCTCGCCCCGGTCAAGCAAGCGGCCCTCGCCGCACGCTACGTCGCGGTGGATACCGAGGCGATCGGCGGTGTCATGCTGGGACGAACGGGCGGACCCTTTCGCAAAGACGATGTCGGTCGCGTCGCCGATTTGCTCCCGGCCCTCGCCGTGGGTCGGGCCTCCTACGGTCTGCCGGGACTCATGCGCGCTCCCCTTCGACCAACGAGCCCCGTCGTTCGCTGGCCCTGGGGGGGAGCGGGTCCTGGCTCGGCGGGTGAAGGGGCGAGATCGAGGTCCGGGTGCGAGACGACCATGGGTACCAAGAGATGGTGGCGCGCGACCTCCGCTCAGGTCGGGAGATGATTTGGACGCGCGCCGGTCTCGACGACGCCGCGAGGTCCGGCTGGCCCTACATCGATCTTCTGCATGTCGCCGCCGGTCTCGCGCGTCGCAGAGAGCGTGCGCTCTTCATTGGCTGCGGGGGCGCCGTCGGACCCCGGCAATTTGCGGTCTCCTACCCCGGCATCGAGATTGACGTGGTCGAATCGGAGGACCACGTCATCGAGCTAGCCAAGTCGTTCTTCGGTCTCGATGGCATCCCCCGCCTGACCGTCCACCACGCGGAGGGCGCGTCGTTTCTCGAAGGCGCCCTGCTTCTCCGGTCAGGGCACCCGTTGATCCTCGAGACGCGCTGCCTCGACGAAGCGCTATTGCCCCATGAAGTCGACTTTCTCCAGCGGTACGCCCTCGTTGCGCAGGATCGCGTACGCTAGCGTCAGATGAAAGAAGAAGTTCGGGAGCGCGAACTCGATCAAGAAGCGATCGCCGCGATAGGACTTTGTGCGACCGCGCACGGCAAGCTCGATGGTTCGGTCGAGGCGTGCCTCGAGGGCGTCGGGGTCGATGGCTTCGAGAGATGCGATCGCGCTGTCGATGCTCGCATGGAGGTCGGCGAAGGTCGTCGCGGTCGACGGCGCGGGCGCCGGTGCCGGTGAGTCGCCGAGCACACGGTCGAGCGCGAGCTTTGAGCCCGCGCTCGCCCAATGCACCTGCGCGGCCAGGTCTTGCATCCCCTCGACGAGGGAGGCCGTGACCTTCGCGCCGTGCGCCTCGCCCTTCGTGAGGACCGTCTTCAGGTTGGTGAGCCCGCGTACGAACACCGCGGCGGCGAGCCCAGCCGCCGATGCCGCCGCCGAGGGGAGTCCTGCGCGCCCCGAGACCCGACGGGCTCTTCGACGGTCGGCGCTTCGTCCCTTCACCGCAGCTCGCTGCCGAGCATTCATCACTACTGGTCGATCCGCTGGTCCTTGCGGTCCCCCCTCAAGGGCGAGGCGCTGCCACATCCCGCGGCGCAGATCCTCCGCGTCGCAAGCTCCGCCGAACGGAGCGCCGTCGTCCTCGAGGTTCGCTCGGGCACCCTCGCGCGAACGCTCACCGACGAAGGCGAGACCTTCGGCGTCAGCTTCCGCCCGGTGATGTTCCAGGCGCTTCTCGGCGCGCCGCATCCGCCTTCGCTCGCGGAGCTGGCGGCGGCCCTCGGCTACGCCGACCATGCGCACTTGGGACGCGACTTCAAGCGAACCGTCGGCCAAACCCCGCGCGCCTTCGGCCTGGAGTGCAGGGGCCTCTCGGGTGCGGGCCGTGAACGGAATGGGTCCGGACGGTGAAGCGGCGAGCAAGCAACCCCAACCGCCCGACCGCTGGCCGCAAAAGGGACAGGCCATCGAGATCGAGTGACGGACGGGGAGCCCCGCGGCCATGCGCACTTCGCCGTCCCCGTCCAAGACCGACTGCCCGCCGGAGACCCACGTCCCCGAGGAATCGGACCACCCCGATCCGGGCGCTCGAACGAACGCAGTAACCCGGGCGCCTCGC
>DATGJA010000686.1:0-12397 GCA_035295445.1 Polyangiaceae bacterium | reverse complement strand
CGAGTCGTCGATGACGACGACTCGCTTGCCCCGCAGGACCGGCGCGACGGGGCTCAGCTTCAGCCGCACCCCGAAGTGCCGGATGCTCTGCTGAGGCTCGATGAACGTCCGGCCGACGTAGTGCGAGCGGATCAAGCCCATCTCGAAAGGGATGTTCAGCGATGACGCGTACCCGATCGCGGCGGGGACGCCGGAGTCGGGTACGGGGACGACCACGTCCGCGTCCACGCGTTGCTCGTGGGCGAGGGTGCGCCCGAGGGCCCGTCGTACCTCGTAGACGCTCTTGCCCGCGAGCCGGGAGTCCGGCCGCGCGAAGTACACGTACTCGAAGATGCAGGCGCGAGGGTGCGCCGGGGGAAGCGGGCGCAGCGACCGGATTCCGCTCGCGTCGATCACCAGCATCTCGCCCGGCTCGAGGTCGCGGACGTACTCGGCGCCGATGAGGTCGAACGCGCACGGCTCGCTGGCGACGACGTGCGCCTCCTTCGACGACGGCAAGAGACCGAGGCAGAGAGGCCGGATCCCCATCGGATCGCGAACGGCGATCACTGCGTCCTCGGTCATGAAGAGCAAGCTGTAAGCGCCCTTGACCCGCGCCAGCGCACTGGCGATCCGGTCCTCGACCGCGATCTCCTTGCTGGCCGCGACGAGGTGGACGAAGACCTCCGTGTCCGTGTCGCTCTGGAAGATCGAGCCGCGCGCCTCGAGCTCGGCGCGGAGCTCTTCCGCGTTCGTGAGGTTGCCGTTGTGGCACACCGCGAGCGACCCCCGGACGTAGTCGACGGCGATGGGCTGGGCGTTCTTGATGTGCGACCCGCCGGCGGTCGAGTAGCGCACGTGGCCGATGGCGGTCCGGCCGGGCAGCTTGGCGATCTGGTCCTGCGTGAAGATGTCCTGCACCAGACCCATCGCCCGGTGGGCGTAAAGGTGCTCGCCGTCGCTCGTCACGATCCCCGCCGATTCTTGTCCCCGGTGCTGCAGGGCGTGAAGGCCGAGGTACGTGATGTTGGCCGCCTCCGGGTGACCGAGGATCCCGAAGACGCCACACGCGTCGTGGAAGCGGTCGTCGTCCTCCTGTCTTGGCGGCGGGGGCCCGGCGGAGCTGGATGGATCGACCACGACGAGACGGCGCTTGACGTCGGGCATGCGGCGGACGGGAACGTAACCGCGACCCGCCCTGCGTGCCAGTCACGGACGGACGCAAAAGGCGGCGCAGGCTCGAGCGACCGGGGCCGGACCCTATGATTTGGCGCGGTACGTCGCGGTCACGGAAATTCGATAGCGCGCGTGGCGGTGGTCCATCCCGTCGAGCGCCAGGCCTTGCAGCCCCTCGCGCACCGCGGCGGCACACGCGCCCACCACCTTGCGATCGTGCACGGATCGGCCGCTCCGCGGGAGGGTCACGTGCACCTTCTGCCTCGCGAAGCTGAAGTCGGCCACGTACTCGATCGTGGCGGGCGATCCGCTGGTGCCGGCCTCCGCCACGCACGCGGCCGAGTGCTCGACCGCGCGCGACAGCGCCTGCTCCATCGACGCCACGTGGTCGCACTGGTCGGGCGCGGTCTTGCCGGGACCCCGATCGTGACAGCCGAGGACGCGCACCTCCGACAGCGCGACCGGAGAGGGCGGCGCGATCTCGGCGGCGCCCAGGGGCGTACCGCCGGGCGCGACGACCGCGGAGGCGATCGCCGCGGACGACGCGGCCTCTTCGGGGGAACGGGCAGCGGCCGACGGCGGCCGGCGCCACAGGTAGAGGCCCGCGACGATCAGCAACAGGCCGAGCAGGACCGCGCCGACGACCTCCCCGTAGACAGGCCGTTCCTGCTCCGGGAACCCCGCGAACCCCGCCCGCGAGGACGCCGGACGCGGATCCGAAGGCGGATGTGACATCTGCCGGCTCCGGAGCTCGCCCACCTCGTGCCCTCCCCTCCTCGCGCGCTCAGGCGTCGACCAACGCCTGGACCGTCGCGCCAGCCTCGTGGCGAGCGATCGTCGCCGCCAGATCCAGCCCGTCCGGCAGCATTCCCTGCACCTGCCCGACCACTTGCTCGACCAGGTTGCGCGCCTCCTGCGGGCCGGGCCCGACCATCGCCACGCAGAAGCGGAGCGGCCCGCTGCGCCCCGCCGTCACCGCGATGAGCGACAGCAGGAGCATGTCCGTCAGCTCGACGACGCGGGTGGCCGCGCGTCGGAGCGCGAGCATCTCGAGGATGGTGGGCCGCTCGCTCACCAGACGGCTCGGCCCCCGGAGCTCGTAGCGCGCGAGGGTCAAGGGCGCCTCGACCCAGTCGGCGAAGGCGGCTTCCTCCTCGACCGCGCGGAGCAGATGGTCTCTCAGGAGCAGCCCCGTCAGCCCGTCGCGCTTGCCGAGGTATGCCTTCGCGCGCTTGTGGTTGGCGCTGTCCTTGGAGAAGCTCACGAGCTTGAACCGCAGCTCGCCGAGCTGGACCTCGCCCCCGTGCATGAGGTTCACGCTCTTGCGCCGCTCGTAGCTGTGGTCGACGTAGGTGCCGTTGGTCGAGCCGAGGTCCTCCACGATCCAGGTCGCGTTCTGCCAGCGAAACTGGGCGTGTTGGCCGCTCACGGTCGCCTCGGGGGCGAGGACGTCGTTGTCGGCGCGACGGCCGATCGTGACCTGCGGCCGGTCGAGGCCCACGAGCTCGCCGACGAACTCGGGGGCGTTCGACGCGAACGTCGCCAGGAGCGCTTGCGTTCCAGGCACGAACGATTGCGATGCGGCTCGCCCCGGGGGCGGCCCCGGGTCGAGGCGCTCGCGAGGGACCTGGATGGGGTTCGTCGTCAGCGTGACCGGGTTGAAGAAGCGCAGGTGGCGCGCGGGCAGGCGGTGCTGCGGGTCCTCCGAGAAACACCGGAACACCTGCTTGATCTCGTCGATGCTGAGACCCGCGGGCACGTCGAACATGATCTGCTGCCGCATCGTCTTCGCTCGCGGCCGATACCCTGGCTCGGGGACGCGGCACGTCCACATTTCGAGCAGCGTCAACCCGAGCGCATAGACGTCGTCCTCCGGGCTCGCCCCGCCGGACCGGATGCGCTCCGGGCTCATGTAGTTCGGCGTGCCCCCGTCGGGCGGCGCGCCGGGCCGCCGGGCGCTTGCGCGGGCCCTCTCCTTGGCGAAGCCGAAGTCCAGGACGATGGCCTTGCCGAACGAGCCGTCCGGATTCGTCGTGACCATGACGTTGCCAGGCTTGAGGTCGCCGTGGACGAGGCCCTGCTGGTGGATGGCAGCCACCCCCGACGCGACGTCGTGGGCGATGCGACGAAACTCGTCCGCGGTGTACCCGCCCTGCGCCTTCTTTCGACGAATGTGCGTATGGAGCGTCTGCCCCGTGATGTACTCCATCACGAGGATGGGCCCATACGCGCTCGGCGCCAGGTCGTGCACCCGACAGACGTTGGGGTGCCCGACGAGGCGCGCCAGAAGCAGCTCCTGGCGCAAAGCTTCGTCGTCGCCGGGCATGCGCGCCTCTTCGCGCACGATCTTGAGGGCGACCGGCTGGAGCGTCGTGCGGTCGTACGCGAGGAACACCTCGCCCATGCCGCCTTTGCCGAGGCTTTGACGGATTTCGTAACGGTCGTTGACGACCGTTCCGTGCGCCAGCGGCGGCAGGCCGCTCCGGCTCGCCTCGGTCATGTGCACGAGGATCTCACATCGGCGCTGCCGGCGTCCACACGGTCGGTGGCTCGATCAGGACAGACGGGCATAAAGACTGGCCAGCGCCTCGTCCAGCGACTCGACTCGCGTTCCTCCGGCCTGCGCCATGTCGGGGCGACCGCCACCGGACCCGCCCAACATCTGGGCGATGGGCTTGACGACGTCGCCCGCCGGGTAACGGCCCGTCAGGCCCTTCGACACGGTGGCGACGAGCATCGCCTTCTCCCCCACGACCGCGCCGACCAAAACGACCGACTCCCCCAGGCGATCGCGCAGCTTCTCGCCCACCTCGCGCAGCGTCGCGGCGTCGGCGACCGACAGGCGGACTGCGAGCGCCTTGCCCCCCGGGATGTCGCGGGCGGACCGGAGCATGTCGTCCAACCCGCCGCCACCGGGGGCCGATCCCATCGCCGCCTTACGCCTGAGCTCGGAAATCTCTCTCTGGAGTGAGCGTTCGTGCTCGAGGAGCTTCTCGACCTTGTCGGCTACCTCGGCCGCCGGCGCCTTGACCGCGCGCGCGATTGCCTTGAGCGTCCCCTCGACCGAACGCACGTAGCTCAGCGCGCCGAGGCCCGTCGCCGCCTCGATCCGGCGGACGCCCGCGGCCAGCCCCTGCTCGGTCAGGACCTTGAAGAGCCCGATCTCGCCGAGGGAGCGCGCGTGCGTCCCGCCGCAAAGCTCGATCGAGTCCTTCGTCATCGTGAGCATCCGCACGACGTCGCCGTACTTCTCCTCGAAGATGGCGACCGCGCCGCGCTTGCGGGCCTCGTCGATGGGCAGGACCTCGGTGACGACCGGCGCGTCGGACAGCACCTTGGCGTTGACCAAGTCCTCGATCCTCGCGATCTCCTCGCTCGTCAGGGCGCGGTTGTGGGCGAAGTCGAAGCGGAGGCGGTCGGGCGCGACGAGCGACCCCTTCTGGGTCGCCTGCTCGCCGAGCACGGTCCGCAGCGCCCAGTGCAGCAGGTGAGTTGCCGAGTGATTGCGGCGCGTCGCCGTTCGCCGCTCGTGATCCACCGTCAACCGAACGGCGTCGCCGACCGCAACCCCCCCCTTGGTCACCACGCCGTGATGGGCGATGACGCCGGGAATCGGCTTCTGCGTGTCCTCGATCCGCACGGCCAGCGCGTCCGACCCGGCGCCGCGGACGGTCCCCTGGTCCCCCGCTTGCCCTCCGGCCTCGCCGTAGAAGGGGGTGACGTCCGTCACCAGGATGACCTTGTCCCCCTCGATCGCGCGGATCGCGAGCGCGCCGTCCTTGACGATCGCGACGACGCGGGCGTCCGCGTCCTCGCGCTCGTAACCGACGAATTTCGTCCCGGCGGGGGATCTCTTCTGCGCGGCTTCGAGCACCTCTCGCCACACGTGCTCGACGGCGGCCTCCCCGAGCTTGGAGCCCTCGCTCCTCGCGCGCTGCTCGTCGAGCGCCCGCTTGTAGGCATCGAGGTCCACGTCGAGGCCGCGCTCGCGACCGATCACCTGCGTGAGGTCAATCGGGAAGCCGAAGGTGTCGTTCAACCGGAACGCCGTGTCGCCTCCGATGATGGTCGCACCCGAAGCGCGGACGCGGTCGATCTCCTCGTCGAGGATCTTGAGGCCTCGCTCGATCGTCTCGCGGAAGCGCTCTTCCTCGGCCAAGGTCACGCTCGAGATGAGGTCCTTGCGCCGCTCGAGCTCCGGGTACGAGTCGCTCATCGTGCGCACGACCTCGAGGGCGACTTCGTGCAGGAAGGGGGCGCGGATCCCGAGGCGGTGACCGTGGCGGATCGCGCGGCGCATCACGCGGCGCAGGACGTACTCGCGTCCCGCGCGGTCCGGAAAGACGCCCTCGGCGACGAGGAACGCCGTCGTTCGCGCGTGGTCGGCGATGACGCGCATCGACACGTCGTCGTCCCCCTGGGTGCCCCGGTAGCGCTTGCCGCTCACCTCGCTGGCCCTGTCGACGAGCACCCGCAGCAGGTCGGTGTCGTAGTTGCTGGTCACTCCCTGGAGGACGCTCGACACGCGCTCGAGCCCTGCGCCCGTGTCGACGCACGGCTTGGGCAGCGGCGCCAGCGTGGCGTTGCCCGACGGATCGATCGATCGATCGAACTGCATGAACACGAGGTTCCAGAGCTCCATCCACCCGAGGCCGTCCGGCGTCGGCTCCTTGCCGAAGGACCCGTAGGGCACGCCCCCGGACGCGTCGCCGTTGAACCAGTGGATCTCGGTGCAGGGCCCGCACGGTCCGGCGTCGCCCATCTGCCAGAAGTTGTCCCCAGGGACGCCCGGGATGCCGATGATCCGGTCCTCCGGGAACCCCGTCACCTTCCGCCAGATCGCCCGGGCCTCGTCGTCCGGAGGCACGCCGTCGGCGCCCCCGAAGACGGTCAGGATCATCCGGTCTTCGGCGAGGCCGTACACCTGCGTCAGCAGCTCCCACGCAAACGCGATCGCCTCCTCCTTGAAGTAGTCGCCGAACGAAAAATTCCCGAGCATCTCGAAGAACGTGTGGTGGCGCGCCGTGACGCCCACGTTCTCGAGATCGTTGTGCTTGCCCGAGATGCGGATGCACTTCTGGCTCGACGTGGCGCGACGGTACGCGCGTGTCTCGCGGCCGACGAAGACGTCCTTGAACTGGACCATCCCGGCGTTCGCGAACATGAGCGTCGGGTCGTTCGCGGGCACGAGCGGCGAGCTCGGGACGATCGTGTGTGCATTCTTCTCGAAGAACTCGAGGAACGCGCGGCGAACTTCGGCCGACGTACGCATGCCCATGACAGAGCGGCCTATAGCACGCGGGCCGAGAGGTCCTGAATGGGACGCTTCTCAGTTGTTGTAGGGATTGTTCGGGTCCTCTTCCTGGGTCGGCAGCGGCGTCGCCGAGGGCAAGGGCTCGAGCGGCGCCGAGGCGCTCGGCGTCGGCCACGTCAGGTGCGAGCGGGCGGACCCGGAAAGCTCGGGGGTCGGCGGCGCCGGCGCGGCGTGAGCCGGGTGGGGCGCGGTCGGTTCGGCGCTCAGGGTCGAGGGGGGCGCGCTCACCGCGCCAGGAGCGACGGCGACGGGCGGGACGGAGGAGATGGCCGGGGACATCGTGCCAGCGGACGGCGTCGGAGACGGCTCGATGACCGCCACGGTGCCCGCGGGCGCCTCGGGCTCGACCAACCCGACCGCCGCGAGCACGCGTCGCGCCCCGGCGGGCCAGACCATCGCCGCCCCACCCGCCGCGACGACGAGGACCAACGCGGTCCACAGGGCCGCGCGGCTCTTCTTGGGGATCTCGATCGGCTCCGCGTCGAGCGCGGACGACGACGAGGGGGACGAGGTGACGCGCGAGTCCTCGGTCGACGCGTCCGACACCGACAGCCGCGCCCCGGACGGCAGATCCTTGCGCCTCGTCAGGGCGATGGCTTTCGCCCCATCGGTGGGGCGGCCGGACGGGGACCGGACGCTCATGACGGTGGGCGCGAACGCGACGTCCTCTCGCGTGGCCGAGGGGTCCTCGGGGGCCGGCACGCGCGTCTTGGCCTCATCCACCGCCCGGGCGACCACCTGGCGGCGGCGGTCGGCCAGCTCCGGCAGCTCCGCGCGCAGGAAGGACGCGACGTCCTCGCTCGTCGCTGCTTCGCCGAGCTCCTTCATCGCCCCCTCGAGCCCGCGCTGCATGCCCGCGGCCGTCGGGTACCGAGCGTCGACGTCGAGCGCCATCGATCGATCGAGCACCCGGACGATGGCCTCCGGCAAACCCTCTGCGCGGACCGGTGCCTCGTCCGCCATGAGCTTGCGGATGACCTCCACGTCGTCGTCGCCGTCGTTCGGAGGGCGCCCGGCGACGAGCTCGTGGAGACAGATGCCCAGCGACCACACGTCGGCCCGGCGATCGACGGTGCGGCCCTTCTTCACCTGCTCGGGGGCCATGTACTGAATCTTGCCTTTGACGACGCCGGTGCGCGTCTCCCCCTGCTGCCGGTTTTGGGCCTTCGCGATGCCGAAGTCGATCACTTTCACCGCGCCGGCGGCGCCGACCAGGATGTTCTGAGGAGACACGTCCCGGTGGACGATGCCGAGCGGCTGGCCGGTGTCGTCGGAGAGCTCGTGGGCGGCGTGCAGACCGGCGCAGGCGTCCGCGAGCAGCCGGAGCGCCAAGCCCACGGGAATCTTCGTGCCCCGCTTCGAGAGGAGCTTGCGAATCTTGGCGAGCGAGTCTCCGTCGACCCACTCCATGACAATGAAGAGGACGTCCTGCTGCTCTCCCAAGTCGAGGATCTGAGCGACGTTGGGGTGCTGGATGCCCGAGGCGATGCGCGCCTCGTCCAGGAACATCTCCTGGAACCGCGGTTCTTCGACGAGCTCGGTCCGGATGGTCTTGATCGCGAAGAGCTTCTCGAAGCCCCGCTTGCCGCGCAAGCGGGCCAACCAGACGGCCGCCATTCCTCCCGAGGCGATGGGACATAGGAGCTCGTACCGATCGAGCTTGTACCCTGCGCGTAAGATGTTCTCGGCGGCGTCCATCCCAGGCCCGTGGCTCGGCGTTCATCATCCCCCCGGCGGGGTCCCAGGGCCAGCGCCGAGTAACGCGAGGATGACCAGTCCGCACGCTCGAGCGAAGCGAGAGATCGGACTGGAGACACCCCCCCAAGTCCGCACTTAGCGGGCGGCGACGATCAGCCCTTGTTCGGCGCCACGAAGGGCGCTTTGCACGGCCGCGTCGATCGCCGTGTCCTCGAGCTCCTTACGCGCCTGGTCGGACATCGCGGCGCCCGACCCGAGCGTCGTGGCCGCGCCCGAGAGCGTGCCCTTGAGGCTCTGGTCGTGGCGCAGCGTGAATTCGACGCGGGCCTGCACCTGGAAAACGCCGCCGACGCGCGACTCGACGAGCTGCATGACGCTGCCATCGAGGGCGATGACAGGGACGCGGCGGGGACCCGTCGCGTGCGGCGGCGCAGAATCCGCGTCCACCACCACCGCGCCTCGCAGCGCTCTCGCGCGCGCCTTCGCCGACTCGAGGAGCACCTGCCGGACCTCGTCGCCCCGCACGCCCGTGCGGTTGCGCATCGTCCCGAGCCGCACGACGAACCGCGTCTCCGAGGCGGCGTCCGCGGGGCCCTCGTCAGCGGCCTGCGCCGACGTCAGACGATCCATGGTGGCCTTGATCTGCGCTTGGACGCTCGCCGACGGGTCCGCAGGCAGCCGCCGCCGGAGCGCGGGGAGCGCCTGCGGATCGCCCAGCGTGCCGAGCGCCGCGGCGGCCGCGGCGCGAACGGCCGAGTGAGCGTCGTTCAAGGCGCGCTCGAGCGCCTCCCGCGACCCGGGCGGCCGGGCGCGACCGACGAGGAGCGCCGCGGTCACGCGAACGCGGAAGTCGGACGACGACTCGAGCTCGCGCAGCGCGGCAGAGCCCTCGTCCGCGCGAGTCGAGACCGGCGGGCGGGCGACGCTGTCGTCTGCTCGCACGACGGCCGAGACCGACGAAAGGACCCCCCATAGGACGAACGTGACGACGCCACCCGAACATCCTGGACCAGTCCATCCGCCCATCATCACCGCCCTTGTCGCCCGGTTACTCCCCGAGCAGAGTTTTGACTTCCTTTTCGATCTCGGACTCGTCGCCGTCGTGGTAGCCGACGTGGGCGTACCGGACGACGCCCTTGCGATCGATGACGAAGGACGACGGCATCGTCTCGGGTTTGTACTTGCGAGCGGCCGCCTTGTCCTCGTCCCACGCGATGGCGAACTTGGCTCCGTAGGTATCCGCGAACGTCGGGATCTTGTCCTTGTCGTCGGCTTCGTCTTCGCTGATGCCCACGACGCGCAGCCCGCTGCCCCCGTACTTCGAGCTCAGATCCTGGAGCTTGGGGAACGACTTCTTGCACGGTTCGCAGAAGGTCCCCCAGAAGTCGACGACGACGACGTTGCCGCGCAGTCCCTTCAGCGACACCGTGCCCGACTGTCCGGCCACGGCCTTCAGCCGAAAGTCCGGCGCCGGATTGCCGACGAGTCCGGCCTGACTCGACGCCGATTCTGACGAGCCTCCCTCGCCTGCGCCGCCTCCGCACGCGGCGGCGGTTGCAACGACGAGGAGGCCCATGCAGGTGCTGACGGGGTGCTGAATCTTCATGCCTGCGTTCGTACCACGAGCTCGCTGCCGACAGGCAGGCGCGATCGGTGGCGATCCTTTAGTCTAAGTCGAGCCGGCCGAGCCTCGACAAGGGTGCGGGCCTCGCTTCGAGCGAATCGCGGAGGAAGTGTGACCAGAACGCGCACGTTTCGTTTGGGGCGCTGCTACGCGGCGGCCGCGTTGGCCCTTTCCGCCTGCACGGCAGAGGCGAAACGTCCGCCTCCAGGAGGCGACTGCGTCCCCTCACCCGGCACCCCCTGCTCGTCGCAGGGCGGCGGCGGCACGAGCACGGCCGGCGGCACGGCCGATTCGTCGATGAACGAGGACGCGAGCAGCGGAGCATCCGACGCGGGCGGGTCCTGTACGCTCGTCCCGGCGGCCAACCCCGCGTGTCAGCCGTGCCTCGACACGTCCTGCGGGCCGTCGTGCGCGGCGTGCACGGGGCTGTGCGCGCTCATCGTCTCCTGCACGCAAGCGTGCTCGATGGGCAATACGGCCTGCGCCACCGACTGCGAGAACCGCTACGCGAACGGCTCGACCGCGTTCGTCGACTTCGCGAACTGCGTGCAGTCGAGCTGCTCGGCGTGCCCCGCGCCGCTGCTCGGCACCGTCGCGGACCTCTGATCGATGGGAGACAAGACGCGCCCCCTCGTCGTCCGGCATGGGCGTCTGCTGGGGTATCGCCTCCTCGACGTCGCCGACGAGATCGACCTCGCCCATGCGCAGACGCTGGTCGAAGCGAACGCGTCGCGCCGCGGCGCGATGACCCACGAGGGGGCGCGGTCGCTCGTTCTCGCGGCGCAACCGCTGGACATTCCCCTCGGGACGCGGTCGTTCAGGCTGCCCCGCGTGGGCGCCACCTTGAACGCGGAGGTATCGGCGCACCTATTCCAGTACGGCGCCGTCTCCATCGCGTTCGAAGTCCCGATCGTCGAGGGCACGGCGCTGGGGGATCTCGTCGCTCTCTGCGACGAGATCTACGAGACGCCGGAGCTCGACCGCCTGGCGAGGGACATGGTCGCTCCCCTTCTGGCTCGGCTTCTGCCGGCGGTGCGGGGGCGCCACGACTGGGAAGGGATCGAGGAGTACACGGTGGTGTACGTCCAGCGCTTCGACGGCGACCCGCCGGCGAGCGATGTCCTGTCGTCGCCCGTGCTGGCCAGCCTCGTCGTCGGAGAGCCCCCGAGCCGAAGGCTCTCCCACGGCGAACGACAGGACGTGCTCAAGCACGCGCACAGCTACTTCGACGACGACCTGGTCGTCGTCGATTGGAACAGCGCGTTCGTCCTCGAGCCGTCGGGAAGCCGAGACATCCCCGACCTGCTGGAGATCGCCACCTCGCAGCTCCTCGAGCTCCGCTACTACGACGGCCTCTTCGACCGCGAGCTCGCGCGCGTTTACCGTGAGCTCGAGCTGGCGCGTCGCGGGGGCCTCGCGTACGTCGTGCAGAACCCGTGGGTGGACCTCGGACGCCGCGTCGTCCGCGAGCTCGTCGAGCTGTCCGAGTTCGCCGAGCGCATCGACAATGCCCTCAAGATCATCGGCGACTTTTACCTCGCCCGCGTCTACGAGAGCGCGGTACGGCGCTTCCGCATCCGGTCGTGGCAATCGAGCATCGACGCGAAGCAGGCGCTCCTCGCCCAAGCGTATGGCCTGGTCCGCGGCGAGATCGAGTCACGCCGGAGCACGGTGCTCGAGCTCGTCGTGATCGCCTTGATCGTCCTCGAGGTGATCCTCGCGCTCGTCCGCAAATAGGGACTTCGATAAGCGTCACATTCTGGACCGCCCGTGCCGGGCGTTCGACGATTCTCAACGGCCATGCCGGGGAACCTCTACTGCGGCGACAACCTCGACGTGCTGCGGCGGCACGTCGCGACCGAGTCGGTGGATCTCGTCTACCTCGACCCCCCGTTCAACTCGGAGCGCTCGTATCACCTGATTGACAGGCGCGTGGATGCCAAAGGTCGCGAGACGCAGCCTCGCTCGCGCGCCGGGGAGGTCGCCTTCGTCGACACGTGGACCTGGGACGACGACGCCGAAACGTCCTTCGGAGAGCTGACCGGCCGCGTCTCGCGCGGCCCCGCCGTCCCCCCGCGCCTGCGCGAGATGATGCTCGCTCTCGAGGGTTTCCTCGCGGAGCACCGAGGCACGCTCGCCTACCTCGCGATGATGGCCATCCGCCTCGTCGAGATGCGCCGTGTGCTCCAGAAGACAGGGTCGATCTACGTGCACTGCGACCCGACCGCCAGCCACTATCTGAAGCTGATCCTCGACGCCGTCTTCGGCCCCGAGCAGTACCGGCGCGAAATCGTCTGGCGCAGCGGCTGGGTGTCGGGCTTCAAGACCCGCACCGCCAACTGGATCAGAAACCACGACACCCTGCTCTACTACCTGCGCGATCGACGCGAGCCCTTCACCTTCAACAAGGACCTCGCCTACAAGCCGCACGGCGACGGGTACGCCCGGCGCGGCGGTGGCGCCAACCCCAAGGGTGTCGCGATCGACGACGTATGGGACGAGGTGGCCATGTACTCCCCGTGGATCAAGAGCTTCTCGACCGAGAAGCTCGGGTACATGACGCAGAAGCCGCTCGCCCTGCTGGAGCGCATCCTGTCGGTGTCGTC
>DATGJA010000685.1:0-4852 GCA_035295445.1 Polyangiaceae bacterium | reverse complement strand
TACGCGATCGCGCAAGTAGGCCTGGGCGAAGCGGACGTGGCGCGCCTCCTCCGTGACGTGAATCTGCATCATACGGCGCACGAGGGGGTGCTCTTGCGCGCGACGGGCCAGGCGTGCGCGGTTGTCGTCGTCGATGAAGACCTCGCCCGAGAGCACGTGGAAGAAGAAGAGCTCCGGGAACGACGTGGCCCACCGGACGATCTGCCGGTTGTAAAGGACCCGGAAGGCGGGGAGCGGCGCCGACGGGCGCCCGCTCCGGTCGATGAACTCGCGGAACATCATCGAGTGGTTGGACTCCTCGATCACCTCGTGCATCACGTAGCGGTATGCGGGCGATCGGTCCGGGAGCTTGCCCGCGAGCTCGAGGAGCCCGCGCGTCAGGCAAGACTCGAACGCGATGCCGTAGCGCAGCTGTTGGCACATCCAGTCGAGGCCGAAGGAGCTCTGCTTCGCCTCGGGGAGCGACCGATACCAGTCGGTCGCGCCGAGAGGGTGGTCGGGCGCGAGGCGGAAGCGGGGGTCGGCGGGATCGATCCGGGCGTCGGGGCCGTCCCAATCGACGTCCGCATAGGGGTCGTGGCGCTTGGCGACGGAGGCCGTGTTCAGGCGACGGGTGAGGTCCTCGAACTCTTCGCGGCGCGGTCTGCGGGTGAGGGCGCTGCCAGCCATGGTGTGCATGCGCCGAGGATGCCCACGACTGGGGCGAGCCGCCCTGGCGTTCGCGGCCAACGTCATGGACGGCGCGGCCAAGGTGTGGCCATTCGTGGCGCAAGGCCTCCGGTCCCACTGCGCGGGGCTAAAGTGGTGCGCGACCCACCGAGCCGATGGCCCCCCGCGTCCCCGGAACCGTGTCGAACCTCATCGTGGCGCAGAAGGTCGCCGCGATGGAGGCGCTCGGGTTGGATACGAAACGAATTCTCGGCCTCGCGGGTCTGTGCGCCGAGCGGCTCGAGGACCCGCGGGGCCGCCAGGCCACCGCCGATTGCATTCCGCTGTGGGCCGCGGCCGTCCGCGTGAGCGAAGACCCGGCCATCGCGCTTCGCGTCGGCGCAGTGCTGCGCGCCGGGGCGCTCGGCAGCTACGAGTACCTCCTTCGCAACAGCGAGAGCCTGCGTCAGACGGTGGAGCGCGCGGATCGTTTCATGAAGTTGATGGACGACATGGCGCGCATCCGCGTGGTCGAGGAGGGGCCCATCGCGGCGCTCCGCGTGCACCGGATCGGCGGCCACCCGTTCCCTCCGGAAGACATCGAGTGCTGGTTCGCCGCGGTCTTCTCCTTCGGCAAGAGAGAGGTCGGCTCCCTGCGGCTCTGCGCCGTGCACTTCACGCACGCGGCGCCCGCGGAGGTGGCGCTCTACGAGCGCCATTTCGGATGCACCGTACGCTTCGCCGCCGAGCACAACGAGCTTCGCCTGCCGGCGTCGCTCCTCGACGAGCCCGCGCCGCGTGCGGACCCGAACCTCGGCCGCGTCCTGCAGGAGCACACCGAGTACCTGCTTTCCTGCCTGCCGACGGTCGACCCGCTCGTTTACCGGGTCCGCACCAAGTTGCTCGAGGCGCTGGCCACCGGTTCGCCGGACCCGTCGTCGGTCGCGCGCCAGCTTCACGTGAGCGAGCGCACGCTGCGCCGGCGGCTGCGGGCGGAGGGCACCGGCTTCAGCGCGCTGCTCGACGACGTGCGCTCTCAGCTCGCCCGCCGCTACGTGGGCGAGACGGCGGAGTCGTTCGACGCGGTCGCCAAGCGCCTCGCGTTCGCGGACGCCAGCGCGTTCTTTCGAGCATTCAAGCGCTGGACCGGGACGACGCCGGCGCAATTTCGCAGGGACGCGGCCGACGCCCGGCCAAAGCCATGAGGCTCACGCCGAGGGCGTCTTGATGCCGAGGCGCTTGATCATCTTCTGCAGCCCGAACCGCGAGAGGCCCAGGATCTGCGCGGCCCGGGTCTGGTTGCCCCGCGTCTTGGCCAGCGCCTCGGTCACCATCTCGGTCTCGAGCGCGTCGACCCGCGCGCGCATGTCCGTCCCCGACCCCCGCGCCGCGCTGGGACCGCCTCGCACGACGTCGGCGGAGAGCTCGGAGACGTCGATCGCCCCGTCGCCGAGCACCAGCGCGCGCCTCACCTCGTTTTCGAGCTGTCGCACGTTTCCAGGCCATGGAAAGGCCATCAACTTCGCCATGGCCGCGCGGGTCACCTTCACCGCGCGGCCCGCCCCGTGCTTGGCGACGAAGTGGTCGACCAGGATCGGGATGTCTTCCGTTCGTTCGCGCAACGGGGGGACGCGCAGCGAGATGACGTCCAGCCGATAGAACAGATCTTCACGGAAGCCCCCGGCCGCGACCATCGCCCCCAGGTCGCGGTGCGTCGCGCCGATCACCCGCACGTCGACTTTGCGCGAGCGCTCGCCGCCGACCGCGCGAACCTCACCGTCTTGAAGGACCCGCAGGAGCTTGGCCTGCATCGTGAGGGGCATTTCGCCGATCTCGTCGAGGAAGAGGGTGCCCCCGTCGGCGACGTCGAAGAGACCGGATCGCGTCGCGGAAGCGCCGGTGAAGGCCCCGCGCACGTGGCCGAAGAGCGTCGACTCGAGGAGCGTCTCCGGCACGCTCGCGCAGTTCTCGCTGACGAAGTGCCGTCGCGCGCGAGGTCCGTTGTTGTGCATCGCGCGTGCGACGAGCTCCTTGCCCGTCCCGCTCTCGCCGACGATGAGGACGGGGACGTCGCTGCTCGTCACGCGGTCCACCAGCCGCAGCAGATCCCGCATCGCGTCGCTGCGACCGGCGATCTCGTCGTACGAGTAGCGTGTCTCGCGCCCATCGCGAGCGAGCTCGAGCTGCGTGCGGGTGAGATCGAGCTCCGCCTCGCGCTCGCGCAGGATCGTCTCGACGCGCGTGCGGGCACGCTCCGCACGGCGCACCGCTCGTCGCAGCAGGACCGCGTCGCGCGCATCCGCGATGGCCATCGCCGCTTGCGACGCCACGACGCGCACCCACGCGAGCTCGCCCGGGCCGAAGGCACCTTTTCTCACCCGGTCGTCCAGGTACACCACGCCGAGGGCTTCGCCGCGGGCCAGCAGCGGGACGGCCAGCACACTTCGCAAACGGAGGGCGTGGACGCTCGCGTGCATGTCGCCGAGCGTGGAGAAGGCGTCCGTGGCTACGACCGCGTCCCCCGTCTCCACCGCGCGTCGGGCGATGGTCTGCGACAGGGCGAGCTGCTCGCCTCCGAGGTCCCGCCGCGCCAGGTTTCGTGCGGCGCGCGGGACGAGGCGCCCGTCGGGGGCCCGCAGGAGCAGCAGTCCGCGCTCGACCCCGGTCCAGAGGACCATGGTATCGAGGACCTGCTCGAGAAGCGGGCGAAGTCGATCTCGAGTCGAGAGAGCGCGCACGATCGACTCGAGCTGCGCGACCTGCCCCGGGGCGAACGTCACGTCGGTCGCCGCCAGAGCGGGCGCCCGCGCCCACGGGACCGACGCCAGGCCGCCGCGCAGATCCGCCGGCGTCCCGTCGCGAAGAGCGCGAGCTGCGGCGATCCGAGCGACCTCGAGGCGTCGGGCGGCGTCGCCGTCTCCGCGCGCCGTCGCCAAGCGCACGGCGGCGTCGAGGGCGGGTCCCCGCGATCCCAGCGGGGCCGGGACCTCGACCAGCGCGAGCAGCGCGTCGAGCACGCGGTCCTGCGAGCCCGGGTGTCGTCCGTCGAGCAGGCCCTGCGCTCGCGCGCCCCACCACTCCCATCGCGCTGCGGCGCTGACGCGCGGCGCCGCGTCGTCCGACGCTGCGACGCGGGCGTCGTCGATCGCATCGGGCGCCCAGACGAGCAGTCGCGCGTCGGCCCGCAGGCGGTCTTCGAGCGAGCCTCCCCCGGCGGGAGCCTCGCGCAATCGCTCCGCTGCTTCGAGCGCCCACGCCTTGGCCGACGGGTCGCCCGGTGGGCGGACCTCGACTCGCGCCCAGCGTGCGTACGCAACGGCCTGTTCGTCCCCGGCCTCCAGCGCGCGCGCTCGCGCTTCCTCCGCCGCTTCGTCCGTCGCGTGCTGCGCGCCGACCATGGCCAGCGCCCCCGCCCGCGCGAGCCATGCCCTCGCGGCGCGCTCGCGACGACCCAGGCGTTCCCAAAGGAGCGCCGCCCGGGTCGCGCTCGCGAGAGCGCGCGCGAGGTCTCCGGCGTCGGACGCGGCGGCCGCGTCGGTCGTCAGGTACGTGGCCTCGTCGACGACCGCGCCCGCACGCGTCGCGAGCTCGATCGCGCGACCGAGCGGAACGAGGGCGGCCGCCGAAGCCCCCCGCGCGAGCTCGAGCAATCCGCGCGTCCCTTCGAGACGGGCTTGCGCGTCGCCTTCGAGCGGCTCGGTCAGCGCCCGCTCGACCTCGCGGATGCCCGCGTCGTACGCTCCGCGACGCCACGCGACCAGCGCGCGCACCTCGGCGGCAGCGGCGCCTCGCGCGCCCCGAACCGCTCCTTCGGCCCCGTCGAGGTCCCCGGCGTCCCACGCGAGCCGGGCCAGCGTCGCTTGCGCGCTCCACTGCGCGCTCGCGTGCCCGGACGCAGCAGCGCGATCCGCGGCCGAGCGCGCCGCGACCAAATCACCCCGACGCCGTGCCACCTCGGCTCGAAGGGCGTCCGCGTCGGGACCGGCGGCGCGTGCAAGCGCCGCCCATGCCCGCCCTGTTTCGCCCGCGCGCGCCAACGACGACGCGAGCTGCATCACGAGGGTAGGGGGCGGGTCGGCGCGCGACGCCTCGTCCTCGGCGAGGAGCACCGCCTGCGGGCTCGGCGAGGGCTTCGCGAGCTCGCGCACGAGGCGCGCGACCCGTTCTGCGGCCTCCCCCGGTTCCCAGCGGAGATCCCGGGCGG
>DATGJA010000684.1:0-8084 GCA_035295445.1 Polyangiaceae bacterium | reverse complement strand
TACAACCCCGCCTCCGAAAGGATCGCCGGCGCGTCCCTCGCGCCGTTCGTCGGCAAGCCGCTCCCGGACATCGTGCCCTACGCGGCCGGGGGCAAGGTCGAGGGCCTGCTCATGCAGGTCGCGCGCGAGCGGCGGGTCTCCGAGATCAACGTCGACCGCTCGAGGGACCCTCGCCAGCCGAACCGCGCCCTCGCGGTGAAGGGTTTTCCCTTACCGGGCGGCCACGTGGGCCTCGCCTTCGAGGACGTCACGACGCAGACGATCGAGCGCAGGCTGCAGCTCGCCGAGCACAAGGTCCTCGAGATGATCGCGCGCGGGACGCCCCTCGCCGACTCGCTCGCCGCGCTCGTGCTCGCGGTCGAGGAGTTCGCGCCCCCGGTGACCGGGTCGGTCCTTCTGCTCGATCCGGACGGCCAGAGGGTCCGCCACGGAGCGGCGCCCCATCTGCCCGAGTCGTTCCTGCGGGCCATCGACGGCGCCTCGATCGGCCCGCGGGCGGGATCTTGCGGGACTGCGGCGTTCCTCAAGCGCGCCGTGATCGTCTCGGACATCGAGACCGACCCGCTCTGGGAGGACTGGCGGACGATCGCCCTCGCGCACGGGCTGCGCTCGTGCTGGTCGGTGCCCATCCTCTCGACGGACCAGACCGTCCTTGGCACGTTCGCGTTCTACTACAACGTCCCCCGTACCCCGGGCGAGGGCGACCGTCAGATCATCGAGCGCGCGGCGCGCCTCGCCGCGATCGCGATCGAGCGAAAGCAGCTCGAGGACCAGCTGCGGGGGCTCTCGGCGCGCATCGAGTCGATCCTCGAAGACGAGCGCACCGGGATCGCGCGCGAGATCCACGACGAGCTCGGACAGTCCCTGACGGCTCTCAAGATGGACATCGCGTGGCTGGCACGACGGATCGACGCGCCGCAGCCGACCGAACGCTCGGCGATCCGCGAGAAGCTCGACGCCATGTCGAACCTGACGGACGAGATCATCGGCCAGGTGCGACGCATCTCCTCCGAGCTGCGCCCCGGCGTTCTCGACGACCTCGGCCTCATCGCGGCGATCGAGTGGCAGGCGCAGGAGTTCGAGGGGCGCACGGGGACCGAGTGCACCGTCCGCACGTCCGGCGGCGACGCGCCGATCAGTCGGGCGACGGCGACCGCGGTCTTCCGGGTCCTCCAGGAGGCGCTCACGAACGTCACCCGGCACGCGCAGGCCCAGCGCGTCGATGTGCGCCTGGAGATCGGGGGCGCCTCCCTCGCGCTCGCGGTGCGCGACGACGGCAGGGGCATCACTCCGGAGGAGCTCCGGAGCCCGAAATCGCTCGGTCTGCTCGGCATCCGCGAGCGCGCCCACCGGCTGGGGGGCTCGGTCAGCGTGGGGCCCGCCTCCCCCTCCGGGACGCTCGTCCTCCTCACGGTGCCGATCCACGAGAACGGAGGCGCCGCGTGATCAAGGTGCTCATCGCCGACGATCATGCGGTGGTGCGCCGCGGGCTGCAGCAGATCCTCGCCGAGACGTCGGACATCCTGGTGGGCGGCGAGGCATCGACGCTGCCCGAGGTGCGCCAGCGGGTCGCCGACGAGCGCTGGGACATCGTCGTGCTCGACATCAACATGCCGGGCGGCAGCGGCATCGAGCTGATCGGAGAGCTCAAGAAGCAGGGCGGCGGCCCTCGCGTGCTCGTCCTCACCGTGTACCCGGAGGATCAGTACGCCGTGCGCGCCATCCGGGCCGGCGCGGCGGGCTTTCTGACGAAGGAGAGCGCGCCGGACAAACTGATCGAGGCGGTGCGCAAGGTCGCCGCCGGCGGCCGCTACGTGAGCTTGGAGCTGGCCGAGTCCCTGGCGTCGATCGTGGCGGGGGAGTCCGTCGGGGCGCCGCACGAGCGCCTCTCCGATCGGGAGTTCGAGGTCTTCAAGGCGCTGTCGTCGGGCCAGACGGTGTCACAAGTGGCGCAGGACCTCGGCCTGAGCGTCAAGACCGTGAGCACGCACCGCACGCGCATCCTCAAGAAGATGGAGATGAAGACGAACGCGGAGCTGACGCACTACGCCATCAGGAATCGGCTCGTCGAGTAGTCCGCACGCTCGAGCGAAGCGAGAGATCGGACGATACACCCGACCCGTTCCGCACGCTCGAGCGAAGCGAGAGATCGGACGATGCACCCGACCCGCTCCGCACGCTCGAGCGAAGCGAGAGATCGGACGTTAGCCGACACCCCGTAGGACGAACGCCGACAAGCCCGGGACCGACCGTCCGACCGACCGCGGCGCCCAGGTCCGATACCGGGGCTTCCCCCCCGCGGGTAGTTTGACTCGCGTGAAGGTGCTGGTCGTGGATGACGCTGCTCACGTCCGGCGGCGTTTCGTCGCGATGTTCGCGGCTGTCCCGGGCGTCGAAGCCGTGTTCGAAGCGGTCGACGTCCGGGACGCGCTCAGCGCGCTGCAGACCCACGCGCCGGACGTCGTGGTCCTCGACCTGCACATGCCCGGCGAAAACGGCCTGGCGTTCGCGCCGCGCGTGAAGCTCGAGCGGCCGCAGGCGCTCCTCTTCGTCGTCACCAACGACGCCACCGACGCGCATCGTAGGAGTTGCCTGGCCGCGGGCGCGGACGCCTTCTTCGACAAGTCGCGCGATTTCGACGCCGTCGTTCGGGTCGTGTCCGAAGCGGCGGCCGCGCGTCGCCCCGATGCGGGGGGGCAGTAGCGTGGCGCGCACGGCATTTTCTCCTACGAGGGACCACCCGAGGTCCGACGCCACGGAGCGGCCTGCGCCGATGCCGCGTGCCCGCGCGAGTGCGTACACCCAAAGCACGATGAACGACGGCACTTCGGAAGATTCGCTCCTCGCCCTTTACCGCTTTGCGCTCGACCAGGCCTCCGACGCGATCGTCGTCGCGGGCGCGCACGGAAACATCTTGCTCGCGAACCGCCCGGCGAGAGAGCTCCCGGGCGGTCTGGTCGAGCGGGTGCTCGCCGAAACGCCTCCGTCGGGGGAGCTGGGCCCCTTTCGCGAAGCCCTGCGCCAGGAGGGCCAGGCTCGGGCCGAGGTTCGGCTCGAGGGTCGCTCGATCGGCATCGCCGGCCGGTCGTTCGGCGCTCGGTTGGTCCTCCGCTTCCAGGACCTGACCGACCGCCGGCGGCTCGAGACGGACCTCGGCGCGCTCCGGCGCGTCGAGTCGGTCGGACATTTCACCGCGAGCTTGATTCACGACTTCAACAACCTGCTGACGCCCATCGCGTGCCTGAGCGCGTGCCTCGAGAACGACCTTCCGGCCGAGGCCGAGACACGGGAGATGGCGCGTGAGATACGGAGCGCGGCGGAGCGGGCGGCCACCCTGGCGCGGCAGACGTTGCGCTGGGTGCGCCGCGAGCCCGCGCGCGCGGAGACGGTGGACCTCGGCGCGGTGCTCGCCGAGATTGCGCCGCTCGTTCAGCGCGTCGTGGGGGTGGAGGTCGAGGTCGCGGTCTCCACGACCCACAGCGCGGGCGCCGTGTCGCTCGACCGGGAACGACTCGAGCACGCCATCTTGAACCTGGCGGCGAACGCTCGAGACGCGATGCCGCAGGGGGGCCGGCTCGCCCTGAGGGCGGCCCGAGTGTCGTTCGACGATCAAGAGGTGGAGGGCGTCGAGGGAGCGCGGCCGGGCGGCTACGTCGCGGTGCGCGTGGCGGACACCGGCGTGGGGATGAACGGCGAGGTCCGCGAGCGGCTGTTCGAACCGCTCTTCACGACGAAGGAAGCGGGGCGCGGGACCGGTCTCGGGCTCGACGGTGTGCGGCGCTTCGTCGCGGAGAGCGGCGGCTGCATCTGGGTGCAGAGCAACGAAGGGTGCGGGACGACGGTGTCGATGTACTTCCCCGTCGTGGAGCTGCCCTCGGCCCCGCCCCCGACGCCTCGCTCGCTGCATCCGAGCGGCTCGGGCACCGTCTTGGTGGTCGACGACGACGAGCGGGTGCGCCGTGCGATGGCCGCGGTCCTGGAGGCGCGCGGGTACCGCGTGCTCGGCGCGGCGACCGGTGAGGAGGCGCTCGAGGTAGCCAAGCGGCACAAGCCGCCGATCGACGTCGTCGTGGCGGACGTGATCATGCCGGGGATGGGCGGGCTCGAGCTCGGTCGGCGGCTGCGCGAGATGGGCGCCACCCGCGTGCTCTTCACGTCCGGGCACACCGAGGACCGCCTGGCGCGATCGGGGTTGCGCCCGGAGGACGGACCCTTGCTCCGCAAGGCGTTCACGCCCTCGGAGCTGGTACACGGAATCGAGGATCTGCTGGCCGCGCAGGATCGGGCCGCGCCGCCGAGTCCGTAATCGGTTCTCGCCGTTCGCCGCAAAGAATTACAGGAAAGTCGTTTGGGCCGACAACCACTTGGCCTCGACAAGATCTTGCGAGACTCAACGCGCCGTGTAGCGTCACGAAAGACCTGGGTCACACTTTGGGTTAGTCTGCACGCTCGAGCAAGCGAGAGATCGGACTAGAAGCACCCCAAGACGTAGGCGAGCGCGAGGCACCATGAAATTCAACGTCGTATGGCTTCTTGCGAGCGCATCCATTGCGCTCTTCGGCGCGGCGGCTATCGAGCTCGTCACGGGTTGCGGGCAATCGGCGACGAGCGGCGGGTCGAGCGGTAGTCTGTCGGGCGGCGGGAGCGGCAACGGAAACCTCGTCAACCCGAACGGGGACACGAACGGCGGCAGCGGCTCCGCGTCCACGGGCTCGCAGGGGCCGGGCGGCGGATCGGCGACGGGCGGCGGCGGCGGAACGGGCGCGGGCTCGACGGGCGGGCGCTCCGGCGCGGGCTCGACGGGCGGGTCGACGTCGGGGAGTGCGCAGGGCGGTCCGAGCGACGGCGGCACGTCCACCATGCCGAGCGGGACGTCGTGCCTTCAGACGAAGGGGAGCCCGCCCGACTACTCGCAGCCCGGTCCGTACAAGGTGGCCACGAAGATGGTCGACCTGGCGGACGCGGGTCTGCCGTCGTCCGCGGCGTCCCCGACGACGTACACGATTTATTACCCGTCCCCGATGGATACCAATTGCCTGCATCCGATCGCGGCGTGGGGCAACGGGACCGGCGTGACGGGCCAAATGACTTATCAGTTCTACAACAACAACGCGGCGAGCTGGGGAATCGTCACGATTGCGTCGGACAACTCGAACGTCGCCGGGTCGCCCTATTTGGCGACGGGTATCGAATACCTGATTGCGCAGAACAAGGACCCGAGCAGCATCTTCTATCAGAAACTCAGCACGAAGGCGGGCGTCGCCGGTCACTCGCAGGGGGGCATCGCGGCCACCGCGGCGACGATGGACCCGAACGTCGTGGGCGAGGTGTGCATCGAGGGTGGCGGGACGCCGAGGCAGGGGGTCGCGACGCTGTGCCTGACGGGCAGCATCACCGACGGGGGGCTCAACCCGGTCAACGCGGGGGTGGTGACGAGCACCTACCCGTCGACGACCGGGCCGGCGTTCCTCGCCGACTGGGACGGCGGCGACCACGTGACGACGCCGACGGTCGCGGGGTTGCTGTCGCAGAATCCGCAGGGCACCCTCCAGTTCGTGCGACTATTGACGGCCTGGTACCGGTGCTTTCTTGCGGACGATGGCGCCGCCTGCAACCTCTTCAAGGGCGGCAAGAGCTGCGGCATCTGCAAGGACCCGGGCTGGTACCTGCTCGAATCGAAGAACCTGTAGCGGGCGCAGAAGGGACGGGAGGAGCCGAGAGGGCCCCACCCTGCCGCCAGGACCGCCGGGGGGGTTGCCCGGCCGGTCGTCTTTCGCTAAGAAGCATGGCCTTTCGCAGGGTTCACGCGTTCGATGGTTACGGTTCGGGGCTGTAGCTCAGATGGGAGAGCGCTTGCATGGCATGCAAGAGGTCACGGGTTCGATTCCCGTCAGCTCCACTCCGGTCGGCGGCCCGTTGGCCGCCTCCGCTGGTTCCGGTCATCTGTCGGCCCTGCAATCCGTCCAGTCCAAGGCGACTGGACTCCTTACAGGGCGGAGCGATTCCCGTCAGCTCCACATGTATGTGTCGATAATCGCTACTGTTCTCGCCTGACCTGGCCCAAACTTGGGCCTGTCGTGGCGTAAAACGCGTTCACGCGGCGATCCTCCGGTAGCGGTGATGGAGTCCACCAAGCTTCGGCATTGCGATGACACGGCCTATCGATGGCGGCTCGACATCGCGTCGCATCGGCGCGTCGCCCACGAGCGACATGTGGGGGCGATCCGCGTTGTAGTACGCAACGTACGCGCGGAGAATTCGACGCAGGTGGTGCTCGCCGAGCGCGATCACGTGGTCGACGATTTCCCGACGTGCAGTGCCCACCCATCGTTCCGCGAACCCGTTCTGCCAGGGGGACCGAGCGCCGATTCGGAACTGCGTCAGACCGAGGTTGTCGACGCGGCGGTCGAACGCCGCGCCGAAGATCTTGTCGCGGTCGCGGATCAACCGTGCAAGCCCGTCGTTGAGGCCGACTGCCTCGACGATCTGCTGCGCCGCCCATTCGGCCGTCGGGCGCTCGGTGACGTTGACGTGGAGCACGCGACGTCGTTCGAGCGAGAGCACGAAGAACGCGGACAACACCCCGAACGTCACGGTCGGCACCGTGAAGAAGTCGATCGCGATCGTGCCGACGGCGTAGGTGCGGACGAACGTCCCCCACGTTGGGGACGCAGGTCGCGGCGGACGCCCCGCCGGACGCGGCATGTACTTCGCTACCGCGTCCTTGCCCACGTCGTGGCCGAGCCACGCGAGCTCATTCGCGATCCGGCGACGGCTCCACAACGGGTTCTCGCGAGCCATTTGCACGACGAACGCGACGACGAGCGCGTGGAGCAGAGCCGAGACGATCGCGAGCATCGCCGACGACGGTGACGCCGATCGAGGCCGTCGTCACGGGCGAATCGCCGCCGCGGATCGAGTAGAATTCGGGCGCCGGCATGCGTTTCCCGCCACGACAGGTGCGTCGTCGCGACCAACGCGCCACGACGGCAACCGTGCCGTTCGCGGACGTTCGCCTGCTCGCCCTGCCTTTCAGGAACGGCCGCCCCCGACGGGCTCAGTTGCAGCAGAAGTCGTCGTCCGAACCGTCGGGCGTCGGATTGCTGCAGTTGAGCGACGAGTCGAGTGACGTCGGATCGTCGCTGGCTTGGCATCGGTACCCGTAGGAGCCGGGTTGGCACACCGAGGTCAAATTGTCGTCCGGCGTACAGGTCGTGCCGTGCGTCCACTCGAAGCAGCAGAACGCGTCGTTCGGGCCGTCCGCGGTCGGAACGCTGCACGAGAGGTTCGACTGCTCGTTTTCCGGATTGTCACCGGCCGGACAAGACCAGCCGCTGCCCTGGTGGCACGACAGGGACGAGTCCTGGCCGCAGCCGGGCGGCGCACTGGGAGGGGGGGGGCTGACACTCGCGCTCGCGGTGCAACCGATGATCGTGCCCAGACACGCGATCAGGGCAAGGCCGTGGATGGGGGCGCTCACGGGCGCACCTCGCGGCGCTCGGGGCGTGCCGGACGCTGGATCTCGGCGGCGCCGGGCGGGGCGGGACGCGGCCCTCCCTCGCGGGCCCAGCGAGCATCGTGCGCATGGGCGACGCGCAACCGCGTCAGGCCCCTTGGCTCGACGCGATATCGCCCCCATCCGTTCGGCCCGCGGCGGTACCAGACGCCGCCCACGTAGTAGACGGTCGCGCCGCCGTAAACGACGCTCGGGTACGCCTCGATGTCAGCCACGGGAGGCTGCACGTCGTAGATGACGTCGTCTTGCACGGCGGGAGCAGGCGGCGGAGGAGCCGGCCGCGGGGGCGGTGGTGCGGGGGCATACGCCGGTTCAGCCGTCACCTCGCCGGTGCAACCGATGGCCGTCGGGGCCACGCATGCGACGGCGGCGGAAAGAAGAATGGGGATTCGCATGTTGGCCGTAGAGCAGAAACGATGCCGGAGACTGCGGCCGACGCGATGCCCCCTGGGGGTGGTCCTAACCCCAGAGATCACCCGAGTGGACCTCGCCTCTCGCCGAGATCTGACCTCGGGGATCACATTCGTGTTGATCGACCCAGCTGAGCGCTGGGTCTAGTCGATCTCTC
>DATGJA010000683.1:0-9755 GCA_035295445.1 Polyangiaceae bacterium | reverse complement strand
CCGAGCTGGCGCTGCCCGTTGAACTGCCGCTGGCGTGCCCGGTCGAAGGGCCGGAGCCGCTCGTCGATCCGCCGCTCACCGAGCCGCTCGCGCTCGCGTCGTAGTCGTTGCCACTGACCTCGCCGGCGCTCGAGCCTGCCGTCGCGCCTCCGGACGAACCCGACCCCCGCGTCGACCCTCCCCGGGAGCCCGACGTTCCGACGCCGGTGCTTTCCCCCGGAAGCTCGGTACCCGTAGAAGAGGAGGCGGCGCACCCAATGACGAGTCGCCCTCCGACGCAAAGCAACCCCAGGCCCAAGGCCAACGAGAAGCGCATGTGGTCTCTCCCTCGACGCGCACGCAGAGCGACGGTCACGTTCACTGTGTCCTTGCCCGGCCGCGGCGCCATCATCAGTGACCCACCGAGAGGCCTTCTATGATTGTCTTTTGGTTGGCGTAAGACGTGCTGAGCGGCCCGGCTGACTCTTTGCGTCGTCGCTGAAAGCGCTAGGGGCGGCTTGCCCCACTTGGACGGGAGGAGATCGATGAAACGATGGATTGGCGCGGCCTTGGCCGCTTCGCTGGTTGCTTTGGGGGCGTGCAGCGGAAGCTCGAACAGCGCCGCCGGTTCGTGCGGAAAGGTGTCCCCCTGCGGAGGGAACCTCGTTGGCACCTGGAAGGTGGTCACCACCTGCTCGAACGCCTCGGCGCCCTCGGGGCTCATGACGGGGTGCCCAGGCGAGAGCGTGTCGTCTTCCTCGACGAACGCGAGCGGCACCTTCACGTTCAACGCCGACATGACCTACAGCGTGTCGCTCTCCGAGACGAGCTCCGAGACGCTCACCATCCCTACGAGCTGCCTCACGTCACAGGGAGGCGTCTCCGTGTCGTGCAGTGAGCTCGGTCAGGTCTTCGGCTCGGGCACCTCATCGGACGCGGGCGGGCTCAGCGTCATGTGCGGGACGGCTGGATCCAACTGCAGCTGCACCATCGACCTTTCGGTTCAGAGCGCGAACGGGAGCGGGACGTATTCGACCTCGGGGAGCAACTTGACGATCACGACCGCGAACGGTTCCGGCATGGGCAACGTCGACGGCTATTGCGTCTCGGGCAACACGCTTCACTTGATCGCCGCAGCGAACGACGGGGGCACGACCGGGACCGCGTTCTCCGGAGGCGACGTCGTCCTGACGCGCTAGGGGGTGTCGGGGTGGCCTGGTCCGATGTCTCGCTTCGCTCGAGCCTGCGGACCCGGGCCAGTCACGTCGCGTCGTGGAAGATGACACCGAGGGTGAATCGCTCTCCCGCGCGCACCGTGCTCACGCCGTGCTTCATCGTGACGCGACGAAACCATCGTGCCCCGCGCTCGGGGCGATGCCGAACGGCGAAAGCCACGGCGTCGCCCTGACGCAGGGGGACCACGCTCGCGCGCGCCTGCGTCCGTGCCCGTTGTTCGGTGAGTACGAACTCGCCCC
The DNA here is from genome assembly GCA_035295445.1 of Polyangiaceae bacterium. GTDB lineage: Bacteria > Myxococcota_A > Polyangia > Polyangiales > Polyangiaceae > Palsa-1150. The sequence goes on along the minus strand of DATGJA010000683.1, from coordinate 8,301 downwards.
CGGAGAAGTCGCGTTGGGGGGACGACAGCAGGACGGCGACCTGCAGTGGGAACCACAGCTCGCCGTAGACGTCCTGATGCAATCGGTTGTAGTCCCCGGCGCCGTAGCGGAGCACGAGCGGCGTCGCACGGCCCTGCCCCGCGCCGCGGCAGAGCGCGAGATAGTCGGAGAGGGCCGCCGGGTACACCGCCGCCGAGCGGAGGGCCTCGCTCCAGCGGTTCGCGATCGGCGCGAGCCGCGCGTAAAGGCGCTCGCGCAGCGCGGCGACGAGCGGCGGCAGCGGGTAGTCGAAGTACTTGTATTCGCCGCGGCCGTAGCCGTGCCGCGCCATGACCACTTGGCTCCGGAACGCCCGATCCGAGGTGTAGAGCGCGGCGAGGGCCTCGCACGCGCAGCGCGGCAGGAGCTCGGCGAGCACCGAGTGTCCGGTGTCCTCGAGCTCGCGCTCGACGCGCGACCAATCGACCGCGTCGAGCGCGGGGGTGAGTTCCACCGCGTCCGGGGCAATCCCGTTCACCGCCGGGCCTCGCGTGCCAAGAGGACGCGCTTGCGCTCGACGCCCCATCGGTACCCGGCGGCGTTGCCGTCGGTGCGGACGACTCGATGGCAGGGGATGGCGACCGCGACCGGATTGGCGGCGCACGCCCGCGCGACGGCCCTCGCCGATCCGGGCGCACCGACCGCGCGAGCCAGCTCCGCGTAGCTCATGGTCTTGCCGGCCGGAATCCTGCCGAGCGCCTTCCAGACCCGCTCCTGGAAGGCCGTGCCGCGAACGTCGAGCGGCAGCGCGGCACCGTCGGCCGGCCGCTCGACGAGGCCGATCACGCGCGCGACGGTCCGCTCGAAGGGTGCGTCGCCCCCGACGAGGTTCGCGTGCGGAAAGCGACGCTCGAGATCGTGCACCAGCGTCTCGGGATCGTCCCCGAGCGAGATCGCGCACACGCCGCGCCCCGTGGCGGCCACGAGGATGGCGCCGAGCGAGCACTGTCCGACCGCGAACCGGATGGCGAGGCCCGTTCCTCCCGCGCGGAAGGCCGTGGGGGTCATCCCGAGCACCCCGCGCGACGCGGCGTAGAAACGACCCGACGAGTTGTACCCCGCCGCGTAGATGGCGGCGGTCACCGGTCCGTCGCTACGCAGGCTGTCGCGAACGCGCTCGGCTCGACGCGCGAGCGCGTACGCGCGCGGAGTCAGCCCGGTGGCCGCCTTGAAGACGCGCTGCGTATGAAATGGGCTCAGCCCGGACCGCGACGAGAGCTCCTTCAGCGAGGGGATGGCGTCGCTTTCGTCGATGAACCGGCATAGGGCGGCCGCCTGGACCGCTCGTCGCTCCTGCAAGGGGGCTGCGTCCGGCCTGCACCTCTTGCACGGACGAAAGCCGGCGCGGCGGGCGTCGGCCGCGGTGGGGTGGAAGGCGACATTGCGCGGCAAAGGAGGACGGGCGCCGCACGAAGGTCGGCAGTACACGCCGGTCGTCCTGACCGAGTAGAAGAAGGTGCCGTCGGCTCTCGCGTCGCGCGTCCGGATGGCGATCCACCGCGGGTCTTTTTCGATGGTGCCGGTCGTTTCCATCTTCGCACGCATGGGCTTCTCTCCTTGAAAAAGAAGCTAACCGCGCCGCCACGCCCTCGCACTCCGCGGCTTGCTCTCGAATCCCGTTTTTTTGCGTGAGCCGAGTCGCGACTAGATCCCTACAAGAAGAAGGCAGCCGTGGACGACCCGAAGTGCCCGCCGATGGCGACGCTCGAGCGAATGCTCGGGCTCGATGAACACCCACCGACCTTCATGTCCGACGACGAGAGGCCAACGAGTCCGGAGCTCCTCGAGCTCATCGATGCCGAGCGACCGACCCGGCCTCCGCTGGGCGACGGGGTGCTCTGCGCCGCGTGTCGAGGCGCCGGGCGGATTCTTCGCGTCGTGGAAGCCGGGGCCGGATATCGCGCGCGGGTCACGCGATGCGACCGTTGCGCCGGCAGCGGTTGTTTGCTGCCGAGCTGACTCGCGCTGGGGGAGTCCGCACGCTCGAGCGACGCGAGCGTTCGGATGACGGACCCGACGCCGAGTTCGCTCACCGCAAAGTGTCCGCAAACACCCGCTCGCGCAGCGCTTCGGCGCGATGACGGCGGCGCGGGTCGTCGTCCGAAAGCACGCTCGCGACGGACGCCAACCGAAGCGCCAGGAGCGAATGGCCCGCGCGATCTGCGCGATCGCTCGCGGCGGCGGCTCGCTCTGCCGTTCGACGCTGCCACGCCCGGTCCGGCAGGAGCGACGGCGGCTGATACGCGCGCGCGCAACGCCAGAGGAGGAGCGCGATCTCGGCATCGCCCTGGTCCAGCATGACTTGCATCCGCGTTGCGAGCTGCGCGGCCGACAGCGCCACTACGTCGCGCCTACCCCCCGGGCAACGCGGGTCTTCCGTCGCCGTGAGACCCACGAAGACGTAGAGCGATTCGGACGCGTGCTCGTCGCCCGGCAATCGTTTCAGCGGCTCGTAGAACGCCAGTATCTGCTCCAGGCCCGCGATCTCGGTGCTCGGCCCGTGCACGTCGAGCGCGTCGGGCAGACCCTCCGAACGCAAATAGTCGACCGTCGCGGCCGCGTGACCGGTGTGGCGGGTGAGCGCATCGTCGGCCAACCGCCCGGTGTCGATCACCTCCGCGCCGCGGAGCGCGAGCCCCAACCCTCCGATGTCGGGGAACGCAAGGCGGGGGCGTCGCACACCCATCGCGCGAAGGTCGAGGTCGATGCGGCGGGCTTGCTCGGCCACCGCGGCGCTCGGCAGCTCGGGCTGCGTGCGAAGCCAAGCGCTCCGGGGGAGGTCGAAAATCGCCTCGGCCCCGAGGCTCGTCGCCATCGCGCCGGCGACCGCGTAGGGGGCGGCTCGCGCGGCGCGCGGGCCCCATCGATTCATCCGGTCGCGGACCGCGCCCACGCCGGCGGCGAGGGCGACCCCGGAGCAAGGAACGAGCGGCGCGAGCAACCGCCACTCGCGCATCCAGTCGCCCTTGAAGCGAACGACGAAGAAGAGCCCTGCCGCTGCGAACGCCGCGCCCAGGCGGCCGTGGCGGTGGTCCGCGTTGCCGATGGCGAAGGCGGCGATCGCGCCGAGGGCTCCGGACACGACGATCGCCGTGTGACGCTGGAAGAAGCGCGCCAGGTAGGCGCGGACCTGGAAGTCGGCCCCTGCCTTCACGTAGTACGTGTTCGGCAGCCAAGCGTCGAAGTAGAGGCGGCGGAAGGCCACGTACGCTCCCGCGATCCCGAGGCAGGTGAGGGCTATCGCCACCTCTTGGGTGCCCGGGCGCCGTCGGTCGCGAGCCAAGCACGACGCCCACAGCGACCCCGCTGCGACGGCGTAGAGCAGCCCTTCGGGCCGCACGAGGCAAAGCAGGCCCAAGGCCACGCCGGCGAGCGCGCCCCGTCGGGTGCGTCGTCCGAACTCTCGCTTCGCTCGAGCCTGCGGACTTCCACGCCGCAGCTCGAGGAGCACGAGCGCGCCGCCGACCCCCATGAGCAGCGACTGAAGCCCGGTCTCCATGCCCGAGCTCCCCCAGTAAGCGTACGTGGTCATCGGCGCGACGACGAGCGCACCCGCGGCGTCCTCGACGCGTGCGTGCCCGCGTGCCGCCGCACCCCAGGAGGCGAAGACGGGCAGCGCCAGGATTGCGAACGCCATCCCCATGCCTTGGGCGACGCGCTCGGGATCCCGTCCCACGGACGCGCCGAGCCCGAGCGCGAAGGTCCAGAGCGGACTCGAAAACCCCTCGACGACCTGCGAGGCGGGGTTGAGGCGAAGGCCGTGCCCTTCGAAGAGAGTGAGCCCGTAGTCGAGCGAAATGGCCGCGTCGTCGACGACCGGCACCGCAAGATAGAGCGCATGGGCGAGCAGGCCCGCCATCGCGAGCGCCACGAGCCAGGCCACCGATCGCGCCTCGGGCTTCGCGGCCATTTCAGGGATTCGGCTCCCAGATCGACTCGATGTATCCGTTCGCGCCTGTTTCGTCTTCTTGGTGGCGGAATCGCAGGCTCAAGAAGAAGAGAAACCCCCCCGCGACGGCGGCCGAGAGGGCGAGGCCCCCGATCGTCCGGCGCAGTGGCGGCCTCGCGGGAGATCGGACGAAGACACCCATCCCCAAGAGAAACGCCGTCCCCACGACGACCGCCAGCGGCGCGAGCGACCACGCGCCCGCGAGGCCGAGCCCGCGGCCGATGTTGTAAGGGGCGTGCCCCTCGAGGAGGAGCGGGACGGTCAGATCGAAGACGGGGTTGCTGTAGCTCTCGGGGTAGTGCGGGAACATGACGCCGGAGAGGCCGGAGAGAAACACGGACGCCGCGACGAGTCCGCCGGCGATGGGCGCGAGCGCCGCGTAGCGCGGCCATCGCCAGCACCAGGCCGCAGCCCCGGCGAGGAGAGGCGCCAGCACGACGATGTAGCGAGGGCCCACCGACCACCCCGCTCGCCAGTTGGTCATTCCTGCCTGGAACGCGAACATGACGACGGTCGTGACCAGGACGGTGAGCGCCGGGCCGCGGCGCGCTCGTCCGATCGAACGGACCGTTCCCCACAGCCCGAGGGCCAGGACCGGCGAGAACGCGAAAAGGCCGCGCCGTACCGAGAAGAGCAGGCTCCAGCAGGCGGTCGGCTCCGGCAGGACGAGGCCGAAGAACCCGTGACCGTGGTGCTCCTCCGCGTACACGGCGTTCGCGAGGTGTCCGTACGGGAAGGCCCAGGGCCGGCCGAAGAGGACCGTATGGTAGACCGCCAAGAGAACCATCGCCGGCAGCGCGCCCGCGGTAAACCAAACGGCGCGCCGGCCCCCACGGGCGAGCGTCCAGCCCCCGAAGATGAGGAGCACGACCGCGAGTTGATATTCGAACACGACCGCGAAGCCGGCGCACAGCCCCGCGGCGAACGTGGCCGGGCGCGTGCCGCGCGGCGGCCCTCGGGAGCCTCGGGCGCCACGCGCCAAGAGGGCGAACGAGACGAAGGCGAGGGCTGCGCCGTGCACGTGGCCGGCGAAGATGACGCCGTAGGGATAGATCGGGCTGCCGACGCCGAGGCCGAGGACGAGCAGGTCGCGGGCGCGGGCCGAACCGGTCTCGCGCTCCACCCAGCGCGCGAAGAAGAACAGGAACGCCGCCATGGGCGCGGCGACGCCGCCGAGCCGGAGAACGCGCGTCGCCGTGGCCTCCGACGGCGGGCGCAGATCGAGCGCGCGCGCCACGGCGCGGTACGCGGCGTAGACGGGGACGCCGAGCCACGTCGCGCCCGGCGCCTTGCTCGAGACGAGACGGTCGCCCGCCTTGGCCATGTCGTCGACGGGACCCCACTGGTCGGTCACCGGGCGAATGTCGAGCTGGTGGAACTCGGCGATGGCGCGCGTGGCCCAGATCCGGACGTTCTCGTTCGGGTTGTTGATCTTCTTGAAGTACGGAAACGGGTACACGTAGCAGACGACGACGAGGAGCCAGACGGCGTGGCGCCGAAGGCGCGTCTCGGTGCGCCGATCGGGGTCCGGTCGTGTGCGGCTCCAGACGAGGGTCCCCGCGCGAGCCACGGCGGCGGCGACCCTACTCCAGAACGTGGCGTGCGGCCAGCGCGCCCCTGGCCATCCGCTGGCGAAGTCGCCGCGCGATCGGTGTAGAGTGGTGGCAGTCAGGGGAAGGAGGGGAGCATGCGGGCGATCGTGTGGTCTTCGACGTGCGCGGTCTGTGTCATGGCCTTCACCGCGCTGACGGCGGGTCCGTCGGCGGCCGCGGGCGACGCGGGGGCGGCTCACGCCAAACCGGATGCAGGGCCCCGGGAGACGGCGGGGCAGCGCGAGTATCGCCTCGAGTACGTCGAGGCGACCGTGAAGCGGGAGCGGGAGCTCACGGCGCACAAGATCTGGACTCCCGACATGTCGAGCGCCTCGTGGAAGCATTGGCGGCGTGCGTACCGCGCTCTGCGCATCCGCGAGCTGGCGCAAGACGATCACGACGACGCCACGGTGGCTCGCGTGGACGGGTACCTCAAGAAGCTCACCGATCGGTTCCTCGTCGTCATCAAAGACCTGGCCGCGTCCGCGCCCGAGGTGCCGCCGCCGCCGACGCTCGTCGCGCCCACGGCGGGTGTCGCGCTCGCCGTCGGCACGCCCGTCACCTTCAAGATGGCGGCTTACAAGGACGCGGCCCATTACTACTGCTGGCTCTGGGAGCCGGGCGGGCACTACTGGTCGAACTGGCAGGCGAGCACCGAGTCGTACGGCGTCACGCCGGAGTGCACGATCGCCGCCGATGACCCGCGATGGTCGCGCTTTCACGCCGGGAAGGCGGAGTTTCACGGGCGCGCCATCCTGTCGGCGAAGACGAGCGCGGGGAAGGACTACAAGGTGTGGTCCGAGCCGGTGAAGGCCGAGTTCACGCTCACCGGTGGGGCTGCGCCCGGTCCCTCGGGCGCGCCGGGAGGACCCTCGGCGCAACCGCCGCCGCCCAAGCCGCTCGCAGCAGGAGGAGGTGCCAAATGAAGCTCCCGGAGCTCGTGCTGGCGTCGGTCGCGGCTGTCGCCGCGCTCTCGTGCAGCAAGAAGCAAGAGGCGCCTGCCACGACGGCCTCCGAGCCCGCAAGTGCGGCGCCGAGCGCGTCCGCGTCGGTGGTAGCGCCGCCCGCGTCCGCGGAGGCGGAGAACGCGCCGCCGGATCCCGTCAAAGCGTCCTCCACGTCGGAGCAGCCAGTGGAGCCAAACGCTCCGCCCGCGCACGACGAGCACAGCCGGGCTGCCGCCGCCGAGATCCACAAGGGAAACTACAAGAGCGAGCTCGAGCGACTGGAGAAAGAAGACCTCGAAAAGCCCTAACGCGTTGCTCTTCGTGCCTTCGGCCTAAGGCGCATCTCGTCGGAGCAGTCGGCCGACCGCGACGCGAAGATCGTCGAGCTCGAAGGGCTTGACGAAGACCAGCGCGTCGAGCGACCGCGCGCGACGGAGCGTTTCGGCGTCCGCGAACGCGGTCATCAAGATGACCGGGACCGCCCAGCGGGCCGCGCGCATCTGCTCGAGGATCTGCATCCCCGTGCACACTGGCATCCGCACGTCGGACACGACGAGGTCGACGAGCTTCTCGCCGCCTCGCCCGACCCACCCGTGCGCCAGGGTGACCAGCAGGCGGCCCCCGTCCTGCACCTCGAGCACGACGTACCCGTCTTCCCGCAGAGCCTCCGCCACGAGACAGCGCATCTCGGGGTCGTCTTCGGCCACCAGGATGCGACGGTCCGGTTCGGGGGGGCTCATCACGCGCGTTCGGGTTCTTTCAACCCGAGGGGTCAAAATGACACGGGCTCGACGGGGGCGGGCCGGAGGTCATGCGGCGGACAGCGGCGCACAAGCTCTCGAGCGCGAGCGGCTTGTCGAACACGACCGCCCCCAGGGTCTCGGCCCGCCGCCGGGTGTCCTCGTCCCCGAAGGCGGTCATGAGGACGAAGGGGATGCGCCAGCCGGCGGCGACGAGCCGCTCGAGAAGGTCGAGTCCGCTGCACCCCGGCATGCGAATGTCGGACACGACGACGTCGATCGGCGATACGGTCGCGCCCCGCCAGAAGGCCTCGATGACGACCAGGCGAAGCCGCCGGCCGTCGACCACCTCCATGACGTGGTGCCCCTCTTTGCGGAGTGCCTCGACCACCAGCCGCCGCATCTCGGGGTCGTCTTCCGCGACGAGAACGTGCGACATGCAAGGTTCACGCAAGCACCCGGCGTGCCAGGAGCGTGCGTGCGGACTTGTTAGGGTGTGTCGTCGGCTCTCTCCCTTCGGTCGAGCATGCGTCCTAGGGCCGCTCAAGCCGGAGCTTGTCGATCTTGCGATAGAGACGCTTGCGGTCGTACCCGAGGACCCGAGCCGCGGCTGCCTTGTTGCCCTGGACCGCCTCGAGGACGCGCTGGATGTACCGTCGTTCCACCTCCTCCATCGGCACGAGCTCGCTCGGGTCGTCGCTCACCACGAGGACGTGACTGCGGTGGTAGTCGCGGACCCTTTCCGGCAGGTCCTCGACGCGGAGGTGGTCGTGGCGGGTGAGGGCGACGGCCCGCTCGATGCAGTTCTGCAGTTCGCGCACGTTGCCGGGCCACGAATAGGAGAGGAGACGCTCGGCGGCGGCGGGCGCGATCCCGACGACGTTTTTGCCGGCGCGGGCGGCGATTCGCAAGAGGAAATGCTGCGCGAGGAGCAGGACGTCCCCGCCGCGCGCGCGAAGGGGCGGCAGCTCGATCTGAACCACGTTGATGCGAAAGTAGAGGTCCTCTCGAAAGCGACGCTCCTCGATGCACTG
>DATGJA010000682.1:0-8276 GCA_035295445.1 Polyangiaceae bacterium | reverse complement strand
ACCTGCGCCGGACGATCTTCCTTTTCTTCCAGCGCCTTCGTCTTCGCTACTACGACCGCACGCCCGTCGGTCGCTTGGTCACGCGTGCGACGAACGACATCGATGCGTTGAGTGAGCTCTTCGCGTCGGGGGCGCTCAACGCGATGGGCGACCTCGTGTCGCTCGTCGGGATCGTCGGCATGATGGTGGCGCTCGACTGGCGGCTCTCGATCGTCTCGTTCTTGGCGTTGCCGATCGTGGGGGTGATGGTCCAGTTCGTGAGGAGCCGGTCGCGAACGGCCTACCGCGACGTGCGGTCCCGCACCGCGCGTCTCAACGCGTTCCTCAACGAGCAGGTGAACGGCATCGCCGTGGTGCAGGCGTTCGTGCGCGAGCGCGCGATGCAGGCGGAGTTCGACTCGATCAACGTCGACTACCGGGACGCGAACAAGCGCGCCGTGTACTACGACGCGCTCCTCGACGCGGCGATCGAGATGGTCGGGACGCTCTGCATCGCGAGCATCCTTTGGGCGGCCGGCATCCGACGGCTGGGCAGCGGCACGGTCACGTTCGCGCTGGTGGTGACGTTCACCCAATACATCCGGCAGTTCTTCGAGCCCATCAGCATGCTCTCGCAGCGCTACACGCTCCTGCAGAGCGCGATGGCCGGCGCCGAGCGCGTCTTCCAGCTGCTCGACGAGACGGACGTCGCCCCACCCGCCCTTGCGCCCGAGGCGTGCTGCGCCCCGGGGCCCCCGGACGAAGGCATCGCGCTCGAGCACGTCGACTTCGAGTACAAGGCCGGGTCTCCGGTCCTCCGGGACGTGAGCTTCGTAGCGCGCCGGGGGGAGCGCATCGCCCTCGTCGGGGCGACGGGCGCCGGCAAGACGACGGTCGCGAGCCTCCTCTTGCGCCTCTACGAGCCGCAAGGCGGCGCAGTGCGCGTGCTTGGGCGCGACGTCCGCGGCTACGATCCGCAAGAGCTCCGGCGGCTCTTCTCCGCCGTCCCCCAGGACGTGTTTCTCTTTCCGGGGACGATCCTGTCCAACATCGCGATCGCGGACGAGGTGCCGGATCGGGCCCGCGCCGAGGACGCGCTGCGCCGCATCGGCGCGCTCCAGCTCTTCGAGCGACGCGGCGACGGGCAGGGGGGCGGTGGGCGCGGGCTCGACGCGCGCGTCGACGAGCGGGGCCAGAACTTCAGCGCGGGGGAGAGGCAGCTCCTCGCGTTCGCGCGGGCGATCTACCGGGATGCGCCGCTGCTCGTGCTCGATGAAGCGACCGCGAGCGTTGACTCGGACACCGAGGCGCGCCTGCAGCAGGCCCTCGAGGAGGCCGTTCGCGGCCGAACTGCGCTCGTCATCGCGCACCGGCTCTCGACGATCCGCGCGGCCGACCGGATCGTGGTCTTTCACAAGGGGCGTGTCGTCGAGATGGGGACTCACGAAGAGCTTCTGGAGAAGAAGGGCGTGTACGCGCGTCTCTACCGGATGCAGTTCGCCCACGAGCAGGTCATCCAGGCTGAGCGGCGGGCGCACGGCGAGTCGGTTCCGCCTTCGGCACGACTCGAAAGCGTGCCCTGACCGACGATTCTGCGCCGGTTCACGCGAGCGCAACTCCCTTCCTTTCGCTGGCATCGGAGGCTAACGCTTCGATCCCATGGGAAGACCGGGTCATTCTCGACGTCGCTGGCCGAAGATCCTCCTCGGCGCCTGTCTGGCCGCGTCTTGCCTGACCCGCGGGGCCGCTGCGGCGCCCACGTCGCCCGCCGAAGCGCCGGCGTTTCCGTCCCCACCGGTGGCCCCCCCGGTCAGCGATCCGATGCTCGCGTCGCCGCCCGAGGCCACCAGGATCGTCGCGTCGTGGGAAGAGGCGCTCGATTGGATCCGCGCGCAGTCGCCCGACTACAGCTCAAGCTCCCAGAGCGTCGCCCGGGCCGAGGCGCAAAAGCGGGTCGCCCTGGCCGCCGTCCTGCCGGTCCTGACGGGGCAAGCCTCCTACGTGCACCAGTTCAGCACGCTCAACCTGGTCCTCCCCACGACGCCTCCGGTCCCGCTCGGAGAGTCCCCCGCGCCGGACGTCCTCACGTTGGGCGCGTCGCTCGCATGGTCGGTCGTCAACCCGCGCGGCCTCTACGGCCTCGGCACCGCCGACCGCAAGATCGAGGTCGAGAGGCTCTCGTTCGCGGATCGACGCAAGGTCATCGCGCAGGCCGTCGTCGACGCGATGCTCGCGACTCTCGCCGCGAACCGCGTCGCGGAGCTCAACCGCGTCGGCCTGCGTTCGGCGCTCGAGCGGCTCGCGCTCACCCAGACGCGCCTCCAGTACGGGCAGGGCACGGCGCTCGACGTCGACCGCGCGGAGCAAGACGTCGAGGCATCTCGGGCGCTCATCATCGCCGGCGACGAGGCGCTGCGCCGATCGCGCGAGGCCCTGGGGGCCGCTCTCGGATCCCCAGTGGAGGTGGCGCCTCCCGGCGACCTCGAGCTTGCCCGGTTCGAGATGGCGGTGGCCAAGACCTGCCGCCTCAACGATGCGATCGAGCAGCGGCCCGACGTCCGCGCCGCGCGCCTGCGGGTGGAGGTGGCCGAGCGCGGTGTGCGGGACGCGGAGCTACTCGTCGCACCGTATCTCACGGTCTCGTCGCAGGCGAGCTACGCGACGCAGGCGGTGCTCGGCCCCAACGCGCTCTGGTCGGTGCAGGGCCTGATCACGGTCCCCTTCTACGACGGAGGAGCGCGCTACGGGGCGCTGCGCGACGTGCGGGCGGCCGTCGAGCAGGCTCGCGCAGCCCTTGTGTCGGCGCGCCTCGATGCGGTCGTCGCATCGGCGCGCGCGTACCGGGCGGTCGGTGTGCTCGAGTCCTCCCGGGACGTGGCGCGGCAGCAGCGCGATCTCTCCCAACGGATCGACCTTCGCACGCGCGACGGCTATGCCCATGGCCTGGGCACTAGCCTGGACCTCGTGACGAGCGCCCAGGCTTTGCGGCAGGCCGAGGTCAACCTCGCCCTGCTCGAGTTTCAGGTGGCTCAAGCGCACGCCGACGCCGTTCTCACCAACGCGGAGTGTACCTTTTGAAACGCCTAGTCCCCATCGCCGCCGTGGCGCTCCTGCTCAGCGCATGCGACGAAGCCAGAAAGACGGCGCCGCCCCCGCCGCCAACGGTCTACGTGGGCACGGTTACCCGACGCGACGTGCCACTCTACGTGGAGGCCGTCGGGTCGCTCGACGGCTACGACAACGCCGAAATCCGCGCTCGCGTGAGGGGCTTCCTGCGGACCCAAGGCTACAAGGATGGCTCGTTCGTCAAGGCGGGCCAGACGCTCTTCACGATCGAGGCGACCGAGTACACGGCGGGGGCGAGCGCGGCGCGGGCGGCGCTCACTCGCGCCAAGGTCAGCCAGTCGCACAACCGCGTGCTCCTCGAGCGCGACCAGGGGCTGAACAAGACCGGGATGGTCTCCCAGCAGGACCTCGACAACGCCATGGCCAACCTGGCCGACTCCGAGGGTCAGATCCAGGCGGCCGAAGCGTTGCTCCAGCAAGCAGAGCTGAATCTCTCCTATACGCAGCTCCGCTCCCCGATCGACGGCGTCGCCGGGCTCGCGCTCGTGCGCGTCGGCAACCTCGTCGGCCAAGACGGGCCGACCTTGCTCACCACCGTCTCGCAGATCGATCCGATCCGCGTGAACTTCCCGATGAGCGAGGTCGACTTCGTGAAGTACCCGGAGCGGTTCAAGCGGCTCGACGCGCGCGATCTCGCGTGGTGCAAGCGCCAGTTCGCCAAGCTCGACGCCGAGGGCAAAACCGAAGAGGGCGACACAGGCCTCGAGGTCGTCCTCTCCGACGGGAGCGTTTACCCGCACCGGGGCGTCATCGTCGCCACCAATCGGCAGATCGATTCGACCACCGGGACCATCCAAGTCCAGGGTTTGGTCCCGAACGGGGACGGAAACCTTCGCCCCGGCCAGTACGGCCGCGTGCGCATCCGGCGCGCGGAGGTGGGCCACGACGTCCTCGTCGTCCCCGAGAAGGCGCTCATCCCCGTTCAGGGCACCTACTCGGTCGCCGTCGTCGCCGCCGACAGCAAGATCCAGCTGCGGCGCGTGGAGGTGGGCGCCTCCGTCCAAGGGATGCGCGTCGTCGACAAGGGCGTAGCCGAGGGCGATCGCATCGTCGTCGAAGGCGTGCAGAAGGTGACCGACGGCGCACCCGTCGTGCCGAAGCCGACGCCGGAAGCGACGGGGTCGGCCGCACCCGGGACCGCGGGCGCCTCTGCGGCGTCCGCCGCCACGGCGAGGAACTGAGGAGAGGGGAGGGCCCACCGTGTCCGCGTTCTTCATCAGGCGCCCGATCGTGGCGATGGTCATCGCGATCATCACCGTCCTCGTCGGCGCCGTCGCTCTCCTCGGGCTGCCGATCGCGCAGTTTCCCCAGATTCTGCCCCCGCAGGTGAACCTGACCACGACGTATACGGGGGCGGACGCGCTCACCATCGAGCAGTCGGTGGCGACGCCCATCGAGCAGCAGATGAACGGCGTCGATCGGATGCTCTACATCCAGTCGACGAACGCCAACGACGGCTCGATGAACCAGACCGTGACGTTCGACGTCGGCACGGACATCGACGTCGACAACGTCCTCGTCAACAACCGGTACTCGCAGGCGCAGCCTTTCCTGCCGCAGGACGTCAAGAACTTCGGCGTCACGATCAAGAAGTCGCTGGCGTTCCCGCTCATGGTCGTGTCCCTCTACTCGCCCGACGGTCGCTACGACCCGACGTTTCTCGCCAACTACGCGCTCATCAACATCAACGACGCCCTTCTGCGTATCAAGGGCGTGGGTGACGTCCGGAACCTCGGCGCGGCGGACTACTCGATGCGGATCTGGATCAAGCCGGACCTGCTCGCACGCTTGGGCCTCACGGTGACCGATCTGCAGAACGCGGTCCGGTCGCAGAACGTGGTCAACCCAGCGGGCCAGGTCGGGGCAGAGCCCGCCCCGCCCGGGCAGCAGCTCACGTACACCGTCCGCGCGCAAGGACGTCTCGTCGACCCGGAGGAGTTCGAAAACGTCATCGTCCGAGAAAACCCCGACGGATCGAACGTTCGCCTCAAGGACGTCGCGCGGATCGAGCTCGGCGCCCTGACCTACCAGCAGTACGGCACTTTCAACGGCAAGCCCGCGGCCGTCGTCGCGGCGTTCCAGTCGCCCGGGTCGAACGCGCTCGACGTGGCCGATCACATCCGCAAGACGATGGCCGATCTCGCTGCGCGCTTTCCTCCAGGGATCGCGTACGAGGTCTCGCTCGACACAACCGCGCCCGTCAAGGCGGGCATCCGCGAGATCGTGGAGACTCTCGTCGCGGCCGTCGTTCTCGTGGCCTTGGTCGTCTTCGTCTTTCTCCAGAGCTGGCGGGCGACGCTCATCCCCCTGCTGACCGTCCCGGTGTCGCTCGTCGGCGCGCTGGCCGTCTTTCCTCTGCTCGGCTTCTCGGTCAACACGCTGTCGCTCTTCGGCCTCGTCCTGGCGATTGGCCTCGTGGTCGACGACGCGATCGTGGTCGTCGAGGCGGTCGAGCACCACATCGAGGAGGGGATGACGCCGCGCGATGCGACTTTCCGCGCGATGACCGAGGTGCAAGGCCCGGTCGTCGCCATCGCCCTGATCCTCGCGGCCGTGTTTGTCCCGGTGGCTTTCATGAGCGGCGTCACGGGGCGGCTCTACCAGCAGTTCGCGCTGACGATCGCCGTCTCGGTCCTCATCTCGGCTTTCAACGCGCTGACGCTCAGCCCGGCGCTCAGCGCGATGCTCCTCAAACCGCGAACGGCGCCGCGGGGCCCGGTCGGGCGCTTGGGGGCGACCTTTAACCGATGGTTCGGGAGGACTACCGACGGGTACGTCGCAATCAACCGTCGCTTGATCCGAAAGCTGGCGATCCCGCTGGTGCTCCTCGCGGGCGTCATCGCCATCTCGGCGGCCATCGGCCGCAAGCTGCCCGCGGGGTTCGTCCCCGACGAGGATCAGGGGTACGCGATCATCGGGGTGCAGCTTCCGGACGGCGCGTCCTTACAGCGGACCAAGGCCGTCTACGACAAGATCGCCGACATCGTCGCGCAACAGCCTGGGATTCGGACGTACAACGGCGTCGCGGGGTTCAGCTTCTTCACCCGCACGGCCGCGAGCTACCTCGGCACGGGGTTCATCGGCCTGAGGCCGTGGGACGAGCGCAAGGCGCCCGCGCTCGCTTCCTCCGCCATCGTGGCCAGCCTCAACGCCAAGTTCGCCGCGATCCCGGAGGCGCGCGTGTTCGCCGTGGGCCCACCCTCGATCCCGGGCATCAGCGCCACCGGCGGCTTCAGTATGATGCTCCAGGACCGCGGCGGCTCGCCGTACGAGTACCTCGCGCAGAATGTCGGCCGCTTCGTCGCAGAGGCTCGCAAGCGGCCTGAGCTCGCCGGGATCCGGCCGATCTTTTCGCCCGCCGTGCCGCAGCTCTTCGCCGACGTCGACAAGGACAAGGCGATGAAGCAGGGCGTCGCCGTGGGGGACGTTTATGCCGCGCTCCAGACGTTCCTCGGCGGGTCCTACCTCAACGACTTCACGCGCTTCGGTCGCCAGTGGCGCGTCTTCCTGCAAGCCGAGCCCGCGTACCGAACCCGCGCCGAGGACATCGGCCAGTTCTACGTGAGGAGCCAGCACGGCGAGATGGTCCCCTTGTCGTCGTTCGTGCACGTCCGAACGACGACGGGCCCCGAGTACACGGTGCGGTTCAACCTGTATCGCGCCGTCGAGATCCAGGGTGCCCCCGCCCCGGGATACAGCTCGGGGCAGGCGCTCGACGCGCTCGAGGAGGTGGCCAAGCAGACGCTCCCCGCGGACATGGGATACGCGTACAACGCGCTCTCATATCAGGAGAAGATCTCGGCGGGCGGAACGGCGCGAGTGCTCGGCCTCTCGCTCGTGTTCGTCTTCCTGATCCTCGCCGCGCTCTACGAGAGCTGGTCCCTTCCGTTCAGCGTCCTCCTCAGCACCCCTGTGGCCGTACTGGGCGCGTATCTCGGTCTCGTCAGCCGTCATTTTGACAACAACGTCTACGCGCAGATCGGCCTCGTCATGCTGGTCGGCCTGACCGCGAAGAACGCGATTCTGATCGTCGAGTTCGCCAAGGAGCGCCTGGAAGCGGGGCGCCCGATCGACGAGGCCGCGCTCGAGGGGGCGCGGCTGCGGCTCCGGCCCATCCTCATGACGTCGTTCGCGTTCATCGCCGGCTGCATTCCGTTGTGGATCGCGACGGGCGCGGGGGCCGCGGCGCGGAGGATGCTCGGCACGGCCGTCATTTCGGGCATGCTTGCGGCCACGATCCTCGGGGTCTTCTTCATTCCGGCGCTCTTCGTCGCCGTCGAGCGTCTGGTCGCACGCAGGCAAGCCCCCGAGCGGCAGGGGCCGGCGCCCGTCGGTGAGGTCGAGGCGGCCGGCCGAGTCCACGCGGAGTAACCCGTGCACGATGTGCTCCGCTTCGCGGTCGAGCGGCTCGATCCTCGTGACGTCGTCGCGATGGCCGAGGTGGCTGTCCTCGACGCCGATGCCTTTCCCCATCCGAGCGCCCACCTTCAGGAGCCAGGGGTGCGGGTCGTATGGATCGCTCGCGCGGACGTGACGGCGCGAGTCATCGGCTTCCTCGCCGCGACTAAGGGAGCCGGCGAGGTGTACGTCCTAGGCCTCGCGGTAGTGTCCGCCGAACGGAGGCGCGGCGTCGGCGCGGAGCTGCTCCGCACGTGCGTCGCCGCGGCTCGCCGGGGCGGCGCCCAAAGGGTGGCACTGCATGTTGGCGTCGCCAACGCGGGGGCGGTGGCGTTGTACCGAGCGGCGGGATTCGCCGTGCGCGGCCGGGTGCGCGATTTTTACCGCCCGGAGGTGTACCCGGAGCGCGACGCGCTGTGGATGGTGCTGCCGTTGACGGACTGAGTCGTCGGGCCGTGTGCGCGCGCGGGACGAACGGGTGCTCGGGAGGCGTCCGGAGCTTGTCCCGGGACAGGGAGGAGCTGGCCCGGACACGGTCGCACGCCGCGGAGGTGCCGCTATCGCTTGGGAGGGGCCCCTGCGGTCGTCGCGGCCCGGGACGTGCTTGGCGAGGGGACAGACCCGGGCCGAGTGGCGCGCACCTCGGCTCGTTCAGGTCGCGGATGTTGGGTTCGCCATTGGGACCGAGTAGGTGCGGCGAGCGTTCCTCTATCGCCCCGCGATTGCCTGCGTAACAAAGGATCCACGGCCCGTACGGCGTGGGTGCGGGATAC
>DATGJA010000681.1:0-2765 GCA_035295445.1 Polyangiaceae bacterium | reverse complement strand
GTTCGCGACGGCGTCTGCCCACTCGAAACCCTGATAGCCGGACTTGATGGGAGCCGCAATGGCTTCGTCTGCGCGGCTCAAGACCGCATTCCAAGCGTCCGTCTTGCGCCGCGCGGAATTCGTCAGTCGCGCCAGCGCGTCCGCATCGAGCAGGAGTCGGGGATGATTGCCAGGCGCAGTCGCCGGAATCAGCTTCGCCGCGCCAAGACTCACGACCTCGGCGTGTCCGGAGGGAACTCGCGCGCGTTGACCCGACATGCGATGCGCTGCGCCTCGCGCGCACGCCAGCCCAAGGCCGAGGAGGGCGCACAAGGAAACTCTGGTGATGGTTCTTCGCCGGATCATCCCAATACCCACCGCGCGCAGAGGCGGACAAAGAAGCGCCGGGCGCACTCAACGCAATCGCCATGCCATGCCGGCGCCTCGTCGTACCCCTCTGCAATTCTCTCAAGCGCAAAACGCAAGGCACCCATGGTTGCCCATGCGCCAAGGGACGTCATGGACGTCGGCGGGGCACGAGGCAATTCGCGAGAAGATATTTGGGCAATTGCCAAAAGCTCATGCTCGTGGTCTCTCCTCAGACCACATCCACGGCAAAATCCTGCTCCTCCCAGCGAGCGCTGTCTCGCCAATGAAACGTAAACCTGACTCGAGTTCCGACGAGAAACCTCTCGGTGGGAAGATCGGCGACGTGCACCCCCAGATCGGTGTCGTGCGTCTCAACGTCACTTATGTTCTGCCACTCATCAACGCCCCAGTGAACCGTGGCCGGCGTCAGAAGCTCGACTCGAAGGGTCCCCCCTGCCGTCATCCTCCGGCACTTGTGGTTGAACCGCCAGATGACGTGAGATGACCCGACCTTGTCGATGAGGTAGCGCTGGACCGTCTGCTCCGGCCTGTCGAACACGCGGTTGTCGCGGATCGACCGCCGGAGCTTGATGTATTCGGCGTGCGCCCACACCAGCGGCATCGCCGAGCCAGAAGGGCGCCCGAGGAACAGCTCGCGTTGCGGGATGTCCGGTGCATCCCAGACCTGCTCGGGGAGCATCCCGCCCTCATTGGCGAAAGCTTCGAAGGCGCGGCAGAGGCGGCTCGCCTCGTCGCTGTGTCCCGCCGCGAGCTCATAGTGGGCGCGCTCACCGACGAGTAGGGGCCACGCTCGACCCACGCCGGTGCCGTCGAACGGCGCGCCGTCGTCGTGCTCGCCGTACCCATCGCCGTTGTAGCGGCGCCACGCGGGACCGGACGGTGTCTCGACTTTCAGGAGAGCATCGATGACGCGGAGCGTGTCGAGCATCCGCCTGTCGTCCGGCGATCGAAGGCCGAAACGAACGAGAGCGAGCGCGTCCGGGCTGACGATGTGGGCCCCGGGCTGACTCTGCTGTCCGAAGGGACGATTCTTGATGGGTACGAAGCCGTGGACAGGTGAATCGTACTCGGCTTGGTCCAGCGGCGCCAGGCGCACGTAGTAGCCGTCTACCCCATTCTGCCGCGCCAGATCGGTCCCGGCGACGTACATCCACCGCTCGATGCTTTGGTTCCAGGCATCCGCCGTCTCGCGCAGGTACGAGGCGGCCGTCCCGTCCCCGTTGGCGTCGGCGAAGTCCGCGGCAACCAGCAGCGCCGCGATCTCAGCGGCCACCGTGAACGGTGAGTACCCGCCGTCCTCTTCCCATCGATCCTGGGGGCTCACGGGCCCATTGCGCGCGAGGAAGCTCGCCGCGCGCCGAATCATCGGCCAGTATCGGGTCCGCTCGCCTGCGCTTGCCGGACCGCTGCGCGCCACGAGGTCGACGAGCAGGATGGGCAACGCCGTCTCATCCATCTGAGTCCCATGCCAGAACGGGGACCCGTCGAGCCATGTGTTCTGGGACCAGTGGCCGTCCGCATCCTGGATGGCCTCCAGGTAGCCGAGCACTCGACGGGCGTCGTCACCGGCGCCGATGGCCAGCAGTCCACCCGCCGCTTCCACCACGTCGCGCGGCCAGACGAGGTGGTAGCCGCCGAGATCGTGGTCCCCCTTCGACGTCCCCCACGGGATGGACAGGCTCGCCACCATGCCGCCCGTGAAGTGCTTGGATTCGTGCACACGCAGCACGCTCGCGCTCACGCGAAGCAGGTCAGGCCGCTGCGACGCAGGATCGCTCGGCTGCGGCAGCAGGAGCGAATCCTGCCACTCACACCACTCATCTTCGTATTCGATCCGCGCGCGATCGAAGCCGTCGTCGAGGCTGGCGAGCGCCTGATGAGCGGCCTCCGAGGTGCTGCGGCCAAGCCCCAATGCGAGGACGAACTGGCCGTTGGCCGCCTCCAGATCGATCTCGCCCGTCAGCGCCACATTTCCGTCTTCGGCTCGCCCGAAGGTCCGCGTCATCTGCTTGTGCTGTTGGAGATCCGACCACCCGTCGGAGTGACCGACGAATCCTGCAGACATCGCCCGCCAAGGAACCGAGCACGCCAGCGCCAGGGCAACGGCGCCGCGCTCCGCGAGGAGCATCGGAACGCCCTTGTAGTCGCCCAGCCACGCCGTGTTCCCCGCTCCGCAGTTGCCCAAGTGCGGCGCCAGGAGCGCGAAGAGCCGGTAGTCCGCCGAGCGGCCTACCAGCGCTCGGAACGCAATGGACTGCAGGACGACCTCGCGCCGCGGATCGCAACGAATGCGCTTCTCGATGCGGTAGCGGCCTTCGATGCACGTATTGGCCAGGTCGAAGGCCGGAATGCCGCTCCGTGTCAGACGGAGTTCGGAACGGGTGTGACGCTTCTCT
>DATGJA010000680.1:0-24088 GCA_035295445.1 Polyangiaceae bacterium | reverse complement strand
GTGCATCTCCACCGCAACGGCGTTCGCCGCGCGAAATCTGGCGAGTCGGTGCTGCTGGTCCTCCTCTGGATCCGGCGGTGGCTCCGGCGAGGAAGACGCGGCGGGAGGCGTCTGGACTTGAATCGGATCCCGAATCTCGTTCGCTTGACGGACGCCGACGACCGGCGTAGCCGTCTCGACCGGCGTGACGGACTCGGGCGTCGGCGCGACCGCCACGCTGGAAATGCGCGCGCGCGCCGACAAACCCGAGACGACAACCGCCGACACGATTCCCGCGATCGTACCCGATACGAGCCCGATGGTGGCGCTGTTCGACATCGGCGTTGTCCCTTGTGCCTACGACACCGATCTCAAAAGAACGCTTCGGTCACGTAGCTGAAGAGCACGTTGTGGCTGCCCGAACAGGTGCCTCCCATCGTGACGTCGGCAAACAAGGTATCTTGGGCCCCTGCGTTCGACCACGCGGTGCCCCCCGTCGAGGCCAAATCGATGGCCGTCGTGTTGTTCGACGTCGACGCGCTCACTGGACTGTTGCAAGCTCCGCCGCCGCCACCCCCAAACGTTCGGCACGCCTTGCCCGTGATGCCTGTGCCCGTACACTTCTGGTTGACGTATCCGTTGACAAATATGTCATTCGCGGTCGTCGTCCGAACCGCCGTATCGTTGATCACAGGACAGATCCACTCGGCATCGCTCGACGACGAGTTGAACACCTGCCCGTTCCCGGACGTAGCGGCGGGAGTTGATCCCCCGCTCACCTGAACGCACAACGAAGGCGGATATTGTCGGGTGTTCGTAGTCAACGCGTTGGCGTCCTGCGTGCTTGCCACGCAGAGGAACGACGCCACGCCGCCAAATACAAATGAGATCCACGTAATACGGTTCATTGATTGCCTCCTATACAGGGTCCATACAAAAACACGTGTCGAGGTCGCATTGACCGTCTTTCATTCGGCCGAGCGGCCATTTTCGCAATCGAAGAGAACGCCGGTGTGATACGCCTGCTCCGGGTCGTCCGGCGTCTTGTCGAGCACCACTTGGACGCCACACCCGGGCACGCGTCGGCCATTCAAAACCTGCGGCCACCAGGCGCGAGCTGCTCGATAGTTGTCGAACTGCACGTCGGCCACGCAGGTGGTCGTTCGGCAATCGACCGATACCAAGTGAAATGGTGTCTTGTCGCCGACGTCCCTCGCCAAGTCATCTCCGATGACGCGCGACTCCGTCGCCGCCCAGCGCGAGTCACGCGGTTCCTTGTCGTGCGCATCGATCGCCGCCCGATACTCCGCGGTGGTCCTGGCCCATGCGGCTTGCGGGTCCATCGACGCCGGATCCGGCGCGGGCGGAGGCGAGCCCGGCGCTGCGCTACTCGCCTGGCCCGCGATGGCTTGCTCCCTCAAGTTCTGCAGCTCGGCTTCGATGCGGGAAAGGTCGACCGACGTCCTTGCGGTCGCCGGTGGAGCCACCGAACTCTCCGCCGGCGGCTGCACTCTTCTCAGGGGCGATCCCCGAAAACCGACGAGCATCGCGACGACCACGCCGCCGGCCGCCGCTCCGGCTCCAACGGAGAGCACGGAGGTCCACAAGGACCGAGGGCGCGCCGAACGCGCTGATAGGGAACGACTCACTGGCCGTTGGTCGCCCAGTAGCTGAAGATTGGGCTGTTGCTTCCGTTGGACTGCGCATTCAAGATGACATCGAGGTAGAGACCGTCAATCGTGTTGCTTCCCTGCCACGACGAAGTGTCGGTTATTTGTGCCGTATACACCGCGTTGTTGTTCGCCGGGGTGACGGGCGTACCGCATACGCCGCCGCCCCCCGCCGCATACGTTCTGCACGCGCGGAGCCACACGTTGTGGCTGGCGGAGCCGTTGGCGTACCCGGATACGTACGCCACCGGATGATAATTGCCGTAATATAAATTGACCAAATTATCGGTCACGACGGGGCACAGCATGATGAGTGCGCCCGCGTTTTCGTTCGTAACTTGACCAGCCGGTGCGGCTCCCGGCTGGCCATTGCCATCGTTGCTGAAATACGACGGACTGTACTGCGTCTGTCCGTTGCATCCGGTGTATTCGCAGGCGACGCGACAGCTGGACGGATGAAATACTCGCCATCCCGCGTTGGCCTCGTTGGGGAAAGAAAGGAATCCGGCCACTACGGCGGAAGCGGTGAATAGGGACGCGTACGCGAGTCGCATAGATCGAACCCTCCTGTCCGAACGTCCGCTCGAACGAACGAGAACGGTAGTGTCGACGGTATTGACGCGCAAGGACCACTGGCCTCGTGGGCCCTCGTTGATAGACCGTCCGTCGGGACATGAGGCGGAGGCGCACGGAACGGAGAGGGCCTATTGGAATCCGCGACGGATCCGCCTGCGCGGGCAACCCCGGACAAACCGACGCGGGCAACGCGTGTAACAGTGCAACACGGGGTGCAACCCCACGTGCCCCACAGTTCGTTGCAAGGCGAAAGGATGGCTTCGCTAGTCTCGGGATCTCGAGTTGAGCGCGTTCGACGAGCTTCTTCCGGTGCACCGACCGCCTTTGGCGACGGCGTGCCCCTTCGCGGGGCGGCCGCCTTTCGTTGCCGGGGCCGATGGCCTGAGTCGTGCTGAAGGCGCGTTCGGACCCAGGCGCACGGAGGAGCGGTCGATGAAGGTAGGGGAAACGGCAGAAGGGAAGAGGGACGCGGTGCGCGCTCGAACCGCGAACGCGCTCGCGACGGCGATTGCGCGCCGGCTGGCGGACGCCGCCGAGGAGGATATGCGAGCTCGATACGATCTCGGACGCGCGTTGGCGCTTGTCGAAGACGACCGAACGGAGCTCCAGAACGACGTTGCAAACGCCCTGGGCGTTCATCGGAGCTTGCTCCGGAGATATGCCCGCGTGGCGACAGTGATACGGCCGGACGAATTGGACGGCCTCGTGAGGCTACGAGATCGTGTCGGCATGCCGCTGAGCTGGTCGCACATCGAGCATCTGGCCGAGATAACCTCGGCCAAGATTCGTGAATCGATGGCAAAGCGGGTTATTGCAGAGGGGCTGTCAGTGCGCGCCCTTCGGTCGCGACTTCAACAGGGCTGGCGAAGCCACGGCCCGAGGACGCGCGGCTGCGATCCGGGAAGTAGCGAGCGAAGCGGTCCGGGCCCCGTCGTTCACTCGCTCGCGGCTCTACTGCAAACACCGAATGACCGGATTGCTTAGATCGGTCAATGGGAAGAACGTCGCTCCGAAGTTGCACATGACGTTGGTCGCCGCCGATTCTCCGAAGGTGAGCGCGCTGGCCGTGTCGTTCACGTAGGTGCACGACCACTGGATGCTCGAGTTGGCGGCGAGCGCCAGCGGCGGTGAGAACGTGCGCGCCACCGGGTCCGACCACGTGTCCGTCTCGTAGAGCATGGTGGCGCCCGTCGTAGCGACGAAGTGCGTGGCCCGCCGGTGCATGTGCGAGCTGGCCGAGAGGAGGTTCATGTCCTGCGAAATGCTGCAGCTCGCGGTGGACGTCGACGGCTGTCCGTTCGGCGGGACGCTCAGCCCGATTTGAATAAACTGGAGGACGCCCACGTGCTGCATCACAGTCCCGGGCTGCGCCACGTACATCGTGACCTTCACGGCCGCCTCGATCGGCGTCGACCCGGTGTTGATGTAGTGCGCGTTGAGCGTGAACCCCGTCCCGGCCGGGATGGCGGCGCCGATGCCGGCCGGATACACCTCCGTCGCCTTCTGCGACTGCGCGCCGAACGTGTACGGGCCGACCTGCAGCCCACCGCTGGGGCAGTCGATGACGGGGCCGTTCACCGCGCCTTGGGAGTAAAAGAGGAGCATGTGGTGCGAGCCCGGGTTCATCTCGAGGTCGTACCGGTTGATGTCCACGGCCTGCCCGCCGAAAGGATTCGCGAAGTCCTGGCACTTGTAGAGCTCCACCCCCGGGGGGACGGTGAAGCTCGTCATCTGGAGTGTCACCGCATCGACCGCGGACGGGTCGACGTCGGCCGTCGCGTCGTCGACAGTGACGACACCCGGAGGACCGTCGACCGCCGCGTCGTCGCCGAATGGGTCGACCGGGACCGGGGTGGACGGGATGATCCCACCTTGACCGAAGCCGGACGAGCCCGTGGACGCCGGCGACGCGGGGTTCGTGGAGCCCCCCGGCGGGGGGTTTGGTACCGAGGGTGACACGCACGCGCCGAGGCCGGCGAGCGCGAGCGCCGCGAAGGCTGGGGTTCGGGCAGAGAGCATCCCCTGATTATGGCCGCCGTCCGCGCCCTTCGTCACCCGGGGCCGCGGCACGTGCCCGCGCCCGGCCTCATTTTCTTGAGACGGAAGGTCCCCCGGCCGTCACTCCATTGGGTCGATGGCCCACACCATGCCGACATCGGACACCTCTCGCCCGGAAGAGTCGATTCGCGCGCCTGCCTGGGCTCTGTCTCTCGCGGTCGCCTGCTTTTCCGCTTGCGGCTCGGACGACAGCTCGAACTCGTCGTCCATGTCCGGAGCGGTCTCCGGCACGAGCGGCGCATCGAGCTCCGGGGTGTCGGGCGGGGGGACGGGTGCGGGCGCAGGCACGAGCGCGGGCGCCGGGACGGGCGCAGGCGCGGGCGCGAACGCGGGGTCGAGCGGCTCGAGCTCCGGCGCCGGCTCCAGCGGTTCGACCGCGAGCGGCGCGGCCTCCGGCACGAGCTCCGGGAGCACCTCCGGGTCCACCGGCGTTGACGCGGGGGGCTCGGGGGCGACCGACTCCGGGTCGAGCGGTGCGGGCGACTCGGGGTCCGTCACCGGCCCGTGCGATATCTACGGGGCCGCCGGGGCGCCCTGCGTCGCGGCGCACAGCACGGTGCGCGCGCTCTACGGGAGCTTCAGCGGGAGCCTCTACCAGGTCACGCGCGCCTCGGACAAGACGACCAAGGACATCAAGGTCATGAGCCCCGGCGGCTTCGCTGACTCGGCGGCGCAAGACTCGTTCTGTTCGGGCACGACGTGCACCATCTCGATCCTTTACGACCAGTCCCCGAAGGGGAACCATTTGAAGAGGGCGCCCGCCGGCGGGGCCAAGAACACCTCCGACAACGAGGCCGTGGCGACCGCGCTCAAGCTGACGGTCTCCGGCCACACGGTCTACGGCGTGCACATCCCGGCCGGCACCGGCTACCGGGACGACGCCACGTCGGGCGTCGCGACCGGCGACGCGCCGGAGACCGAGTACATGGTCACGAGCGGCAGCTACTACAACGGGGGGTGCTGCTTCGACTACGGGAACGCCGAGACGAACAACAACGACGACGGCGCCGGCACGATGGAAGCCGTCTACTTCGGCAACAGCACCTCGTGGGGCAGGGGGGCCGCCAACGGTCCATGGGTCATGGCGGATCTCGAGAACGGCCTCTTCGGCGGGCAGAGCTTTGCCGCCAACCCGAGCAACACGCCCCTCACGCACACGTATGTGACGGCGATGGTCAAGGGACGGTCGGGGGGCTTCGGCCTGAAGGGTGGCGACGCCCAGCAGGGCACGCTGACGACGCTGTACGATGGCTCGCGTCCGAGTGGCGGTTACAACCCGATGAAGAAGCAGGGCGCCATCATTTTGGGCATCGGGGGCGACAACAGCAACGGCGCCCAGGGAAACTTCTTCGAGGGGGTGATGACCGCCGGCGACGCGCCGAGCGCGAGCGACGACGCCGTTCAGGCGAACATCGTCGCCGCGGGGTACGGCAAGTGACAGCCGCATTCACCCCTGCAGCAGCGCGGTCCGTTTCGCGACGCTCTCGGCGAGCGCGCGCTTCGCGGCCTCGACGAGCGCTGCGTCGGCGATGCGGGGGTGGCCCGATCGAAACGGCGGCGCCGGGTCGTACTCCATCATGAGCTCGGCGCGCTTCGCCGTCACCTCGCCCGCGAGCTCCGCCATCACGCGCAGGCCGAAGTCGATTCCCGCGGTCACGCCCCCCGCTGTGATGCGGTTGCGGTCGACGACGACGCGGTCGCCGACCGGGATGGCCCCGACCTTCGGCAGGAGATCCATGTACGCCCAGTGCGTCGCCGCCCGGTACCCGCGCAGCAGGCCCGCCGCGCCGAGCAAGAGCGCGCCCGTGCAGACCGACGTGACGTAGCGCGCACGCGAGCCCTGTTCTCGGAGGAAGCCCAGCACCACGTCGTCGGCGAGGAAGGCCACCTGGCCGCCCCCTCCCGGGACGAAGAGCACGTCGAGCGGAGGCGCATCGGCGAGCGTGGTCGTCGGCAGGAGCGCGAGCCCGGAATCAGCGACCACGGGGCGAGTGTCCTTCCACGCGAGGTGAACCTTCGCGCCGGGAATGCGGGCGAAGACCTCGAAGGGGCCGGTGAGGTCGAGCTGCGTGAGCCCGGGGTAGAGGAGCATTCCGACGTGGAGGCTCATGGGCGCGTTCCTTTCCCCGCAAGCGTAGCCCGCGGCCGCTTCGGCCTCACGTGCGCGATGGATCCTGGATCACGCGATAACTCACGGCTTGCGGAACGACCCGGCGAAGTGGTCGACGATCGCGTCCCAGGCGGGGCGGTAGCCGTACAGCGGGTCGGCCGGGTTGTCGGCGTTGGCGGGCGTCGTGTGAATGGGACAGAGGCTCGAGACGATGCCCTGCCCGCCCATCTGGTGGGCGATGACCATCTCGCGCAGCGACGGGTAGGCCTTGCCGCGGATCTGCGTCTGCGTGTACGCCGGCCCGCCGTCCGCGCCGAGGCCGCCCTTGCAGAGCGGCGTGCTCTGGTCGGGACCGAACGCGGCGCAGTCGCACGCGCCCGTGTACTGCGGCTGGCTGCAGTCCTTCGGCTGCTGCAGATCGAAGATGCACGCGAACTGCAAGTCGGCCTTGCCCGTGCTCCACTCGCGCCCGTTGATCGGGTCGCACGAGTCGCCCGCGGTGGGCGGGCACGCCGACGCATTGATGACGCCCGGCGGAAGGTTGCCCGAGGTTCGCGGCTGCGTCGACTCGATCATGTGAAAGTCGGCGCCCGTGAAATCGTAATGCTCGGGGTCCTTGCCCGTGATCTTGAGCCAGTCGGCGTCGGTCAGCGTCGGCTTCTGGGGGCTGTTCGGATCGGTGGGGTCGACCTGGAGGAGCTGATGAGGGACGCCGGCGATCGCCGCATAGTAGACGAGCTCGGACGATCGCGGGCCGCGCTTCAAGGCACATAGCTCGTCGGTCGAGTGCGTGGGCAGAGCGGCCGCGAAGAGCGGGCTCACGCAGTTGGCCTGGGCGTCTTCGTCCCCGATGTAGTTGTCCTTCACGTCGTGCTCGTGCGTCGAGTCCGGCACCGTCACGGTCGTCAGCCCGCGTACGTAGCGCGACAGCGGGTAGCTCACGGATACGCCGAAGCGGGCCTTCTGGTGGAAGAAGCGCACGTTCAGGGCGTCGTCCGACGGGTCGAGGTAGCCCTGGGTCCCGGACGTGCCGTCCTTCGGGCAGCGAGTCGCGAAGTTGGGGTCGTTGCGGAGGAACGCGCACGTGGTGCAGTTCGGATCGTTCGGGCCGGTGGTCGCGAGGTTGTTCGGGTCCTGCTGGGAACACTCGATGGACCCCTCCGGCGCGGCGAGGTTGGGCGACCCCGGGAACGATGCGTTCTCGAAGACCCAGCCCTGACCTCCGATGACCATCGGGTCCGCGACCTCTTCGTTCTCGTCGGTCACGACGATGACGGCGACGAGCGAGTCCGGCCGTAGGAAGTCCGCGCGCTGCGCGAGGATTGTCTCGTCGATTCCCTGAAGCGATGCGGACGAGCCGTTGACCACGATCGCATCGAAAGGATCCGGCTGGATCAAGAAGCGGTACCAGGCCTCGTTCTGCGCCTCGAAGCCGCAGCCGTGCTCGTGGGCGCCCTGGATCATCCCGGTGAAGTCGCTCACGAGCGCCGCCGCTGTGGCGACGGCCATGCCGCTCGGGGGAGTGGCTCCCTGGTTTGCGGGGACGCTGGGGAACCACGCGAGGAAGTTGTCGGGGGCGGCGTCGGCTACCGGCGTCTCGTTAGGTCCGGCCCGGTTGATCAGCTCCCCTCGATCGTCGTTGTGGGCGAGCAGCGCCATGTTCGCGGAGTTCTTGGCGTCGGGGGCGCACTGATCGCCGCCCCGCCCGCCGAGCGACGAGGTCACGATGCCG
Organism: Polyangiaceae bacterium; assembly: GCA_035295445.1. Taxonomy (GTDB): domain Bacteria; phylum Myxococcota_A; class Polyangia; order Polyangiales; family Polyangiaceae; genus Palsa-1150. Next base: position 15,963 of record DATGJA010000680.1, on the reverse strand, counting down.
ACGTGCATGTCGTGGACGGGCTCGAACTCGAGTTGCCCCGTGGCGCACTGCCCGTTCTGCGACAGCCCCAGGGCGCGGCCGGATCCGTCGATGCAGTTCGGGTTGACAAGCCGGTTGATGAGTTCCGGGACCGACGCGGCGACGATCGCTTGCTTGTCGCCCATCGATGCCGAGTTGTCGATCATGAAGAGAAGGTCGACCTTGCTCGCGATGACGCGCATAGGCGCCGATCCGCCGCCGCCCCCCTCGGGCGCGCCCGAATCACCCGACGAGGGTCCGCCGCCGTCGTCGGAGAATTCCGTGGTCCCGCCTTCGCCCGCGGGTCCGCCGCCGTCCACCCCTCCAGACGACCCGGCGTCCGGCGCCGCGCCCGTCTTCGACGATCCGCCGCAAGCCGCGAGGAGCGGGGCCGACACGGACAAGGCCAAGGCGGACGCGCAAACGGCTCGACGACGCATAAGGACCTCCCAAGGATGGCCGTCCCGGACCTGATCGCATGCGAGGGACGATCCAGGCCGGCCGGGTATTCATCGTAGGCCCCATCGTAGCTTCGCGCCGGGTCCGGGCCGGGCAAGGCCTTGACACACAGGCCGGCGTATGACCACTTGTCGAACACTCGGTCAGGAGGGCTCCACGTGAGGGGGGAATGTCCCAGCTGAGCGCCGTGTCGACCGGAGAGGTACCCTACGGGGGGTCGACGCCTGATCGTGTCCGGACCGCCATCGACGAGGGCGACCTCGCAAGCGCGAAAAGGCAGCTTCTCGCCCTGGCGCGCGACAGCGAAGACGCCGCCGCCGAAGACGAGGCCCTCCTGCTCGCGTCCAGGCTGGCCGTCGCGATTCGGGAGCACGAGACGCTGGAGAAGGACATTACCGTGGAGCGCAACGCGATCACGCGCTCCATGATCCTGCTCTTGCGCCGCATCGAGGACGCCGACCGCGATCACGCGCGCGCTTCCGCGCCGCCTCCGTCCGCGCCCGCCCCGCCGCAGCTGTCGATCGTGCGCGACCGCCCGCCGGACATCGAGCCATTCCGGCAGGGGCACTCCTGCAGCGTGACGCCGCTCGAGGCGGCGCGTGCTGCTTTCGATGCGCAGCAGGAAGACGGGGACGAGCCGCTGGAGGGCGCGGTCTTTCGTGGCCGGCGAGTCGGCAAGCAATACCGGCGGGGGAGCCAGCGCTTCGCGCTGAAAGACGTATCGTTGACTCTTCGCAGGGGCCGAATCTTGGCCTTGGCCGGCGCCAACGGAAGCGGCAAGACGACGCTCCTCCGAATCGTGGCCGGCGACCTCAAACATTCTCACGGCAAGATCGCGTATCCGGAGCTCGAGGCGGCGCGCGACCGCCCCGACTGGGCGCAGCTTCGGTCCCAAATCGGGTACGTGCAACAGGCCCCGGGCGCCTGGTACGGACGGCTCTCGACGACGCTGCACCTCACGGCGGCCAGCCGAGGGCTTTACGGGAAGCAAAACGAGCGCGAGGTTGACTTTTGGCTCCATCGCCTCGGCCTGAACCGGTACCGCGACGCCCGATGGAGTGAAATCTCGGGCGGCTACAAGATGCGGTTCGAGCTGGCTCGCGCTCTCGTTCGGCAACCGAAGCTCCTCGTGCTCGACGAGCCGCTGGCGCCGCTCGACATCATCGCGCAGCGCGTGTTTCTCCAAGACCTCTTGGACCTTGCGCGCAGCAAGCGCAACCCGTTGCCTATGATCGTCAGCTCGCAACATCTCTATGAGATCGAGCTCATCGCCGACGAAATCCTTTTCCTCCGAGGAGGGGTCGCGGCTTACCAGGGTCCGCCGAACGAGTACCGAAGCAAGGACGGCTCCAACCTGTACGAGCTCGGGTGCAACCTCTCACGCGAGCGGCTCACGGTGGCGCTTGAGACGCTGAACGAATGCCGCGTCGAGGAGTACGGGCGGCGCCATCTCGTGCGATGCCCCCGCGAGGTCGAAGCGGGGTCCATTCTCGGGGCCCTATGCAGCTCCGGGGCTGTCGTCGACTACTTTCACGACCTCAGTCGGTCGACGCGACGGCTCTTCGACGAGAGAGACCCCGATGGTTGATTGGATCCGCCTCCAGGCGCCTCGAGCGGACCATTGGCTCGCAGTGCGCTTTCCCAGCCTCTGGCTCCTGCGCGTTCACTATCTGGTTCCCATCCTGATCTTGGCCAACGTTGGCGCGCTCGTTGCGGCCCTCATCAATCCGTTGTCTCCTTACGCCGTCCCTGACGTTGACGAGCGAATGAAGTACGGGTTCTTGGTCGCCAGCGTGGCGGGCCTGACGTGGGCCTTCTACGTTGTTCGCGACTACCCGACCATCGGACCACAGTCTCTCCTGCAAAAACTCGGTGGGCTTGCCGGGTGCATCGCCTGCCTGGCAGGCATCTTCCTGCTCCCGTGGCTATATGCCTTCGTTCTCACCCTCCGCATACCCTCGGTGTTTCCAGACGCCGAGTGTCGACAATGGGTGTCAACACCCGAAGCAGTAACGTACTATGACCTTGATCGCGCTTATAGTGGCCTCACGCAAAGCGAATTCTACGGCGACGTGGAGCAGAACTGGGACAGCATCGCGACAGTCAAATTTCGTCCCTACGCAACCATACGTGATCAAGAGACTTATCTAGAAAATATGAAGGCCTACATTATCGCACGAAATGATCGCGAAAGAACACTTGATAGATGCGGCGAAACCACAACGATGATCTCAGGTCGGTTCTTGCCACCTGACGAGCACGCAACGTTTGAGGCTGCGACTCGGAATGCTCGAAAGGCGTTGCTTCTTTTTCAGCACCCTACGGAACCAGCATTGGTCAGCCTGATTTTACTCGGCATTGTCCTCGTGCTCCTCATGACGCTCCGCGAGGTGCCCGTCGCGTTCGGGGCAATCGGCCTGGCGGTACTCATTATTTACTCGACAACTTGGGCCATCGTACTTTCTGCTTTTTCGACACGGTCCGACGTCTTGTTTGGTCGGGTGGCGCTCGTGCACTATGCACTGTGGCTGCTCAGTGCGTGCGTGCAGTGGGCCCGGCGTTCGAGCTCGTGGCGAGAGCGGGGCGCGGCCTTGGTGCTCGGAATCGCGACGCCATTCATTCCCTTTTTGTTTGTATTGGCATTCCTTAGTAAATCGGGATATATTACCGATAGCACTATCTACCGGCTGGTTCCCGCGAGCGTCATCTTCTATCTCATCATGTTCCCTTTCGTTTACGCCAACCTCGAGCGACTCAAGTTCCTCCCCCGTCCTTAGGTCCGAGTCACGATGGATGCCGAAAGAATCCGCACGTTGATCGCCGAGGGTCGCCTCAAGGAGGCTTTGGATGCCATTGGGGCCGAGGCGACGAGGGACCAAGACGTGCTCGACGACGCGACGTTGCTTCAATCTCGCCGGGCGCTCCTCGAGCGCGAGACGGCTCAGGGAGTGGTGCCGGAGGGGAGCCTGGCCGCGCGTCAGGCGCAGATCGCGAAGGCGACGCTCGCGCTCTTGGCCCGTTTGCCACGCGAGGCCACGAGCCGGGCGCCGACGAGCGCTTCGGAGCGGGAGGGCCGAGCGACCGCGCCTGCCGCAACCAGTTCTTCGCACGCGCCGCGTCATCGCCGGCCTCTCCGCGGCTTCGTGAGCTACGCGCACGCACGCGTCGAGGACCACCCACGCGGTGCGAGCGCCTGGCTCGCGGAGCTGCTCGTTCACGTTGCGCCTCTCGTGCGCGAGGGGCTTATTGCGGCTTGGTCAGACCAGGACATTCACAAGGGGGACCGCTGGGACGAGGCGATCCGGCAGTCGCTGGAGCAGGCCGATTTCGCCGTTCTGCTCGTCGATGCCCGCTTTCTTGCCTCGGCGTACGTGTACGAGCACGAGCTTCCGGTCCTGCTCGAGCGAAGGCGACTCGGAATGCTTCGAGTGTTCCCGATGGTCCTCGAGACATGCGATCTAAACGGGACTACGTACCGCTTTCCGGATCCAAACGACGGACCGCACGAGATCCGCCTGGGTGACCTGCAGGCCGTCAATGCGCTCGATCGACCTCTCGACGCCGTCCCGAGGGCCGAGGCGAATCGGGTGCTCGCCTCGGTCGCGAGCGCCCTGCGCGAGTTTGCGATTCGAGCCGGCAGGGATCTCCCGAGGGGGTAGTCGCTCGTGTAGGCTCCGTGACCGATGGCGCCCGCGGGGAAGGAGTACCGGTTCGTCGCCCGTCTCGAGCACCTGCGCGGACGCTACTTCGTGCGTATCCCGGAGCGCGTGACCCGCGACATCGGACGGCGCGGGAACGTTCCCGTCGTAGCGACGGTCCGGGGGCGCGCGGGCTCGATCGAGGTGCGCGCGAGTCTCGTCCCGCTCGGGGGGGGTCGACACCGCCTTGCGCTCAACACGACGGCGCGAAAGGCCATGGGCGCCGAGGTCGGCGCCTCCCTCCGCATCGTCCTGCGGGTGGACCACGCGCCTGCCGCCGAGCCCATCCCTGAAGACCTTGCCCTGGCGCTCGCCGAGGCCGGGGTGAGCGGCGAATTCGTCAAGATGCCCGTGGGCCGGCAGAACCATATCCTGGCATGGGTCGACAAGGCGGCGCGCGAGGAGACGCGGGCGCGCCGTGTCGCCAAGACGGTCGAGGTCGTGTGCGCCTGGCGCGAGGGAGCCAAGGGTTGGTGGTGATGATGCGCGGGGACCTCCTGGCACGTTCGGCGCACTCTTGGCCAAGTTGGATCACTGCGATTCCCGATTCTGCGTGGTAGCGGTCATGGGCGCATGGAACCCACCGCAGCCGTGTCCCCGACGGGGCGCGTCCCTCCCGGTCCATCTTCATGGCCGCTGTTGGGCAATCTGCCCGACATGCGAGCGGCCGGCGACATGGCCAACTACTTCGATCTCCTGTGGCGGAGGCACGGCGACACCTTCCGCTTTAAGCTGCTCGGGACGAACGCCGTGGCCCTGGCGCACCCCGAGGCCCTCAAGCACGTGCTCTCGGTGAGACGCGAGCGGTACGTCAAGGGTCCGATCTACGACTCGGTGCGCAGCGTCCTCGGGCAAGGGCTCGTTACGCTCGAGGGCGACGCATGGAAGGCCCGGCGTGCGCTCGCGCAGCCGGCGTTCCACCGGCAGTCGCTGGCGAAGCTCACGGCGATCATGACCCGCAGCGGCGCGCGCTTCTTCGATGCCCTCGTCGACCGCGCTGGCGGTCGTCCCATCGAGGTGGACGCGCACCGCGAGACGGTGAAGCTGACGCTCGACGTGGTCCTCGCGGCCCTTCTCGGCAACGACTTGCTGCGCGGGTCGGACATTTCGTACGAGGTCCTGGGCGCGGCGCTCGAGGTCATGAGCGAGCGAGGCAACGGCGTCGTACTTCCGCCCTGGATCCCTACGCCGAAGAACATGAAGTTTCGCCGAACACTCCGCGAGCTCGACGCGCTCATGCACGCACTGATCGGCCACGCGCGCCAGGCGGGAAACGACGACGGTTCGCTGTTGTCGATGCTCCTTTTGGCCAGGGACGGCGACACGGGCAAGCCGCTCACCGACCGCGAGGTAAGAGACGAGGTCCTGACCCTGTTCCTGGCCGGCCACGAGACGACGGCCTTGACGCTGACGTGGCTCCTCACGTTCCTCGACGGGCGCCCGAACGTGCTGGCCCGCATGCGCGCCGAAGTCGACGACGTGCTGCGCGGGCGCGACCCCACGTTCGAGGACATTGCGAAGCTGCCCTACCTGCGGCAAGTCGTCGAGGAGACGCTCCGCCTCCGGCCAGCCGCGCCCCTGATCCCGCGCAACGTCGTCCAGGACGACGTAGTCGACGGGTACCGCCTGAGGCGAGGAGAGGTCGTCTTCCTCTTCTTCTGGGGCACGCACAGACATCCCGCGTTCTGGCCCGAACCCGAGAAGTTCGACCCCGACCGCTTCTCGCCCGAGCGCAGCAAGGAACGCCACTCGTATTCGTTCATCCCGTTCTCGGCCGGTCCCCGCACCTGCATTGGGAACATGTTCTCGCTCGTAGAGTCCTCGGTCCTTCTGGCCCAGCTGCTGAATCGGTTCGATCTCGAGGTGCTGCCCTGCGGCCAGGTTCGCCCGTTGGCCATGGCGACGATGCGGCCGTCACGGCCGGTTCGCATCGTGCTGCGACCCCGGCCAAAGAGGCACGCTCGTGCCCGGGCGTCGAACTAGGTGGTGTCGCCAGTCCGATCTCTCGCTCGCTCGAGCCTGCGGACTTCGAGGTCTCTACCGTCCGTCGCGGACCCGTCGGAGGAGCCCCTTCACCCGTTCGGCGATCGCGTGGACGACCGGCTTCGCGAGCAGTCCCTCGGGGTCTCTACTTGTCGTGGGCCCCGGCTCCGAGCGGGCCGGCGCGCGAGGCCCCCCCAGACGCACGACGTCCCGTGGGCGATCTCCACGCCCCTTGGGGCGCCCCGTCGAGCCCGAAGTGTAAACGTAGGCGAGCCGCTCTCCGGAGCGTTCCGCAGAGGGAGGATCCGGCGCCGAGGGACGCTCACCGCGATCGTCACGTCCTCCGCGCTGTCGCGGGTCGATGCTGGGCGCGAGCTCGGGGAGAACAGACGCAGTGGGCATCGCGCGTCATTCAGGATGAAGGAAATACGATCGGCGGGATAAGCAGCGTCGATGGGAAGATATGCGGCTCCAGCCTTCATTATGGCCAATGCGCCGAGGATCATTTCTGGAGACCGTCTTGCGCAGAGGCCAATGACGACCTCGGGGCCCGCGCCGCGCGCCCGGAGCTCGTGCGCGATTTGATTGGCGCTCGCGTCGAGCTCTCCGTACGTTAGGACGTGAGCGTCCGCGACGACGGCGGGGGCATTTCGTGCCAGATCGTGGAAGATGAGCGGCGGTGTGCTCGCGGATCGCACGTTCGTGACCGTGCAGACGGGAGCGAACGATCGAGCGCCGTTCTTGTGCGTCCACGGGGCTGGCGGGAACGTCCTCAAATTCCACCACCTTGCGCGGGGCATGAGCCCGCGGCAGCCGTTTTTCGGGCTCCGGGCGGTGGGGGGGGGGACGGGGTTCATCGGCCGCACGGCTCGATCGCAGAAATGGCCGAGGCCTACTTGGGCGCAATACGCACCATCCCGTGATCCGCATTTGCTCGGAGGGTACTCGGGGGGAGGGCATGGTCCGGACGCACGACGCTCTTCCGCGCCGAGCGCATCCCGTTCGCCTACCGAAAACGCCGGGCAGACGTACGGGTGGGATCGTCACGCCCTCGGCGGCGTCGAGGTCGTTCCGATTGCGGGCGATCATCACGGCATCCTCGCCCGCAAGAACGTCGAGCCGCTCGCGCGCGCCCTCTATGGCGCGATCGAGCGCGCCGCGGGCGTGGTGGCCGCTATCCGCGGACGAGGCGCGCGAACTCTTCGTCGATGCGCCGAAACACCGGGCCCGGGCACGCCGCGAGGTGCCGCCCGTCGACGCTCCGGATGGCGACGATGCCCGCGCCGGTGCCGGAAAGGAAGGCCTCGTCCGCCGTGACGAGGTCGTAGGCGCCGAGCGACTGCTCGCGCGCCGCGATGCCGAGCGAGGCAGCGACTTCCAAGATCACCTCGCGGGTAATGCCTTCGAGCGCGCCGTCGGTCGCAGGGGGTGTGAGGAGGGCTCCCGCGCGGACCACGAATAGATTGTCCGCCGTGCCCTCGGCGATCCGGCCGGCGTGGTTCAGCATGATCGCCTCGGCGGCGCCGGCCCGCGAGGCCTCCAGCTTCGCCATGATTCGATTGAGATAGTTCAGGCTCTTGATCCGCGGGTCGAGCGCGTCGAGCGGCGCCTGGCGCGTGCGCGCGACGACCACGGGCACCCCCTGCGCGGCGTCGGCGAAGACGCGAACGTGCGCCGCCGCGACGAAGACCGTCGCCCGCCTGCACGAGCGCGGGTCGAGGCCCAGATCGCCCTCGCCCCGCGTGACCACCAGGCGCAGGTATCCGTCGTCGTCGGCGAAGGCCGTGATCACGGCGCGCATCGCCTCGGCGAGCTCCGTGCGCGTGTAAGGCAGCGTCAGGTCGATGACGGCCGCCGAGCGCTCGAGGCGCTCGAGGTGCGGGTCGAGGCGAAAGGGTCTCCGACCGTAGAAGCGGATCCCCTCGAAGACGCCGTCCCCGTAGAGCAGGCCGTGGTCGAAGATGGAGACCCGCGCGTCGGCCGCGGGGGTCATCCTTCCGTTCATCCAGATCACCGGGGTCGTCATGGGTCCCTCTCGCTCCTCGAGTGACCGCAAGTCCGCACGCTCGAGCGAAACGAGAGAACGGACTAGGACACCCTACGCGTTGCCGACGGACAAAATGCCCTTCAGACTGAGGGCGATACAGATGCAGACGCGACGAAACAGGAGGCGTACAGTCTGGCTCCGCAGGACGTGACGCTGTACGTGCGCGTGGCCGACGCGCTCGCGCGCGACATCGGGCAGGGCCTGTACGCGCCCGGGGACCGCCTGCCTTCGGTGCGCGAGCTCACCCGGCGGCTCGCGGTCAGCACCTCCACCGTCGTCGAGGCGTACGGGCGCCTGATCGATCGCGGCCTCGTCGAGAGCCGGCCGCAGTCCGGGTTCTTCGTCCGGGTCCGCGGTGACGAGCCGCAGGCGCCGGCGATGTCGCGGCCGCGCATCGCACCGACGCCGGTCTCGGTCGGCGAGATCGCCATGGAGGTCGTCCACGCCGCGAGCGATCGATCCCTGGTGACCTTCGGCAGCGCGCAGCCCAACCTGGATCTGCCGGCTGCGCGTGCGGTGCGAGGGAGGCTCGGTGCGGCGGCGAGACGCCTCGGCGAGCGCGCCCTGGCCTACGAGATCCCGCCGGGGGACAAGAATCTGCGCGCGCAGATCGCGCGGCGGGCGATCGACGCCGGCTACGGCATCTCTGCGGGCGACGTCGTCGTCACCAGCGGCTGTCAAGAGGCCATGGTGCTGTGTCTTCGAGCGATCGCCAACCCCGGCGACACGATCGCCGTGGAGTCGCCCACGTTTTACGGCACGCTCCAGGCCATCCGTTCGCTCGGACTTCGCGCGCTCGAGATCCCGACGCACCCGGAGACGGGAATGAGCCTCGAGTCGCTCGAGATGGCCATCGCCGAGTTTCCGGTCAAAGGGTGCGTCCTTACGCCCCATGGGAGCAACCCGCTCGGCTACGTGATGCCCGACGAGCAGAAGGCCGCCCTCGTGCGATTGCTCGAAGGGCACGACGTCCCGATCGTCGAGGACGATATCTTCGGGGAGCTCGTCTACGGGTCGCCGCGGCCTCGTTCGCTCAAGGCCTGGGACACGCGCGGCCAAGTCCTCGTGTGCTCGTCCGTATCGAAATCGATCGCACCCGGGCTCCGTGTCGGCTGGGTCATCCCCGGGCGCTGGCTTCGGGAGGTGAGCTACCTGAAGCTCGTGACGAGCATGGCGAGCGCCACACTCCCTCAGCTGGCCGTCTCGGAGTACCTGGCGACCGGCGACTACGACCGGCACCTGCGCGCCGCGCGGGCGTTCTACAGGCAGTCGCGCGATCGGCTCGTCGACCTCGTCGGCCGCCACTTCCCGCGCGACACGCGCGTCACGCGGCCCGCGGGCGGTTTCGTCGCGTGGCTCGAGCTGCCCAAGACCATCGACGCGGTCGCCCTCTACCGCCGCGCGCTCGTTGACCGCATCAGCATCGCGCCGGGGACGCTCTTCTCGGCCCGCGAGAAATATCGCCACTTCGTCCGGATCAATTTCGCCCGTGGCTGGGGGCCGCGCACGGTGGACGCGATCAAACGGCTGGGTGAGCTGGCCGCGACGAGCTCCTGACCGTCGTCGATTCCGTCTCGTTGGTTCGGATTCGGAATTCTGGCCGGTTTTGAAGGACGATTTGTCCCTTACGCGCGTCTCGCACCGGACAGATTACGCGCGCGTCCATCGACGGCGGACGCGGGTTAAGGAGCTCACCGGTGCGCGCAATTCGTAAGTCCACTTCGCTGCTTAGTCTACTCGGCTGCGTCTCGATCTTGTCGGTCGCCTCGTGTTCGTCGAACCCCCAGAGCACTGGCCCCGGGTCGAACGTCGGCGGCGACCAGGGCGCGGGCGGCGGAGCGCAAAGCGGCTCGTCTTCCGGCGGCTCGACCGCGGGAACCGGTGCCGATACGTCCGGCGTGCAGGGCGGCCCCGGCGACAACGGCGTCAGCGCGGGGTCGACCGGCGGGACCGGGAGCGGGTCCACGAGCGCCGGTGGTTCGGGGGGAAGCGGGGGAGGGTCTTCCACCGGGTCGCAAGGGTCCGGCGGCTCGAGCTCGGGGTCGGGCGCTACCAGCGACGCGGGGACCGTACTTCCCGTGACGGACGCGGCACCGCCTTCGTCGTGCATGAAGGGGACGACGCAAGCCAATCGCGTCGTCATGCTCGGCGACTCTTACATGGATCCGAGCTTCGGCGACGTGGGTCCGCACATCATGATGGACGCGAACAACGCCATGTATCGGCATTACTACCTCGCTGGCGCCGCGACGAACAACGGCTCGGGCCAGCTGAACATCCCGTATCAGTACACCAACATGGCGAAGACCGACGTCGCCGTCATGAACCCGGCGCAGATCGACATCGTCATCATGGACGGCGGCGGGAACGACGTCTTGATCGACCAGCAAAGCTGTCTCACGGTGGGCCCGACGCAGATGGCGTGCGCCACTGCCATCTCGGGCGCGGTTGCTGCGACGAAGAAGCTCTGGCAGCAGATGGCCACCGACGGCGTCAAGCACATCGTCTATTACTTCTACCCGCACCTTGATCCGGCGGGGGGCGGCCTCTTGCCCACGCCGTCGACGTACGTCAACGACACGGACGACTACGCCGCGCCGCTCTACCAGCAGATCTGCTGCGGGAGCACCTTCACGCCGACGACGTCGAACGCCTCTTGTCGCGGCAACGCGCCGGGGACCGACTGCGTCTACATCGACACTCGCCCCATCTATAACGGACACGCCACGGACTGGATCCAGTCCGACCACGTGCACCCGAACATGATGGGCGCGACCGCGATCGCGAACCTCGTCTGGACGACGATGACCGCCGATTGCATCGCCCAGTAAGGCTAGTCCGCACGCTCGAGCGAAGCCAGAGAGCGGACTAGGGACACCCGGACACCCCCTCTACACCTTCTTCGCAAGCGTTCCCGCCGGGTGCTTGTAGAAGCCGGGGTCCTCGTACGACGCGATTCCGTCGCGGACCTTGAGGACGGTGAACATGCCGCCCATGCCGATCTCGCCGAACGGCCCGTTGCCGGCCATCATCGGCAGGGTGTTCGGCGGGCGGCCCATGTCCATCGTGTCTCCCATGCCCGTTTGACCCATCGTCATGTAGGCCGGCAGGACGCCGCGGACCTTCTCCTCGCTTGCCCCCGGCCGGGTGCCGAGCATGTTCGGCAGGTCGTGGCTCATCGCGTTCATCGTGTGGTGCGACTTGTGGCAGTGAAGCGCCCAGTCGCCGGGGGCGTCCGCCACGAACTCGACCGTCTGCGTCGTGCCGGGCGGCACGTCGATGGTGGTGGCCGGCTCGCGCGCCGAGGGGGGGACGTCGCCGCCATCGGACCCGACGCGCACGAAGCGGTGGCCGTGCAAGTGAATCGGATGGTTGTCCATGGTCACGTTGCCGAACGACAAGCGCACGCGCTGCCCGGTGCGGACGACGAGCGGATCGGTCCCCGGCCACGCGCGTCCGTTGAACGTGAAGAGGTTGAAATCGAGCATGACCGCCGGGTTCGGCGTGGCGGCGCCCGGGGGGACGAACCACTCGCCGAGCATGATGGCAAAGTGCCGATCCACCCTCGGTGCCTCAGGGATGCGCGGGTGGATGACGAAGAAGCCCATCATCCCCATCGCCATCTGGACCATCTCGTCGGAGTGCGGGTGGTACATCTGCACGCCGTGTTGGCGCAGTACGAACTCGTACACGTAGGTCTCCCCCGGCAGGATCTTCGGCTGCGTCAGGCCCGCGACGCCGTCCATCCCATTCGGCAAAAGCACGCCGTGCCAATGCACGGACGTCGGCTCGGGCAGCTTGTTTGTAACGAAGATTCGAACATGGTCGCCCTCCACCGCCTCGAGGGTCGGCCCGGGGGAGCATCCGCTGTATCCCCAGCAGTTGACGACCATACCCAGCGCGAACTCGCGCCGCACGGGCTCCGCGACGAGACGAAACTCTTTGACGCCGCCGCTCATCGTCCATGGCACCGTGACGTTGTTCGGCGTCACGATCGGCACGTGCGGTCCCAGGCTCGTGGGGGTGGCTGGCGGGGGACCTCCGGCGGGGTCGGCGCGCGTGTCCGACGCGCGCAGGACGGTCGCTGCGCCGGCGATGAGGGCCGCCCCGGAGCGGAACGCGTCTCGGCGCGAGATCGGGCTGCGCGGGTGGCGTTCGGACGGGGGCGGACGATGGTCGGGCAAGGGTTTCGCCGAGGGTCGTTTCATGGCGGCGTCGCTCCTGTGGGCCGAGGCGGCAGGGCTCCGGGGATCGATGCGCCGATGGCTCGTTCGACGTCGACGCGCGCGATCCAGTATTCTCGCAGCGACTCGATGAACTCGCGGTACGCGTTCACCTCATTCTGCTTTGCGGCGAGCAGCTGGTAGGCGCCGAGGAGCATGGCGCCGTACTGCTCCTGCGAGAGCTTGACGACCTGCTCGCGCAGGGGGACGACGACCTTGGCGTAGCGCTCTACGAGGTCGCGAGCTGCCAAGAGGCGGCCGCGCGCGACTCGGACTTCGGACCGGATGTCCACCGCCAGGGCACCCTCGCGCTCCGACGACTGCCGGACGAGCGCTTCGAGACGGGCGATCGCCGCTTGCCGCTGGTCGAACACGGGGATCTCGAGCGAGACGCCGGGGGAGACCGCCGTGTACCGCTCGGGAGACCTCTCGATCGCCGCGCCGGCGCCGGCACCGCCGAGGAAGCGTCCGTTCTTTGCGAGAGCCGCCGCGTGGGCGAGGGCCTGGGTATGCGCGCGCGCGGACGCGAGGTCGGCCCTGCGCGCGACGGCGATGGTCTCGAGGTGCTCGACGGGCGCCTCGGACGCCGGCAGATCCGGGAGCTTCGACGGCACGCGGAACGTCGTGGAGGGCCCCCAGACGCCGAGCAGGCGGGTCAGCGCCTCGCGCGCGACGAGGCAGTCAATCTCGCTCCGCTTGAGGTCCGTCCGCACTTGCTCGAAGAGGGCACGCTCGTTCGCCAGATCGAGGTCGCCGATGTTCCCCGCCGCGTGCTGGGCCTCGGCGAGCCCCACCGCGGCGTCCCCCGCGTCGAGCACCGTGCGGCGCATGTCGACGATCTGCTGCGCGGCGATCAGCGCGTAGAAGGCGACCTCAACGTCCGCCGTCGTGCGCAGCACCTCGTCGGTCACGCGGAGCTCGGTCGCCTCGAGCTCCGCGCCGGCGACCTTCCTGCGCGCCGACAGGAAGAAGAGGTCCAGGAACTCCTGCATGATCCCCACGCCAAAACCGGTCTGTACGCCCGACCCGGTGACGGGAATTGCGACGCTTCCGGAGAGGGTGGGGTTGCGCAAGAGACCAGCCTGCACAAGGTCGGCTTGGGCGACGCTCAGGTCCTCGTACACAGCCTGCAGGTGGCGATTGTTGAGGAGGGCGACGGCCACCGCCGAATCGACGGAGAGCTCCCGCTCGACGAGCTCCCGGACCCGGCGGGCGACGAGGGCGTCCGCTTGGCCCCCCTCGTTCCAGAAGATCCGCCGTCCCGTGCGGTCCTCCACGAGCTTCGCCGTGTCGCGAACGGCCTCGGTCGGGGACGTGGACGCGCAGGCCACCAGCCAGGGAGCGGCCAGCGCCAGCGCGCGCCGCATCATGGCGCCCCGTGGTGGTGCACGTGGAGCGGCGCGGCCGACGCGCTGGGGGCCGCGGGGAGAGCGGCCGGGACGCTGGAGGGGGCTTCGGCGGCGGCCGGGTTTGCAGGATCGTCCGCGCGCCGGGGCGGAAGCGTTCCGTCGGCGCAGGCCGGTGCGCCAAGCGCCGTGACCAGCGTCATCAGGCGAGGAAGGTGGGACGCGCTCGACGCTCGGCCGGACGGCATGCTCGATCTGTTCTATAGCCCTGGATCGATGACGCCGCGCGTCCTCGTCGTCGACGACGACCCGTCGCTGGCCGAGACGGTGGCCGAGGGCCTCACCGAGCGTGGGTTCTCGGCGTTCACCGCGACCTCGAGCCAGGAGGCGGCCAGGCGGCTCGGCGGGGAGCGGTTCGACGCGCTCGTGACCGACCTTCGGATGCCGGAGCTCGACGGTATGGGGCTGCTGTCGATCGCTCGAAAGGTCGCGCCGGAGTGCCCTGTCGTCGTGATGACCGCCTACAGCGCCATCGACACCGCGATCGAATCGATCCGGCGCGGCGCATATCACTACGTCACCAAGCCTTTCAAAGTGAACGAGCTGGCCATCTTCCTCGAGCGCGCGCTCGAGGAGTCGCACCTGCGGCGCGAGACGGTGGCGCTGCGCCGCTCGCTCAAGGAGCGTTTCGCGCTCGGAAACCTCGTCGGCCACAGCGGGGCCATGAGGGACGTGTGCGACCTCGTGCTTCGCGTCGCCGACGCGTCGGCGCCCGTGCTCATCCTAGGCGAAACGGGGACCGGCAAGGGACTCGTGGCGCGCGCCATCCACGCCGAAGGATCGCGGGCAGGAGCGCCCCTCGTGACGGTCAACTGCGCCGCGTTGCCAGAGAGCTTGCTCGAGAGCGAGCTGTTCGGGCACGTCAAGGGGGCGTTCACGGGCGCCATCGGCCGCCGTGTGGGTCTCTTCGAGAGCGCGCAGGGGGGGTCGTTGTTCCTCGACGAGATCGGCGAGATGCCCGCGGCTTTGCAGTCGAAGCTCCTCGACGTCCTCGAGCGGGGGGTCATCCGCGCTGTGGGCTCCAACGACGAGAGGGCCGTCGACGTGCGCATCCTGGCGGCCACCCACCGCGACTTGCGCGAGCGCGTCGCGGCCGGCGCATTCCGCGAAGACCTGCTCTACCGGCTCGAGGTGGTCAGCATCGATCTGCCGCCGCTCCGGCACCGCAGGGAGGACATCTCGGCGCTGGTGGGCCACTTCCTCGCCGAGGCGAAGGCGCGCACGCCCCGCTCCCCCGTCGAGCGAATCGGCCCGGACGCCATGCAGCGACTGCTCGAGCACTCCTGGCCCGGCAACGTGCGCGAGCTCGAGCACGTGGTCGAGCGCCTCGTGGTGCTCGGCCGATCGGCCGTGGTGACCGCGGCGGACCTGCCCGCGACGCTGGGGGCCAGGCGCGGGGCCGCCCCCTCGTTCGGCGAGGAGGTGGTGCCGATGCGCGAAATGCAGCGGCGCTACGTGGCGTGGGCGTTCGATGAGCTCGGCGGAAGGAAGGTCCTCACCGCCGAGAAGCTCGGCGTCGACCTCAAGACGCTCGGCCGCTGGCTCCGCGAGGGCGAAGACAAGGGGAAGTAGCGGCGTATAGACTGGCCGCCCGATGGCGTTCACCGGCTTTGTCGACGACGACGCGAAGTTCTTCAAGGCCCTCGCGAGGAAGAACGAGCGTGCCTGGTTCTTGGCGCACAAGGGCGAGTTCGAAGCGGGCTGGAACGGCCCGATGAAGGAGCTGCTTTCCCAGGTACGCGACGCGATCGACAGGGCGTACGCCCACTGCGACCTCGACGACCCTAGGGTCTTCCGCATCTTCCGCGACGTTCGCTTCTCCAAAGACAAGTCGCCGTACAAAACGCACATCGGCGGGCTGGTCCCGACCAAACGGACCGGATCGAAGGTCACCGACCTGCCGATGGCGCTGTACTTCCACGTCGGGGCCACCGAGCGGTTCGGCGCGGCGGGGCACTACATGATGGAGCCCGCGTCCCTCGCGCGTTTTCGCGCCGCGATCGCGGACGACAAGCAGGGGCGCGAGCTCACAAAGATTCTCGCCGGTCTCGCAAAGAAGGGCTTCAAGGCCGACTCGCACGACGCGTACAAACGCGTCCCCAAGGGATTCGACCCCGATCACCCGCGCG
>DATGJA010000679.1:0-3982 GCA_035295445.1 Polyangiaceae bacterium | reverse complement strand
CGTGCACACCGATCGTAATGGCCGAGCTTGGTCCGAGCCGCGCTTCGATGCGGCGAATGCGCGGCGTGGCCTTGGCCGTGGATCGGGAGGCGAACCGGCGGAAGTACATCTCCGGGACGTAGTGGTGCCGCCTCGGAGGGTTCTCATGGTTAGGCGGGGGCTCATTGGCCTGGATTCGAGCCCATTCCCGCTCCCAGACTGCCTCTCGAGGATCGCCCGAAAAACCCATGATGCGAACCTAGCTCGGCGATAGGACAATCCAAGGCTCTGTCCCGTCGTGCGCGCGTGGCCGTCAGGTGGCCGTGACTCTGCACCACGAGCGGGTACGGGGCGGCACGAGGGGGAACGAAACGGGAGCCGGATTCGTGAGCGATTCCTGCGTGATAGGGGCCAAGTTCGCGAAGTCGCTCGGTTATGCCAAATCCCGGGTTTCGGTTTCGACTCCCCCTGGGGACGCCTCCAAGGCCCTGGAAACAAGGGCGATCCGGTCGGAATACTGTGCGGCGACACAGTATTCGATCCGAAAATCGACAGGCACTCGAGGGGCACGGCCGGGAACGGCACGCCGAAGCTCGCCCCCTCAAAGGTGTGGGCCTCGTTGATGTAGCGCTGGGTCGTTCGCAGGTCGTCGTGCCCGGCCGCCCGCTGCACCTTGAGGTGGTCGTCACCGCGGACCGCGCGCCAGGTGATGCCAGTGTGCCGCAGGTCGTGGAACGAGAGCTGGCGCCGCGTTCACCTCATCTGAGTGGGTGCTCATTTACCGAATGCCTCCTGGTGTGAGGCTGTGCTGGTGAGAAACGCATCCGCGGGGGCTTGAGGCCCGGCGAGAACACGACGGCGCGGCGAGAGTAACGCATCCGCTGCACGGATTCGCCGGTCACGCTCGTCGCAGACGATGCGCAACTTGATGGTTCCGGAAACTCTGCGGCCCTTCGTTCCGGAAAATCTGCGGTCTCCCGCAAGGGAGGCAGCGCATGATGGAATCGACAGGAATGGCTCGCAGACCGGTGCATTCGGGGGAGATGTTGCCCCTGCTCAAGCGCCACGAGATTCAGGTCCTGCTTCGCGCGGGGCACTCGCATAAGGACACGGCCGTGCGGGTCGGCGTGTCGGTCGACACGGTGGCTCGTGTGAAACGCGAGGACGAGGTGCTGCGAGTCGACGACGCCGCCGCGAGGCGAGATCGCCGCATCGGCCGCCCGTCCAAGGCAACCCCGTTCGGGCCCAAGGTGGCGGTGTGGCTCACCGAGGAGCCGGACCTGCCGACGCAGGAGCTGCTGCGTCGCGCGAAGGAGGCCGGCTACACGGGGCACAAGAGCGCGTTCTACTCACTCGTCGCTGCCATGCGCCCGCCGCGTGCGACGCCGGTAGTCCGGTTCGAGGGCCTGCCGGGCGAGTTTTCGCAGCACGACTTCGGCCACGTCGACGTGACGTTCGTCGACGGACGCAAGAAGCGAGTCCACTTCTTCGCGTCCCGGCTCAAATACTCGCGCTTCGTCGCCGTCACCCTCGTGCGCGACGAGCGCGTCGAGACCCTCGTGCGCTGCCTGGCGCGCGACTTCGTCGCCTTCGGCGGGCTGCCGCTGATGGCAGTGTTCGACCGCCCCAAGACCATCGTCCAGAAAGGCGGCAAGGGGCGCGACGTCGAGCAGTTCAACGCCACCTTCGCGCAGGCGATCGTGGACCTCGGCGTCGGCGTGGAGATGTGCGCGCCGCGCAGCGGCAACCAGAAAGGTGCCGTCGAGCGCCTGGTGGGCTGGGTGAAAAGCTCGTTCTTCAAGCACCGCAAATTCCAGGACGAGACCGACTTGCAGGCCCAGCTTGCGGCCTGGCACGTTGAGGCCAACACCAAGACGCCGTCGCGAGCGACGGGGGTGATTCCGGAAACGCGCCGCCAGGAGGAGCTCGCGCGGCTCCGCCCCATTAAGGTCTTTCCGGAGAAGCTCGCGCTGCGCGTACCCATCTTCGTTGGGCCTACCGCCGAGGTGATGTTCGAGGGGGCGCCGTACTCGATGCCGCCCGAAGCGACGCACATCGCCGGCACGCTCTTTCTGCGTATTCCGGCCAACTTGGGCACTCGTTCCGCCGGCACCTGGGCGCTCAGTCCGGCGCACTTGGGCAGGATCGGAGCGCAGCGACGGGGTCTCCCGTCGGAGCGAAGCGACGAGCGGATGATCAGGTCTTGGCTTCAGGTCGTTCGGTACCGAGTCCCTTCTTCTTTCGGATCGACGTCCCCTTGAGCGCGAGCACGTGAGCGTTGTGCACGAGCCGGTCGCAGATCGCGTCGGCGATGGTGGGGTCGGCGAGCATCTCGTGCCACTTTTCGTGGGCACTTGCGTCGTGATCACCGTCGACGATCGATCATAGCGGTCCTCGAGGATCTCCAGCAGGTCGCGACGTTCGGTGTCCTTGAGCGGCGCAATGAGGAAGTCGTCGAGGACGAGGACCTCGGTCCGGGCGAGCTTGGCGAGCAGCACGGCGTAGGAGCCGTCGGCCCGCGCGATCGCGAGCTCGTTCACCAGACGGGGCACCCGCGTGCACAGGGCTCGGTAACCGCTGCGGCACGCCGCCTGCGCGAGCGCGGCGCCGAGGAAAGACTTTCCAACGCCGGTCGCGCCGATCGCGATGACGTTCTGCTTGGCGCGGACCCACTGGCACGTCGCCAGGGTGCGCACGACGTCCTTGTCGAGCCCCCGGGCGGGCTCGCACCACACGTCTTCGAGGCAGGCGTCGGTGCCGAGCTTGGCGTCCTTCAGCCGACGTGCGAGCCGCCGGTTCTCGCGATCCGTCCATTCGCGCTCGACCACCAGCCCGAGCTTCTCCTCGAAGGACATCCCGCTGCCGGGCGCCGTCGTGAGCAGCTCGCGTACAGCATCGGCCATCGCGTGGAGCTTGAGGTCACATAGTTTCTGGATCGTCTGTTCGTCCATCATGGGTTCTCTCTTTCTGATCGAAGAAGGCACTGCCTCGGACGTTCTCGTGATGCAGCGAGGGCTGGGGGCTCGTCGCTCGTCGTGGGGACAGGGGCGTTCTCCAGTCCCCGCTTGAGGATCATCTCGACGCTCTTTCTGTTCGGCGATCCAATCGCGATCGCCCGGCGGCACGCGGCGTCGACGCGTACCGGGCCGTACTTCTTGCTCGTCCGGATGAGGGCCATGCACTTGCGGTAGCCGTCCTCCGGGTGCGGGTAGGTCCGAAGGATGTGCGTCACCAGCGCCGCCGCCGACGGTCCGATCGTCTCGGCCCACGACACGACCCGCGACGGAGGCCACGCCCCGTAGTCGCGGTGCGACTTCGGTCGGTGCTCCTCGAGCGTCGTCGCCGTTCCCTTCGGGCCCCAGCACCGCCGGTGCGCGACCACCCGCCGGCCCTTGTGCACGATCTCCACCGTCGACGCGGTGGCGCGCACCTGCACTCGCGCGCCCACCATGGCGTGCGGCACGCTGTACGGCCGGTCGTCGTACATCACGTGGTAGTCGATGTTCACGCGGGCGTTCTTCCAGTCCGCCACCTCGTAGCGCGACGCCGGCAGTGCCTTCATCGCCGGCCGATCGATGCTCTCAAACGCCGAGCGGCGGCAGCCGTCGAGCCGCTGGAAGGGCCGCGTGTTGAGCCGCTCGAGCAGCTCGGCGATTGCGTCGTTGAGCTCCTCGAGGCTGAAGAATCGGCGGTTGCGCAGGCACGCGAGGATCCAACGCTGCGCGAGCAGCACGCCCGCCTCCACCTTGGCCTTGTCTCTTGGCTTGCGCGGTCGCGCAGGCACGATCGCGACGCCGTAGTGGCGCGCCATCTCCGCGTACGTCGCGTTGATCTCCGGGTCGTACCGGTCCGGTCCTGTCACGGCGCTGCGCAATTGGTCGGGCACAAGGATCAGCGGCGTCGCCCCGAAGTACTCGAGCGCGCGCACCGTCGAGCCGACGAAATCCGCCGTCTGCTGCGTGCGCGTCGCCTCCGCGTACGTGTAGTTGCTCGCCCCCAGCAC
>DATGJA010000678.1:0-9992 GCA_035295445.1 Polyangiaceae bacterium | reverse complement strand
GGCCAGCTCCTCCACCTCCGCCGCGGCGATGCGTCCCGCCTCGGCGGCCGCGCGCATCTCCTCTACGTCGGCCGAGAGCTCGGCGAGCTGTCTTCCGCGGTCTGAAAACGCTACTTCGAGCTCCGACGCCTCCTGTGCCGCGCGCTCGGCGGCCAAGAACCGTGTCTGTAGGTCCTCGAACTTTCGCTCCAGGACCTCGGCGCGCAGCTGCGCCTCGGCGAGCGCGGCCCGCAAGAGCTCTCGCTCCGCGCCGACGGTCGCCGGCGAGGCGGGGGGGAGCTCGATGATGGCGTAGGGCTCGAGCCGCACGTCTTGCTGGCCCGCGAGAGCCACAAACGCCTCCGGGCGGCGCGTCCCCTCGGCAAGCTGGGTATCGACGCTCACCGCGGGGGACTCGTCTTGCTCGCCGAGCTCCACCAGGGCGACGCCCCGGAACGGCAGCCGCGCGACCATCCGCACCGCCTGGAACTCGCTCGCGATGAGATCGAACAGCTCGTAGTAGTCGAAGGACCGCGACGACGTCTCGCCCGCCGCCTCTCGATCGGCCGCGCCGATCAGCGCGACGCCCTCGGCACCCAGGATGCGGCGCGCGACCCGGACGACCTCCTCCGGCTCATCGAACAGGCCCAGATCGGGGAGGATGGCGAGATCGACGCCGTGCAGGTCGCGCAGGTCGCACGGATACGGGGCGACGCTGACGCCGGGCGGAGCGCGCCGCTCTTCGGCGCCCGACCGCGTCTCGTCGGGGTCGAAGACAGTGACCGACCGAGCCCCGAGCTCGACGAGCAACCCGGCGAGTCCGCTCGACGCGTCGCCGAACACAGCAACGCGCGCGTCGGAAACCAGGGGCTCGGCATAGACGCCGATCGCCTGCTCGGGATGGGCGCGGGGGGCGTTCGACTCCATGCGCGAGGGCAAGGTTCTAGCACGTCGGCGCGCCGGCCCCGAAGGGTCGCGGCGGCGCGGGCAAGGGGCGCAGGGACCGCCTCTCGAGGGCGGTTCGCGTCGCCTCGGCGGGGGAGGCGGCGCGTCGATCGGTGAGCTCGTGGGCCAGCGCCCGCACCAGCGCGACGACGCTCGAGGGGCTCGAAGCGGAGGGAGACAACCGGACCACACGTTCGTCGGGCCGGCGGCCGGGCGAGGGGCGGGCGCTCGGGGCGACCTTCGACAGGACGGTCGACATGAGCGTCGACACGAGCGCCGCCGCGGCGCTGCCCTCGAGGAAGCGCACAAGGATCTCGGGCGTCGGCGCCCACCCCACCGGCGTCGTGCCCCAGGCGAGCGCCACCTCGATGCCGAGCAGGCCGGGAATCGCCACACGGGGCAGCACGAGCAGGCGAAGCTCGTCGAACGCGGCGCCCTCCGCCGCCACACGCGCCCACGGCACGGCACGAAGCGCGTCGATCGCCCGCAATCGTCGGAACGAGGGGAGAAGCCAGGGCACGGCGTCGCGGGCTCCGTGGGGCGGCAGCTGGCTCCGTCGACCCGTCGCGGCGAGCGCCACGAGCGGCGCGGAGTCGAGCAAGACGAGCCAGGGCCCCTCCGCCGAGAACCGGCGGGCGACGACCGCCGCGAGCGAGACAAGCGCCAGAGCGACCGGGACAGCCCATCCCGGAGGGCCCCGAACCTCGGTCGCCGCGTCCCTCGGGAGGAACGCGTCGTCGGGGCGCAACATGAGCCAGCGACCCGGACCGCGAGCCGGACGGCCCAAGCGGGGGGCGCGAATCGCCGCCGCGAGGACCGCGAGCGCGACGAGGACCGCGGCACCGAGCGCCTCGTCCGCCGTCTGCAGGCCGACGGCTCCGGCGAGCGCCGCCCCAGCCACCGCCGCCCGCAGCGCAACCGGGCCCGGCAACAGACCGCGCGCGACGCCGCCATAGGCGCCACACGCGGCGTCGAACGAGCGCGCCTTGCGCCAGACGAGCGTGCCTAACGCACCGCCCAGCGCCGCCAAGAGGGCCAAGAGCGAGACCCCGCGAACGCGGTCGGGCTCGGGGGCCGTGCGGATCTCGGCGACGGCGGGCGACGCGGGCCCCGGGACTCGCGAGAGGGCGTGGGCGTCGACGCGTACGGTCCATCGCACGGACTCGCTGCGTCCGACGTGAGGTCGGACGAGCTCGAGCTGGTCGCGATCTCCCTCTCGACGGACGGACGCTACTACCCCGTCGTCCACGAGCCCCGTGTCGGGCCGGATCGGTCGCGGAGCATCCGGTGCGGCGGGGAAGTCGAAGGTCGTCTTGGCGCCCTCGAAGCCATCGGCGGCCGGCGGCGACCCGAAGGAGAGACGCCAAGTCCCGCCGTCCTTGACCAGCACGCCGCCTGCGACGAGATCGACGCGCCACCGCACCTCGAACGTGAAGGTGCCGCGCATCAACGCGCGGGGATCGTCGACCGCGATGCGAACGATCCCCTCGCCCAGGGGTCCCGGCGCGAGGCGGACCGTATGCGCCGACCAGGTGCGGCCTCGGTCACCCTCGATGGCGACCTCCGGCGCAAGGTCCACGCTCGGATCGACCCCGATCAGGTCGATCCATCGAAGCGGTCCGTGGGCCACGCCCCACTTGAGGAGGTGCCGGACCGAGGCGGTCCCGTCGGACTCGACGCGAACCTCGACGTCGTCGCCCACCTGATGCGCCTCCTGCCAGGCGCGGGCGCGCGACGTCGACAGCAGCGCGAAAAGCGCGACCGCCGCGGCGACCACACGTCGTAGGTGCATGTGCGCCACGAACGTTACGCAGGGGACTTCGGCGCGGCCAACTATTGGTGGCTGGAGTATCGGTCGTCGGCGCGGTGCTGGCTTCAGACCGACGGCTGGACTACTGGTGCGCCGCTCCACAGCGCATGCGCCGACCCTCCTCCGGAAACGATCGCCTCAACCGCGCGCAGCGCGAAGCCGTGGACCACGGGGGCGGGCCACTGCTCGTCCTGGCTGGCGCCGGGTCCGGCAAGACGCGCGTCATCACCCATCGGATCGCGCGCCTCGTGGCGGGCGGCGTTCCCCCCCGCGCGATCGCTGCGCTCACGTTCACGAACAAGGCGGCGGGCGAGATGCGCGAGCGCGTGGGCGCGCTCCTCTCCGCGAAGAAAGGCGCCGGCGGACCCAGGGGGGGCCGGGGGCGCGCGTCGCCTCCGGACGAAGCGGGCGCGGTCACCTTGTGCACCTTTCACGCGTTCGGGCTCGACGTGCTCCAGCGCGAGCGCGAGGCCATCGGCGGGCGCTTCACGATTTTCGACCAGGGGGACCAGATCTCCCTCGTCAAGCACCTCTTGCGGGAGGCGGGCGCCGACCGAGCCTATGACGCGCCGGCGGTCCTCGCTCGGATCTCGAACGCAAAGAATGCGTTCGCCGCGACCGAGACCCTCCCAACGGCCCGGGACGGCGACTCGTACGACGAGATCTCGGCAGCCATCTATCCGCGGTATCAGGCCGCGCTTCGTCGATTCAAGGCGTTCGATTTCGACGACCTCGTATGCGCATGCGTGCGCCTCTGGCAAGACCGGCCCGACGTGCTGCAGCGCTGGCAGACGCGCTTCTTGCACGTCCTCGTCGACGAATATCAGGACACCAACCGGGCGCAGCTCGAGATGCTCCGCCTGTTGACGGGAGGACGCAGGAACGTGTGCGCCGTCGGTGACGACGACCAGGCCATCTACGGCTGGCGCGGGGCGGACGTGCGCAACATCCTCGACTTCGAGGCACACTTTCCGGGCGCGCATGTCGTCAAGCTCGAGCACAACTACCGGTCGCGGGCGCCGATCCTCGCCGTCGCGAACGCGGTCATCTCCAAGCGTACGGACGCGAAGTGGCGCAAGGAACTGTTCACTGAACGCGAAGGCGGCGAGCCCGTTCGCCTCGCCGTCGCGCCGACTCCGGAAATCGAGGCGGCTTGGGTCGGTCGCGAGATCCGCCGCATGCTTCGAGACGAAGGCCAGCAGCCAGGCGACCTCGCCGTGCTGTACCGCTCGAACGGCCAGTCGCGCCTCGTCGAAGAGGCCCTGCGCGAGCAAGGCATCGTGCATCGGGTCGTCGGCGGAGCGCAGTTCTTCGACCGCAAGGAGGTCAAGGACGTCCTCTCCTACTTGAAGCTTGCCATCAACCCCGCGGACGAGATCAGCCTGCGGCGAGTCATCAACTACCCGGCTCGGGGGATCGGCGAGGTGACCCTTGAGCGGCTCGCCGCGCACGCCGTCGCCCGTGGATGGTCGCTCTGGCAAGCCGTCGAGCGGGTGGACGCACTGGACGACGTCCCGGCGGCCGCACGCGACGGCTGCCGTAAGCTCGAAAAGGTGATGGCCGAGGCACGCCAGGGGCTATCGGCCGGCAAGCGACCCCCGAGCGAGATCGCGAGCGCGATCGTGCAAGCGATCAGCCTGCGCGCGGAGATCGACTCCACGGGCCCCACGGTCGACGCCGCGGCGAAAAGGTGGGCGAACGTGGAGGGGGTGATCGGCACGCTGGCGCGGCGCGAGGCGCGCGAGGGCAAAGGCGCGGACGGCCTCTCGGCTTTCCTCCACGTCCTCACGATGGACGTCGACGTCGAGGGGGAGGACCCGTCGAAGGCGGTGACGCTCTCGACGCTGCACGGGAGCAAGGGGCTCGAGTTCGACACGGTGTTCCTCATCGGGTGCGAGGAGGGCTATCTCCCCCACGCCCGCACGCTCGACGTGCGTGCGACGGACGTCGCCGACCGCAGCGGCGCCGACGATCTGGAGGAGGAGCGTCGCCTCTTTTACGTGGGTGTCACGCGCGCGCGCGAGCGGCTCGTGCTGTCGCGCGCGAAGGCGAGGGTGCTGCGCGGCAAGGCGGTGCCGCGTACTCCGAGCCGCTTCGTGCTCGACGTGCCGGATGGGTTGCTCGCCGAGCACGAGGTGAAGGACGAGGCGCCCACGGCGGTCGGCGAGGCGACGGCGAACGCAGCCGCGATCCTCGCGATGCTCGAGCGCCGCTGAGGGCGTGACGAGCGGTCGACGGGTCGGCCTCAGCGCTCACCCGCCGCGAGCGCTTGCTCGAGGTCGGCGACGAGATCCGCGGCGTCCTCGATGCCCACCGAGAGCCGTACGAGACCGTCCGCGATGCCGACGGCCGCGCGTTGCTCGCTCGTCATCTCGTAGTAGCTCATGACGGCCGGCTGCTCAACGAGGGTCTCCACTCCGCCGAAGCTCGGACCGATGCGCGCCATCTTCATGGCGTCGACGACCCGGCTCGCCCCGTCGAAACCGCCCTTGACGATGAAGCTCACGACGCCGCCGAACCCGCGCATCTGCGCGCGCGCCACCGCGTGGGTCGCATGCGACGGCAAGCCGGGGTAAAAGACCCGCTCGATCCGCGGGTGCGTCTCGAGTCGCTCGGCCAGCGCCTGCGCAGTGGCGTTCTGCTTCTCCACCCGGACGACCAGCGTCTTCAGGCTGCGCGCCAAGAGGAACGCCGCGTGGGGGTCACAGACCGCGCCGAGGACCCCCCGCAAGTCCCGAATCATCGACACGAGGCCCGCGGGCCCGCAGGCGACCCCCGCGAGTACGTCGTTGTGACCCGCCAAGTATTTGGTCGCGCTGTGCACGATGAGGTCGACGCCGAAGGTCGCCGGGCGGCAGTTGACCGGTGTGGCGAACGTCGCGTCGATCATCGACTTGACCGTGCGGCGCGATTTGCATGCCGCCGTCAGCTTCGCGAGGTCTATGCAGGCAAGATAAGGATTGGTGGGCGACTCGCTGATGACGAGGCGCGTCTCCTGCCGCAACGCCCCGGGCAGGGCGCCGACGTCGCCCGCTGGAAGCAAAGTGTGCATCACGCCGTAGCGGGCGAGGACGTCCGTGACGAATTCGAGCGTCCGCCGGTAGCAATCCTGGAAGAGCACGACGTGTTGGCCGCCTTTGACGAGGGCGAGGACGCTCGTCGTCACGGCTGCCATCCCACTCGACATCAAGACGGCGTCCTCGGTCCCTTCGAGCGCTGCGAGGCGCTTCTCGACGGCGCGCACCGTCGGGTTGCCGTAGCGCCCGTACTCGCCGCGCTCGGCGTCCTCGTGCGTCCCCTGCGTGTAGGCGACGATCTCGGCGGTGTCGGCAAAGGCATACGTGGCCGTCTGGACGATGGGCATCGGCAGGGCGTCGTAGGCCTTCGGTCTCTCGTCGCCGGTATGAACCGCGTCGGTCGACGTGATGGTCTTGTGGTCGGTCATGGAACAAAAGCCTCTGGGGCGATGACGGGAAGCGCCGCCTCGGCGACCGCGCGCCGGCCCTTGAGAAAGTGGTGGTCGAAGCCCTCGAAGATTCGCAGATCCGCCCCCAGCTCGTCAGCGAGCGCGCGCGCCTCATCGACGTCGCAGAACTCGTCCTGGTCGCCGACGAAGATGGTCTTGGCGCCGGCGAAGGTCGAGCGCAGGGCGCCCAGGGGCGCCTCCAGGCCCGGGGCGTCGACGTATCCGAAGAAGCGCTGGCTCGGCGCGAGCAAGAGCACGCGGTCGACGCGGGCGTCGTGTCCGGCCGCGCGGAACCCTACCCACGAGCCGAACGAGTGGCCGCATACGGTGACCTTCGCCCCGGGCGCCCGCCGGGCGACCTCTTCGATCAAGGCCATCACGTCGTGCACCTCGCCGCGGCCGTGGTCGTGCGCGCCCTCGCTGGCGCCGACGCCGCGAAAGTCGAACCGCGCCCATGCGAGACGCCCCGAACCCCCGCCGGAGCGGTCCGAGAGGCATCGGGCGATCGACAGGGGCACCGGGCTGTGCATGCTCCCCCCGTACAACGGGTGCGGGTGGCAGATGACGACCGCGCGCACTGCGCCGCTCGGGGCGCAGACACGCGCGTCGAGCGACGGCCCCCCCGCCAGGCCGGCGATGCGAGCCTGCGCCTCGCCCGCCACCGCGACCGGTGGCGCGCGGACGGGAACGGCGGGCGGCGGGGGAAGGCGCTCGACGCGGGCCATGGCCCTCACGCCCGGACCGCGGCGCGCACTCGGTCGATGATCACCCGCGCCGCATCGCCGAGGGGGACTAGGTCGGCCTTCTTCGCATCGGCCTCGGTCCGCGGCTTGAACTCGATGCGTCCGGCGGCAAGGCCCTTGGCGCCGATGGTGACGCGAAGCGGGATCCCGATCAGATCGGCGTCCTTGAATTTCACCCCGGGTCGCTCGTCGCGATCATCCCAGAGAACGTCGATCCCGCCCCGCTCGAGGTCGTCGTGCAGGGCGCGAGCAGCCGACAAGACCGCGTCGTCCTTGCCGAGAGTCACGACGTGGACCTGATACGGAGCGATGCTCGACGGCCACCGGATCCCGTCGTCGTCGTGGTGTTGTTCCACGGTCGTCGCGACGAGCCGCGACACCCCGATCCCGTAGCAGCCCATGACGAGGGGGCGCTGCTGCTGCTTCTCGTCGCTATAGACGGCGCCCATCGCCGCCGAGTACCGGGTCCCCAAGATGAAGATGTGCCCGGCCTCGATGCCGCGGTAGCTCCGCAGCCGTCCGCCGCAGCGGGGGCACGGGTCTCCCTCGCCGACCATGCGCAGGCCGTAAGTCTCACCCGAATAGTCGCGCAGGTAGTACACCCCGGTCAGGTGGAAGCCGACTTCGTTGGCGCCCGCGACCGCTCCCCGCACGGCCGCCGCGTCGTGATCCACGAACGTCCGCTTCGGGTCGAACCCGACGGGCCCGGCGAAGCCCACCGCCGCCCGCGTCTCTTGCTCGACGACGGCCTCGCTCGCCAAGAACACTTCGCGCGCTCCGAGGACGCGGGCGAGGGCGATCTCGTTGACCTCGTGGTCCCCGCGCACGATGCACATCACCGCTTTGCCCGCGTAGGGCCCGTCGCCCGTGGTGTAAACGAGCGACTTGATCGTTTGCTCCTTCGGGACGCGAAGGAAGGCGCTTACCTCCTCGATCGAGCGCTGCGTCGGCGTGGCGACCTTCTCGGGCTTGCCGGGCGGCGCGACCCCGGGGGCGGGCGGCGGCGCCGGCTCGGCCGCCTCGACGTTCGCCGCGTAGTCGCAGTTCTCGCACGCGACGACGGCGTCCTCCCCCGAGCCTACGAGCACCTGGAATTCCGCGCTCGTCGACCCCCCAATAGCGCCGGAGTCGGCCTGCACCATCCGGTAATCGAGGCCCATGCGGTCGAAGATCCGCACGTAGGCTTGCCGCATCCGCTCGTAGCTCGCGCGCGCACCCGCCTCGTCGGCGTCGAACGAGTACGCGTCCTTCATCAAGAACTCACGGCCGCGGAGCAATCCCCCGCGCGGGCGCGGCTCGTCACGAAACTTGACCTGCACCTGATAGAGGTTCCTCGGCAAGTCTCGCCAGCTGCGAATCTCGCGGCGCGCGATGTCCGTTACGATCTCCTCGTGGGTCGGCCCGAGGTGGTAATCCGCGCCCTTGCGGTCGCGCAGTCGAAAGAGCACGTCCCCGTAGAGGTCCCATCGCCCCGTCTCCTTGAAGTACTCGGCGGGGAGCAACGCGGGCATCAAGATCTCGAGGGCGCCGGCGCGGTCCATCTCCTCGCGCACGATGGACTCCACTCGTCGAAGGACCCGGAGGCCGAGGGGCAAGAAGTCGTAGACGCCGGCGCCCACGCGACGGATGTAGCCAGCGCGCGAGAGCAAGATGTGGCTGGCGTTGGTCGCGTCGGCAGGCGCCTCCTTCATCGTAGGGACGAGAGCACGGGAAAAGAGCATGGAATCCTGCCCGTCTAGCACGGCGCGGCGAGAAAAACAGGCGCGACGGGGGGGCAGGGGTCGCCGCTAGCGTTGAAAGTCGTAGACCGAGCCGAGGCGCATGATCCGCGTCAGCTCGTCGAGCGCACTCATCCCCTCGCGGACGAGCAGCGGGTCGGCCAGGTCGTCGCCGACCAGCCGGTCGCGATAGTGCCTGTCGACCCACGCCGCCAGGGTGTCGTGGAGGGCGTCGTCGAGCACGACGCGCGCGCCCAGGGCGGCGGATTCGTCGCCCGTCAGGGGCACGCGAAGGCGCAGGCACGCCGGGCCGCCGCCGTTTCGCATCGACTGGCGGACGTCGACGTAGTGGATCGCGCTGCGCGGAGGGCAAGCGGCGACTGCGCGCTCGAGGAACGCCCTCGCGCTCGCGTCCTCGCGCGCGTCTTCGGGCGCCACAATGGCCGTCGACCCGTCCGGTCGCGAGAGCACCTGCGAGTTGAACGGGTACGCAGCGACGGCGCGCGCGGCGGGGAGCTCGCGTTGCGTCGCCCGCACTACGACGAGCTCGTCGCCGAGGACGCCGCGCAGCTCGGCGACGAGTGCCGCGTGCTCGAGGAACGCGAACTCGTGGAACATGAGGAACGCGCCGCCGCCGACCGCTAGGACGTCCGTATGAAACGCGCCCGCGTCGATCCCCGTCGGGTGCTGCTGCGGGAAGAACGTGCGCGCTCGGTCGAGGCGGTGCAAGCGCGCGATCACCTGACCGGACTCGCGCGTCTGGCGTGCCGGATGAAGGCGCGGCCGAGCCGGCAGAGGCCCCTGGCGATCCTCGGCGGGCCACGCCTGACGCCCCCACGCGAACACGTGCGCGGCACCTCGTGACGTCGCGAGTCGGAGGTGATTCGCGGCGCCCTCGTCGGCGAGGTGACCCCCTCCGGGAAGCGGCGCGTGGACCGCGAAGCGGGCTTCGTCGGCGAAGACGGCGCGAAGGATGCGCTCGGTCGTGGGCGCCTCGATCGACCGGTGGAACATGTGCTGGAGGTTGGCGGGCGTCAGGTGCACCCTTCCGTCGGAGGCATCGCAGGACGGCGCAACGGTCGCCGCGTTCGCGGTCCACATCGCCGACGCGCTTGAACAGAGACGCAGATAGAAGCCGTCTCCCGCCGCCGCGGCGGCGAGAACCTGCTCGTCGCTCCCCGAGAACCCGAGGCGGCGCAAGCACGAGAGGCTGGGCCGGTCCTGCGGGGGCAGAACGGCCTGCGCGCACCCGAGGTCCCGAACGAAGCGCATTTTCGCGAGACCCTGTCGCGCCGCGGCGCGCGGGTTGGAGAGGTCGCCCCGGTGCCGCA
>DATGJA010000677.1:0-5361 GCA_035295445.1 Polyangiaceae bacterium | reverse complement strand
CTGGCTGACCGGCGCCTCCCAGACTCCTGCGGGAACGCACGGCGGCCCCACGGGGCCAGGAACGTCGAGCGACGGAGGCTCCGAGCGACACGTCCGGAGCGAGGCCGCCCCGCCCGCGACGACGGCGCAGACCGAGCCGCTGCCGGCGGTGGTGGGGCGCGGAGAGGCGATGGGACTCGTGGCCCGTTGCATCGCGGCGAGGATGACCGGGACGCTCCTGCTCACTTCCCCCGACGCGGAGCGCCGGATCGTCATGCGCGAGGGAGACATCGTGACCGCTGCCTCGGCGGCCGAAGAGGAGTCGCTCCTCGCGTTTCTCGGAACGCGAGGAGACCTCCCCCGCGAGACGGTGCGCCGGCTGGGGGTGAAGTTTCCCCTCTCGGGCCGCCACGCCGCGGCGGCGCTCGTCGCACGAGGGTATCTGCGCCAGGACCAAATGTGGACGACCCTCCGCGCGCACGCCGAGTGGATCCTCGTGCGCGCGATGCAGACTCCCGGAGCGCGGGTCGCCGTCGACGCCGCCCCGGGCCGGCTCGGGGACGAGCCGAGCGTTTTCGGCGGCTCGACGGGGGCAGAGGTCTTCGTCGACCTCGTGCGCAGGGTGGTCGCGCCTCTCGATGCCATCGAACGACTCGGAGGCCCGGGCTCTCGAATCATGCAGGGCGCGGCCGCGGAGCTCGTGAGCGAGTGCGCGCTGGGCGCGGCCGACCTCGCGCTAATCCGGGCGGCGACCGACGCTTCGCTTCGCGACGCGCTCGCGTCGTCTCCGGAGGGGGATCTGCCGACCGTACTGCTCGCCCTGGTCCAGTTGGGGGTGCTCGACGTCATGCGAGGCGGCGGCGCGGGCGGCGAGGCCGCCGAAGGAAGCGCCCCGGACGTCGCCGCGCTCGATGCAGAGGCCATTCGAGAGCGCATTCGCGCGCGGCTCGAGCTCGTCCAGGAAGGAAACTACTTCGCCGTCCTGGGAGTCCCCCGCGAAGCGACGGGATACGAGATCCGCAGGGCGTTCCTCGAGCTTCGACGCGCGTTCGAACCGTCGCGCCTCATCACACCCGAAGCGGCCGATCTCGCCGAGCAAGTGCGCACGATCGTCTTCGTTCTCGAGGAAGCCTACGACGTCCTCCGGGACGCGGCGCGCCGCGAGCGCTATCGGCGCGCGCTCGAGGCTCCCGAGAACCTACCGTCCTGATCCTACCGGCACGAGACGCGCGAGGGCGCCCTCGTCGTTGCGCTCCATGGCGGCTTCGGCTTCGAGGGCAGCACCGTCGCGGCCCACCGTCGCGACGGCGAGCGTCTGCCCGCCACGGCGGAAGGCGAGAGCGACGTCCTTCGCCTCGATCCGACCGCTGACGTCGATCCGATCCCACCCCTCGGCGTGACCGACGTAGTTGACGGTGACGTCGTAGTGGGCGCTCCAGAAAAACGGGACGATGTCGCAGACGGCCTTTGCGCCGAGGACGCTGCGGGCGGCGATCTGTCCCATTCGCTCCGCGACGACCCAGTGCTCGACGCGGATCTTCTGCCCGGTACGCCAGTCGGGCCAGCGCGCCACGTCGCCGGCCGCCCAGATGTCGGAAGCGCTCGTGCGCAACGCCTCGTCGACGAGCACCCCGGACTCGACCGCGAGACCGGCCTGCTTGGCGAGCGTGACCTCCGGACGCACGCCGACCCCCACCACCACGAGGTCCGCGTTGAGACGCGTACCTCCGGCCAGCAGGACGCCGCCGGCTTCGATGGCCATGACGGTCGTACCGAGGTGAAAGATGACCCCGCGCCCCTCGTGGAGCCTCATCACGAACGCACCCATCGCGTCCCCGAGCACGCGTGCGAGCGGAGTCGCCTCGGGCGCCACGACGTGCACCTCGAGACCCCGCGCACGCAGGCTGGCGGCGACCTCGAGTCCGATGAACCCCGCGCCAATGACGACCGCGCGTTTGGACGCCGCGGCGCGCGCGATGATTCCGTGCGCGTCGGCCAGGGTGCGGAGCGCGAAGACGTGCGGCGCCTCCGCGCCGGGAACCTGGAGCTTGACCGGTTCGGCGCCCGTGGCGAGGACGAGCGCCCCATACGAGCGACCTTCGCCTCCGTCGAGCGTCACGGACTTGCGATGAGCGTCGATCGCGACGACCCGCTTGCCCCGGAGGAGCTCGATCTGGTTGTCGCGGTAGAAGTCGGCCCCGCGCAACGGCATCCATTCGGGCGGCGCCGTGCCGGCGAGGAAGTCCTTCGACAGGTTGGGTCGATCGACCGGACCGCTCTCCTCGGCGCCGATCATGGCGATGGGCCCCGCGTACCCCTCCGCCCGCAGGGCTTCGGCGCACGCATTGCCTGCGGCGCCGGCGCCGACGATGAGCACCGACGAGGGACCCATGCTCACGGGCCGCCGGGTGCCCGGGTCCTTCTTGCCGAGAACGAACAGCTTGCCGTCGCGAGTCTCGACGTCGAAGCAAGCGATCGGATTGAGCGCCGGCGCGCGAACGGCCTCGCCCGTCCGGAGCGAGAAGCAGGCGTGATGCCACGGACAGCGCACCTCCTCGCCGACCACCAGCCCGTCAGCGAGCGGCCCGCCGTAGTGCGAGCACGTGGCTCCGACCGCGACCCCCTCGGCACCTCGGCGGACGAGGATCACTGGTTCTCCTCGCGCGTGCCCCAACAAGCTCCCCCCCTCGGGGACCGATGCGATCGGTACGCCTTGTGTCAGGTCCGGTCCCGTCAGCGTCGTCTCGCCTCCGCCCATGCCCGCGACTGTGAGCGAGTGCGGTCCGACCGTCAACGGGTGGCGTCGCGCGCTACATTGCCATCCATGAGTACCGCGGAGATGGAGGCGCGCGTGCTGGAGCTCGAGCTTCGCTTCATGAAGCTCGAGCGTTTCGCCCACGAGCTGTCGGACGCGGTGACCGTCCAGCAACGAACGATCGATGCACTCATGCTGGAGGCGAGGAGCCTTCGCGAACGCACCGCGGACGCCGAGCCGGCGGCCGGAAACGACCCGCCACCGCACTACTGAGCGCCGGAAGGGACACGACGCCCCGGCGGCTCACGCGGTCGCGCCGGCACGGCGCGCTCGAAGCACGTCCACGGCGACCGTCCCCCCCTCCGCATCGAGCAGGGCCACGTCGCCCGGTGACAGTTCCCCCTTGAGGAGCATCTCCGCGATGGGCGCCTCGATCAGACGTGCGATGGCGCGCCGCATGGGCCGCGCGCCGAGATCCGGATCGAAGCCGCCGCCGTCGAGCAGCGCGGCGATGGCGGCCTCGCCCACGTCCAGGCGGACACCCCGCGCCTGAAGGAGGTCCTCCCCGAGCGCCGAGAGCATGCGCCGCGCGACCTCCGCCACGTCGGCGCGCCCGAGCGGGGCGTAGGCGATGACCTCGTCGATCCGGTTGTAGAGCTCGGGTGGGAGCGAGTGCCGGGCCGCGGCGCAGAGGGCTTCTTCGTAGGCCCGCGTGTCGCGTTCGGCCCGCGTCCCGAAGCCGATGCGCGCCCTCGGCGACGGCATCGCCACGTCCGCGCCGAGGTTCGAAGTCATGACGATCACGGCGTTGGTGAAATCGACCGTACGCCCGCGGCCGTCCGTCATTCGTCCCTCGTCGAAGACCTGGAGGAACGCCTCGAGGACGTCCCGATGAGCCTTTTCGATCTCGTCGAGCAGGAGTACCTGGTAGGGGCGTTTTCGGACGGCCTCGGTGAGCTGACCGCCCCCCTCGTGCCCGACGTATCCGGGCGGGGCCCCGACCAAGCGCGCGATCGCGTGCGCCTCGGCGTACTCCGAGAAGTCGAGGCGCGTGATGGCGTGCGGCGAGTGGAAGAGACACTCGGCGATGGCTTTCGCTGTCTCGGTCTTGCCGACCCCCGTGGGCCCCAGCAAAAGTAGCGTTCCGATGGGTCGCTGCGAGCGAAACCCGCTCGCATTGCGCCGGATCAGGCGCGCGATCCGCTCGATGGCCGATGCATGGCCGACGACCCTCCGGCCCATGATCTCCTCGAGATGGAGCATTCGGGCCGCGTCGGTCTCGAGCAGACGCTCGACGGGGACGCCGGTCGTCTCGCTGAGCACCTCGGCTACCTGCTCGCGACCCACCTCGGCTTCCCGTCGGCGCCGCGTCCGCGCGCCGGCCAGGTCGAGGACGCTCACGGCCTTGTCGGGCAGGGCGCGCTCGGGAACGAACCTCGCCGTCCACGCCACGGCGGCGGCGATGGCCTCCGAGGCGAACCGGACGCCGTGGTGCCGCTCGAACGCCGGGGCGACGCGCTCGAGCGCCAGGACCGCCTCGTCTGGACCGAGCTCGACGACCTCGATGGGGGTGAGCAGGCGGACGAGGGTCGCGTCCGCCGCGACGATCCGCTTGTAGTCGTCCGCGCCGGTCGCGCCGATGCACGCGAGCTCGCCGCGGGAGAGCGCCGCCTTGATCTCGGACGCGGCCTCCTCGTCGGCGGCGAGGATCGCGTGAAGCTCGTCGAAGAAGAGGACGACTCGCCCCTTGGAGCGAGCCACCTCCGCCTTCACCTGGGCCACGCGTTCGGCGAGCGCGCCCCTCACGCCGGTGCCCGACAGCAAGCCCGCGGCGTCGACCTCGATGACCACACGATCGCCCGACGAGGCGGCGTCCTCACCGTCCGCGATGCGCTGCGCCAAACCGCGCACCACGCTGGTCTTGCCGACCCCCGCGGGGCCGACGAGGCACGGACAGTTGGCGTATCGCTTGGCGAGGACGTCGAGGGTCCGATCGATCTCCGCTTCACGCCCGAGCACCGGATCGAGCTCGCCGCGCGCCGCGGCCAGCGTGAGGTTTCTGCCGATCGCCACGAGCGTCGGAAACGTCTTTGGATCGAGCTCGAAGTGCGACGCTCCCGCCGTCCGGACCGTCGGCGCGGCTACTGGCGCAGTCTGACGCTGCCGCCGGACCTTCGGCGCCGAGACGGTCGGGGTCGGAAGTTTGAGGGCGGCGGGCGCGTCGACCGCCGCGAGAGGGCGCCTCGGGGGCATCGGCCGGGAAGGCGCCGCGACACCCGGGGACAGCGAGAGCTGCGCGGCGCCGGGGATCCGGCGCGGCCCGACGATTCCCATCGCCACCTGCATCGCGGCCGTCCGCAGCTTCGCCACGTCCGACCCGCATTGGGTGATCGTTCGAAAGGCGGCCGTCGCGCGATCCTGGCAGAGGGCGAAGAGCAGATGGATCGCGCTCGGATCGCGCACGGTCGAGCGCGCGGCGAGCTCCCGGGCCCGCTGCATAGCGCGGCCCACCGCGTCGGATCGATCGTCGACCAACACGCGCGCGGCCTTGAGAAGAACGTCGGCGTCCAGCCGGCGCTCCCTCAGGAGGTCGGCGGCGCAGCCCGATTTGGAGGCGATCGCGGCCA
>DATGJA010000676.1:0-4191 GCA_035295445.1 Polyangiaceae bacterium | reverse complement strand
CGAGCGGATGGCCGCGTACGACCCAGATACGCCCTCAGAGCGGGACCGCGAGGAGCACGACCTCTTTGTTGCGCGCGTGCACCTGATAGCGCACTGGGCGGCCGTACCTCTGAGCGGCGTCGGCCTCCATGCTCTGGATGCGCGACGTGAACGCTTGCTCGGTGATGTGATCGGTCGACTCGCCGATCGCGCGCTTCGCGCCGATGTACTCGCGGTAGAGCCGGCTGTAGTACTGCGGCGCCGGTTCCGCAGCGAGGCGCCGGATGGCCTCCTGATCGACGGCCCCCTCGCCTGCGGTCTGATCGTCGACGGCGAGCGCGTCGGTGAAGCTCGCCTTGCTGGGCGACATGGAGACGCGGCCCTCCGCGTCCGTCGTGTCTTCCTCGACCCCCATCAGCTGATTGAGCAGCTGATCGATGCGAAACGCGAGCCCGCCGAGCTCCGCGTGATCCAACTCGAAGCGCTTGTCGGTCTGGCCGTTGAGGATAGCGAGCAGGCCCTCTTCGAGCATGTTGATCGGCCGCGTGATGTAGTTTCCGAGCAACCAGCCGGCGACTACCACGAGGACGACCCCGATCGCGAGCGCTCCGAAGATCGGGGTCATCGCCAACCCGGTCGGGTCCTGGATGAGCGACGCCGGAGACGCCGCCACGAGCAGCGCGCGCCGCCCATCCTCGAACGCGGGAAGCGGGGAGGCAGCGATCAGCAAGTCACCGTCGCGAACCACGTCGCTTTGCTGGTGGGAGAGCGCGTTCTTGAGCATCTCGCCCGCGGCCTTTTCGATGCCCTCGTCGAGCGCGGGGACCTCCTGCGCCGAGTGCGCCACGACGTCGAAGGCCTGACCCTTGGGCACGGCGAGCGCGAGCGGCGCCTTCGTCGTCGCCTCGCCGACGCGGGCGAGGGTGTCGTTGAGCGGACGCCCGATGATGAGGGCGCCGATGACCTTGCCCTGATCGTCGCGCACGACCACGTACGACGCGAGATAGCGATCGTGCTCGTACCAGACGTCGGACCCCGACTGACCGGACGCGAGGCTCGCCTTGAGCCCCGAGTAGGTGGCCGCCAGGTCCTCTCCCCGGTTGAGGTTGGAGTTGTTCCGACCCACAGTGCGGCCGACCGAGTCGACCAGGGCGACGAACGTCGGCACGTTGCGCTCGAACAACGGCGCGTTCTTCATCCGGCTCACGAGGTCGTCGCAGCGCTTCGTCGCCGCGTCTCCGCGGGCCGACACAGTGGCCTTCGTCAGCGCATCCACCGTCGCCGGTTCGTTCGCCGCCGCCGCGAGCCAGCGCTCGGCGCGCAGGCCGTCGAGCTGGAGGCGTCCGGCTGCCCCGTTGACCGTGTTCTGCGCCTCGGCGGAGAGCTGATCTTTGCTCGTCGCCGTGCCGAGCGCAGCGCGCACGAACAGGAACGAAAGCAGCCCCACCATGGCGACGATCAGAGCGTTGACCGCGACGATCTTGATTCGCATTGGCCCTCGGATCCTCCCCGACCTCTCGCGCTTGGCAAGCTCCCCAGCCCACCCGCTACGAACACGGCTACTCGCGCTTTGCAGACGCTATCATTCGGCCGGAGAGCGCGGCAACATGCGAATCTCATGAGCCCCGAAGCCCTCGAGAAGGGCGGCGAGCCCACACCTCGGCCGGGGGGTCTCTCGAGCCGGCCGAGACTCCTGGTCGTGGACGACCCACGCTTCGACCGACACGTCCCTCTCGGCCACCACCCGGAGCGACCCGAGAGGCTCAAGGCCGCACGGGCGGCCCTCGAGAAGCACCGCGTCGGCAGCGCGACCGTGGCGCCCCGTCCGGCCACGGACGACGAACTCGCGCGGGCCCACGATCCGCGCTTCGTCGAGCGCCTCGGACGCCTTCGCGGCTGGTCCGGGCACGTCGATCCGGATACCTACCTCTCACCCGAGAGCGTCGACGTGGCGCGCCTGGCCGCCGGCTCCACGGTCGCCCTCGTCGACGCAATCCTCGAAGGTGAGGCGACGCGCGGCGTCGCGCTCGTGCGCCCGCCCGGCCATCACGCTCGGCCCGCCCAGGCGATGGGGTTCTGTCTCCTCAACAACGTCGCCGTAGCAGCGGCCCATGCGCGGGCTCGTGGACTCGAACGCATCGCGATCGTCGACTGGGACGTTCATCACGGCAACGGCACGCAGGAGATCTTCTTCGAAGACCCGGCGGTCCTCTACGCCTCCACGCACCAGTACCCTTTTTACCCGGGCACCGGGGCGGCCGATGAGACGGGGGGCGACGAAGGGGTCGGGTTCACCCTCAACGTGCCGCTCTCGGCAGGCGGCGGCGACGGCGTCTATGCCAGCGCCTTCGAGCGGGTGATCCTGCCGGTGCTCGAAGCCTACGCCCCACAGCTCGTCCTCGTGAGCGCGGGGTTCGACGCGGCGCGGCGCGACCCGCTCGCCGAGATGAACGTGTCGGCCGAAGGCTTCGGCTGGATGGCGCGAGAGCTCGCGCGGGTGGCCGATCGATCCGCCCTCGGCCGCATGGTCCTCGTCCTGGAGGGTGGCTACGATCTGGTCGCGCTGGAGGCGTGCCTCGGCTCGGCGATCGCGGGGATGATGGACCGCGGGGCGCCGCCCGAGCTGCCCCGCGAGGCCGACGACAAGGATGTCGCGCGCGCAGCGCGGCACGCCCGCGCGGCGTGGAACACGGTCGTCGATCGCTGATCACTGCACGCACATCGGGTCGCGGCTGCCGGGCGGGCACTTCGAGAAGTACTCGGGCGCTCGACGCGAGGGCGTGCCCGGAGCTGCAGGAGGGCGGGGTACGTTCTTTCGCCCAAGGTCGCGCGTCACGGTGTCAAGCTCCGAACGCAGGCGATCGCGCTCCCGGCCTGCCGCTTCGAGGTCCCCGCCGGCGACACGAAGACCCTCCTCGGTCGAAGCGAGCCGGCCGCGCAGGTCGCGCATCGTTTCGTTGCACGAGGTCGCCGCGTCTCTTGCGTGGGTCGCGGCGGCTCGCTCCGCGGGTGCGATCGCCTGCTCGTAGACCCCGCACGCGATGCCGAATGCCAGCGTCACGCCCGCGAGAACGCCTTCGCCCAGGGCCCGGCGTCGACTGCTCCGGGCTTGCGTCGCCCGGCGCGCGTCCGACTCCCGCCGTTCCTCCTCGGCACGGACCAGGATTTCGGTGCGCGCGCGCTCGGCGGCGGCGAGCTTGAGCGCCTCGGCGTTCGCGGCCTCTCTCCGGTCGCGGCGATCGCGCTCCTCTCGTTCGACGCGCTCCCTCGCGAGCTGCTCCGCCGCGGCTTCGCGCGCCTGCAGATCGAGCTGCTCGCGCCGCGCGCGCGCCAGAGCCGCCTCGCGCGCCGCGCTCTCCATGCGCTCCTCCTCCATCTTGCCGAGCTCGCGAAGCGACAGGACGACGGAGCTCTCCGCCAAGGACCCGGGGGGGCGCGCCATGGCCGATTCGACACCCTGGCCGCAACTTTCTTGGCTCAAGAACGCTTTCGCCGAACCTCGAGGCCATGCTTCGCGATGAGACGTCCCAGCGCGAACCGGTTCTTCAGACCGAGCGCGCGATACGCCTTCTCGATGCGGCCATTGTGCTGATCGAGCACGGCCTGAATGTGCTCCGGTCGGAGCTCCGCGGGCGCGGACGCAGCCGACGCAGCCCCGGCCGCGGGGCGCGCGCTCAGAGCGTGCTCCGGGCACGGCGGCTCGGTGTCACCCCGGCCGTCCGTCTCCAAGGCGTCGACGTTGCGCAGCTCCAGACCGCCGCCCTGGACGAAGGTCTTGAGAAGCAAGCGCTCGAGCTCTCGGACGTTCCCCGCATAGGGCAGCGTGAGGAGCTGCACGCACAGCCCGAGCGAGACCTCCATGGGTGCGGAGCGTTCACCCCCGCCGAGGGCGGTGCGCAGCGCCGGGTCCGAGGCGGCGAGCGAACGAACGAGGTGGGACGCCAGAAGGGGAATGTCCTCCCTGCGAGCGGCCAGCTCGGGAACGTCGATCCGGTAAGCGAATCGGGCGAGGAGGTCGTGCTTCAGCTCGGACGCCGGGCGGCTGGTCGCCGCCACCAGGCGCATGCTCGAGCGGCGCGCGACGGACTCGCCCAGCCTGTGATACTCGCCGCCGTCGAGCACCCGCAGCAGGTGCCCCTGCATCGACGCGGGCAGCTCGGAGAGCTCGTCGAGAAAGAGCGTCGACTCGTTCGCCTCGCCGACCAGGCCAGG
>DATGJA010000675.1:0-2700 GCA_035295445.1 Polyangiaceae bacterium | reverse complement strand
GGCACCGCCGGGAGCAGCGCTTCGAGGGGCGGCCACTTGGCGGCCCGTTTCTGCGCGTCCTCGGCCGGATCGTGCAGGAGCGCCGCCACGTCGGGGCGCAACGCGTCGACGACGATCCAGAGGACGTTGTAGGGGAGCCTGGTCGGCTCCTTGGCGACGACGATCGGATCGCCCCAGAGCGCGAGCGCCATCGGAGGCACGGGCGCCGGCTCCGCGGCGGCCGCCGGGTCGCCGGGGTCGGGATCGGCGGGTTCGTCTTTGGGGCTCCAGATCTTCTCGTCGGCGGAGGGGCGGTCGGTCGTCGTGCGGAGTCGAAGATCGATCGTCTCACCGCCCCAGGCCGACAGATCGATCTCGACCTCTCGCCAGCGCCCGGCGTCGGCGCCGCCGATCCGGGTGCGCGACATCACGAATTCGGTCCCGGCCGCGTCGACGACGGTCACCTCGAAGACGGTCGTCGCCGGGAGCGGCGTCATCACGGCCGGCGCGACCCGGAAGAAGGCGCCTGGCGGCAACGTCGTGCGGAAGACGAGCGTCGCCGGCGTCGGGGCATAGAGCGCCTCGCGCTGGTCGTAGCTGCCCTCGTTCATGTTCCAGACGCGCGCTTCGGGGGTCCAGGTGTTGCCGTCGCTCGTCGCCACCGTCCACTGCTTCTCTTTCGTCCCGTTGCGCAGCGACGTCGTCGCGACGAGCTGTCCGGCGAGGCCCGACGCGCGCGTCCACGGTCCGGGCACCTTGCGCCAGTAGGCCTGGAAGTACGGACGCGCGGCGGCGAGGGCCGGGACGTCGATGCGGGCGTCGCCGATCGCGTCGACCAAGCGCGCACGTATCTCGAACGCCTCCGCGCCGAGCGCGCGCTCGCCGTCGCGATCCCGGGCAGGGGTCGAGCCCGCGTGGGGGACCGCCGTCCTCGGGTCTGCCCCGCCGCCCTCGCGCCAGGCGACGACGGCCGAGCCGCCGATGAGCGCGGCGAGGGCGAACCGCGGGACCCAACGGCGCACGCCGTACGCATACTCCACGGCCGCCGACGCGGCCAGCCGGCTCAGGGAGCGCCGGCCGCGACGTCGTCGAGCCGTACGAGGCCCGCGGCGGCTTCGGCCGGGGACCGCGCGTCGACTCGCGGCACGAGATAGCCGTCGCGCTCCGTCATCTCGGGATCGTGCTGCATCCAGGCCCAGAGCTCGCCTTGCAGGCGCGCGACCACGTCCGGGTGGCTCTCGGCGACGTCGTGCTCCTCGCCGGGGTCCTCCTTGGTATCGAAGAGCAGCCAGCGCACGCCCGAGCGCGTCGGCACGTAGAGGAGCTTGTAGCGTGCGTCGCGCACCATGCGGTGCTTGGCGACGAGCGTGAGGGGGCGCATCGCCGTCTGCAGGACGACCTCGTCGCCGTGCAGGGTGTCGACCTCGGTCAAGCGCGCGATGCCCGGGTAAGGCAGGCGAAGGTCGGCGGGCAGACCAGGGATCGTCTCGGTGAACCAGAGGCCCGTCTCGGCGTACGCGAGAGCAGGCTCGATCGACTTGCCGGCGATGGCCGGTGCGAGCGATCGACCGTCGAGGTCCGAGGGGGGGGCGACGCCGGTGAGCGCGTAGATCGTCGGCGCGAGGTCGACGTCGCGGACGGTGGCCGTCTCGTGGTGGGGAGCGCGCGTCCGGGGATCGAAGACGACGAGCGGCACGTGCGTCCCCTCGTCGCCGAAGAGGTGGTCGCCGTGACCGATGCCGTGGCCGTGGTCGTAGAGCGTCTCGCCGTGATCCGCCGTCACGACGAGGATCGTGTGGTCGGCGAGGCCGTCGTGGTCGACCGCGTCGAGGATGCTCTGCGCCGCGTCGTCGATGGCGTTGACCGCCCCGTCGTAGAGCGCCCGGACCTGACGTTCGTCGCGGGCATCGGGGG
The DNA here is from genome assembly GCA_035295445.1 of Polyangiaceae bacterium. Classification (GTDB taxonomy): domain Bacteria; phylum Myxococcota_A; class Polyangia; order Polyangiales; family Polyangiaceae; genus Palsa-1150. The sequence continues at coordinate 807 of DATGJA010000675.1, read as the reverse complement.
CGGCCTCGGCGCCGAGGCCGACCGGCTTGAGGTACTTGTAGCGCCCGCGGTACGCGGGGTCGGTGAAGCGGCGGAAGTACGGGGCGGGCGCGGCGTAGGGGAAGTGTGCGGTCGAGAAGAACACGACGAGGAAGAACGGCCCCCGGCGCTCGAGCGCGCGCATCGTGCGGACCGCGTCTCCCGCGAGCATCTGAGGGTCGGCCGCGTCGTTCATCTCGCGCAGCACCGGGAACGCCGAGCGCCCGAGGCGTGAGTGCAGGACCGGCAAGAGCGGCGTGGCGCGCTCGAGGGCGCGCTGGCGCACGAGCTGGCGGAAGTCGAACTCGGGGACGTCGATCCGGCCGAAGCCGAGGTCGATCCGGGAGAAGATGTCGCCGGCGTAGTCGCTGACGACGGCGGTGTTCCATCCGGCGCGCGCGAGCCGGTCCGGCAGGGCGTGGAAGTCGCACGTCCGCTCTTCCCATCGGGGGAACATCGATCGAATGCCGTGGTGGTGAGGGTGACGGCCGGTGAGGATCGAGACCCACGAGGGGAACGTGCGCGGAAGCGAGACGTAGGCGCTGTCGAACGTCGTCGAGCGCGCGGCCAGCGCGGCGAGGTGGGGCGCCGTCCGGCGGTCGAGGCGGTCAGCGCGCAGCGAGTCGGCCGCCAGGATGATGACGTTCGGGTGCTCGGCGCCCGGGCGACTGCCCGCCTTCGCCGAGGGGAGGTGGGCCAGCGCGAGGGCGAAGAGGGCCGCAAAGGCGATGGCGGCGGTCTTGGTGGTGGCCCTCCGGGCGCCGGCGACGCCGCGTTTGATTCGTTCGC
>DATGJA010000674.1:0-7799 GCA_035295445.1 Polyangiaceae bacterium | reverse complement strand
CCCGCGGCCATGTACTTGCCGACCGTCATGGGCACGTGCCCCACCATCGCGCCGGGATCCAACGCCGCGATGCTCACCTTCGCCGGCGAACCCGTCGAGGTGTGGGCCGGCTCCCCGTCGGCGAGCACGCACGGTCCGCTCGTCATGTTCTGGTACGAGACCGGCGGCACCTCCAACGACGTGACCTTCCAGTTCGGGCAGGCGCAGATCCAGGCCGTGCAGCAGCAGGGAGGCGTCGTCGCGTCGTTCGCCCGATCCAAGATGACGGGGACGAACACGGGCGACGGCGTCTGGTACACGGACGACTTCAACACGGCCGACCAGGTGGTCGCGTGCGCGATTCAGCAGTTTCACATCGACACCCGGCGCATCTTCACGACGGGGGCGAGCGCGGGGGCGCTGCAGGCCGCCTGGATGAGCTACTCGCGGTCGGGGTACATCGCAGCCGCCGCGCCGATCTCGGGCGGAATCGTCTTCCCTCCGATGGTGCAAGACCCCTCCAACGTCCCGGCGGCGATGGCCATTCACGGGGCGCCCGGCGTCGACGTCGTCGTCCTCGACTTCGCAAGCGCGAGCGCGTCGTGGGAGGCGGACATCCAGAAGCGGGGCGGTTTCTCGATGGATTGCAACACGGGGGGCGGTCACGTGGGCGGTCCGCCCGCCATCTGCCCCGCGATCTGGCAGTTCTTCCAGGACCACCCTTTCAAGGTGAAGCCGCAGCCCTACCCGCCGATCCCGGCCGTATTCCCGAGCTACTGCAAAATCGGCCCGCGCCTGGCGGACGGCGGCGCGCCCTGAGGCGCGGCAGCTCTTCGATCACACAGCCATGGGCCGGGGGGGCGGCCGATTCGACGCCCCGACGACGTCAGAGACAGATCGGGATCGGCATTCCGCAGACGTGCTGGATGCCCGCGTTCGTGCAATCGCGGCACCTCTGCCCGTTTTGACCGCACGCGGTCGTCGTCGTCCCCGGTTGGCAGACGCCGCTGCTGTCGCAGCATCCGTTGCGGCATGTTCGCTGGCTGCACGCACCCGCATCTCTCTGCCCCGTCGACCCGCCGTCGTTCCCCGCGTCCGGCACGGGGTTGGCCGAGCACGTGCCGCCGGGCTGGCAGCTCCCTCCGATCATCGTGCAGTCGGTGCAGCTCCCGCCACCCGAACCGCAGGTCGTGTCATTGACGCCCGAGACGCACGCCCCCGAGAGGTCGCAGCACCCGCTGCACGACGCGCAGGCGCCGGCGTCCGACCCCGGACCGCCCGTGCTCGCGTCACTTCCTGCCGATCCGTCGCCGTTCGCCGGGGCGTCGTTGGCGGCCGTCATGTCGTCCGCCGCGTCGTCCGTCGTCGCCGCTTCGACGCCGTCGGCGTCCGCCCCCGAACCGCCCGTGTTCGTGCCCGGCCCTCCGCCCGCGTCGTGTGACGACGTCGCATCCTTCTTCCCACCGTCGCTCGAGGGCGTCACCGCTGCTGCGTCGGTGCCGAGGCCCTCGTAGTACGTGTCGGCCGGGGATCCCGCCGCGCACGAAGCCGTCAGCGTCAGCAGCCCCGTCCACATCATCCGCCGATGGGCGTTCATCCTCATGCGATGACCTCGAACCCCCCCGGCCTGAGAAGGCGGCGCACGCCGCGCAACGGTAGGGGAAGGCTACGGCCTTTGGCCGCGGCGCCTACCTCCGCCGGTGCCGACTCCTTATCGTACGCGGCCTTCTGCGCCGGTGCGACCCAATGGTACCTTTGCGCGCGTGAGTCTCGGCCCTCGCCCCCGGCGGCTCCTACTTGCGCCGCTCGCCGCGCCGCCGCGACGCCGTTTGCCGCTCGCCGAGACGACGCGACCGTCGGATGAAGCCTGGCGACCCATCTACGCCGTGTGGGAGATCACCCTTCGATGTGACCTCGCGTGCCGTCACTGCGGCTCGCGCGCGGGCCGTGAGCGACCGCAAGAGCTCTCGACCGAGCAAGCCCTGGACCTCGTCCTGCAGATGGCGGGGCTCGGCGTCAAGGAGGTCACCCTCATCGGTGGCGAGGCGTACCTGCGCGACGACTGGACGCAGATCGTGCGGGCCATCCGCGCGAGCGGGATGCAATGCTCGATCACGACCGGCGGCCGCGGGATGTCGTCCGCTCGGGCGGAGGCGGCGAAGGCGGCCGGCCTGCAGAGCGTCTCGGTGTCGGTCGACGGCCTGCCCTCGACCCACGACGACTTGCGAGGCGTCCGCGGCAGCTTCGACGCGGCGATCCAGGCGATGCGCAACGTGCGCGCCGCCGGCATCCCCGTGGCGGCGAACACGCAGGTGAACCGCCTGAACCTGCACGAACTCGAGGCCATCTTCGAGGTGCTCGCGGCCGAGGGGATTCACGGGTGGCAGGTGCAGCTCACCGCCGCCATGGGCCGCGCCGCCGACGAGCCCGAGCTGCTCCTCGAGCCGTACCAGATGCTCGACCTCATGCCCCGGCTCGCCCGCCTCAAGTCGCGAGCGGACGAGCGCAGGGTCCGCCTCTTCCCGGGCAACAACGTCGGCTACTTCGGTCCGCACGAGAGTACGCTCCGCGCGCACTACCCGAGCAAGCACACCGGCTCGTGCGGGGCGGGACGGGTGACGCTCGGGATCGAAGCCAACGGGGACGTCAAGGGCTGCCCTTCGCTTCCGACGGCGGACTATGTCGGGGGCAACGTGCGCGACCACTCGCTGCGCGACATTTGGGAGCGCGCCGCGCCACTGCGCTTCACACGCGAACGCACGCCCCGCGATCTGTGGGGCTTTTGCGCGAGTTGCTACTACGCCGAGGCGTGTCTGGCGGGCTGCTCGTGGACGACGCACGTGCTCTTCGGCCGGCCGGGCAACAACCCCTTTTGCCACCATCGCGCTCTCGAGCTCTGGCGGGAGGGCAAGCGCGAACGCCTGATCAAGACGCGCCCCGCCGACGGCGAGCCGTTCGACTATGGCCGCTTCGAGATCGTCGAAGAGACGTGGCCGGCGGCCGACCGGGATCGGGCAGAGCTCTGGATGGAAACGACGCAGGAAAGGAGAACGTCATGACGATTGCCTTGGTGCCCTGCCGCGGATGCGCGCGTCACGTCAAACGCACCGACGAACGATGCCCCTTTTGCGGCGCGCGGGTGGAACCCGGGCGCACGGCACGCATCGCGCGCGTCGCGGGGAAATCGCGCGCGGCCCTCTTCGCCGCGGGCGCCGGCACCCTCCTGGGGACCACCGACTGCGGGTCGTCGACGTCGACGCCCGGCGACGGGGGTCCAAGCGCCGAAGCAGGCAGCATGTCGCCGACAGGCGAGGGCGGCGGGTCGGGTAGTTCGTCGGGCTCCGGGTCGGGCAGCTCGTCCGGCTCCGCGTCGGGGAGCGTGTCCGGCTCGTCCTCTTCCGGTGAGCCCATGGACGCGAGTCCGGACGTACCGATGGCCATCGCCCTCTATGGAGCCGCCATCATCCCCGACGCGGGTACGCCGGACGCAACGGAGCGCGATGGCGGGGGCGCCTCGCTCGACGCCGCCCACGACGCGCCCAGCGCCGTGCCGCTCTACGGCGCCGTTCCGATCAAGCCGTAGCAACAGCCTGCGGGTCGCTCAGGGGACGTAGACGCCCACCGGCCAGAAGTGAATCGGGTCGCCTCCACCGGCGGCCATCGGCTGACTGGTGACTTCGATCAGCGACCATGTCCCGGAGGGTGTCCCCGCGGCCGCATTGACGGCGAGGGTCGCGCCGCGCCCGTTGTTCGTCGTCGCCGTCGGCCCGAGCGTCGTCGTCACGGAGGTCGCCGCCGAGATCGTGGCCTGGAGGCGGCCCGCGGCGTCGTTGCCGGCGCCGACCGACGCGTAGAGCAGCCAATCTTGCGCTGGCGCTTCGCTGAAGCCGGTGAGCGGGATCTGGACGCTGGCCCCCGCTGCGACCTTGTACCAGGGCTGCGGGGCGCTCGCGTTGACGTAGACCACGCCGGCCAGGGCCGGCACGCACGGATCGCCCTGGCCCATCGCGGCGGTGTTCGACCAGACGCGCGAGAAGAGATAACCGCCCTCGCTGATCTGAGTGCCGGTGCACAGGTCCGCGACCTCCCCGCCGAGCACGGCATACGGCGACTGCGTCCACGGCGGCGGCGTCGCCGGCCCGGGCCCCTCCTGGCTCCACCCGTAGCCGGGGAGCGGATCGGTCGCCGCCTCGATGATCTCGTGGCTCGCCGTGAGCGTGAGGCGATCTTGGTCGGACACTCCCTGCGTCGCTCCGCATCGCTGCGCGAAGCCCCAGGCGACGCCGCGGACGCCGCCGTCAGCGGCCATGAACGTCTCGAAGGCCGAGTGGTAACCCGTGTAGAGCTGGCAGTTCGCGTTGGACGTGCCGCTCGCCTCGTCATAGGCGACGACCCCCGCGGGCAAGAAGAGGATGTAGAGAGTATGGTCGTCGGGCGTCGGCGCGGTGTTAGCCTGGATGAGGTTCTCGATGTAGCTCTCCATGTCGGCCCGGCCGGGGTTCTGCGGGTCGGCTCGGCCGCTGCTCTGCGGGATGGCTCCGCCGGTCACGTGGACGGCGCTCGGAACCGGCGCGCCGAGCCGGTAGTCGCTTCCGACAGCCGCCCACCACGAGCTCGAGACGAGAGCGTCCGCGAATCCGAAGAGCGCGCTCGAGAGCGTCTCCCCCTGCACGACGATCGGCACGAGGCGCATCGGCCGCAGCACCGAGCCTTGCGCCATGAGGGGGACCTGCGGCCATGCGGGGTGCTCGGCCGGCATGAACGATCCGCCGCCCGGCGCGTCGGACCCCGCGTCGACTTCCCCGGGCGCGACGTCGGGCGGACCGGCCTCCGCGGCGTCCACGTTCGGCGCGCGATCCGCTGTGGACGTCCCCACGTCCGCGATCGCGTCGGGCACGCTCGGAGAGCCCTCGAGGAGGCTCGCGTCCACAGTGGGGGCGCCGGTCGCCAGGATCGACGCCTCGGGGGCGCTCGTTGGTGCGTCCGGGCTCGAAGGATCGCCCCCGCAGCCGGCGACGACGCACGCGACGGCGGCCGAGGACGCGAAGAGCGCGACCCTGAATCGCGCGAGGTGCCGTACGGCGCCTCGCGTGGAGATGTGGAGAGCGCGGGCGCAGGCGCAGCGCAAGGAGCGACTATCTTGCGGCTGAGGTGGACAGCCGGCAACTCGATTGCTTGCGACGCCTACCGCGGGCCGACCGCGAGGACCGCGGCGATCCCGAGGGCGATGGGTAGCGTGAGCACCAGAAGTATCGCGGGCCAGGCCCACCGGTGAGCGAAGTTGATGGTCCAGCCCCCGCCGGCGAGCTTCGGGACCCACAAGCGAGAGTCCTTTGGGTTCGAGTAGTAAAGCCCGTGGTAGCCCTCGAGCGGGCCACCGTGCACCGTGCGTTGATACGCGCGCAGCTCGCCCAACCCTCGGACGGCGCCCAGGCCGATCGGCAGGCCGACGCCCGCGACCGCGGCGCCCACCATGGTCGCGGGCGAGAGCGCCGGTCCGAGCGGCAGGACCACGGCCAGCAGCGAGACGAGCACCGACAGCCCGAACGCGAGCAACCGGAGAAAATGCCTGGTCGCGCCGAAGCCCGGCGCGACTCGGACGCGTGAAATGGCGCCCACGACCTCCAGCACGACGATCGCGCCCGCCGCGACGCCGAGCAGTCCGTAGACGCCGGAAACCGTGCGCGCGCTCCAGCCGTTGGGCACCCCGCGGGCGTCCCAGTGAACGACCCAGCGATCGGGAATCGAGTCCCATCGAAGCGACAGATACGCGGCCGCGCAAAAGACGACGGCGACCGCGGGCCAGAGCGGGAACACGCGGCGACTCATGCTCGCGCCCCGAACCTTAAGCACACCCGGGCCCGGATGCTACGGTGCCAAGGTGGACGCTGCGGAGCGCACCCTGCAAGAGGCGATCGCGGACGCGTGCCTGGCCGAGGGAGCCGCCGAGGCCATGGCGCGGGACCTGCGTGGCTTCCTCGCGAGCCACGGCGTCGAACCGGGGGATATCGATGCGATGCTCGCCTCCCCGCGGCGACTGGCGGTCTACCGGGCCCTGGTGCGCAACGGGCTGTCGGGCGTCGTCGCGCGCGTCCTCCGGCGGACGCGAGGCCGCATGAACGCGGCGTGCGGCGGGCGCTTCGACGCCGACTTCGCGCGATTCGTCGCCGAGGTGGGACCCCGCACCCACTTCTTGCGGGACCTGCCTTCCGAGCTCTTCGCCTGGGTCGAGCCGCGTTGGCGCTCCGACGTCGCCGTGCCTGCGTACCTCGTCGATCTTGCCGCGCACGAGATCGCGACGTTCGAAGTGTCCGCGGCGCGCGACGCGAGCCCCCACGCGGGAGCCGCGGCCACGGAGCTCGCCATCGACCGCGCGCTCGTCTTCGACGCTTCGGCGCGCCGACTCCACTACGGCTGGGCGGTGCACGAGCTGCCCGACGACGACGGCAGCGTCGAGGCGCCTGCGCGGCGCGAGGTGCGCCTGCTCGGGTACCGCGATCGCGATCACGCCGTGCGCTGGCTCGAGCTGACCCCTCTCGCCGCGGCGATCGTGGAGCGCCTGCTGGGCGGCGCGCCGATCGGACGCGCGGTCGGAGAAGCGTGCGCGGCCCACGCGAGCGCGCCGGAGCAGGTCGCCGGCGACGTCGCCCGCCTTCTGGCGGACCTGGCCGAGCGCGGCGTCATCCGCGCGGCGCGCCGCGCCGAGGCCGGGGGTCCGCAGGCGGAGCGCTGACATGGTCGGGTGCGGCGGACGTGTCCACGGCCGCCCGCACGCGCGCCACCTCCTCGAAGAGGGCTCCGAGCGGCGGGATGTTCTGATCCCGCTCGAGCACCACCGGCACCGGGCCGGTCCGCGCGAGGACGCGTCGGAGCAGCGCGAGCACTGGATCGGGCACGTCCGCCCCATGCGTATCGACGATGAACGCGCCCGACGCGCCCGGGTCGCACCGACCCCCGAGGTCGCCTCCCTCGCCGGCGAACCACTCGTGACCGGCGACGTGGATCTGGACCACCCGCTCGAGGGGCGCCGCACGCATCCACGCGTCGACGTCGAACCCGAAGTTTTGGGCGTTCACGTAGGCGTTGTTGACGTCGAGGAGGAGGACGCAGTCGGCGGCCTCGCAGACGCGCGAAAGAAACTCGGCCTCCCCCATGTCGGCCCGGCCGGGATGCAAGTAATAGCTGACGTTCTCGATCGCGAGCGGCATCCCGATCGCGTCGCGCGCCCGGCGGATGCGGTCGGCGATCCGCGTCACGCCGGCCGTCCTGAACGCCACGGGCAGCAGGTCGTGCAGCACACGGCCGCCCACCGCGCCGAAGCAGAGGTGGTCAGAGTGCCAGGGCGATCCGAGGTCGCGCGCGATCGACGCGAGCTCCCGCAGGTAGACGTCGTCCAGCGGATCGGTCCCCCCGAGCGACAGCGTGAGGCCGTGCGTGACGAGGGGATACCGATCGGCGAGATCCCGCAGCGCCGACGCGTGCCTGCCGCCGCGGCCCATGTAGTTCTCCGGCGAGAGCTCCAGGAAGTCGATCGGGACGTCGCCCTCGGCTCGCTCCAGGAGCTCGTCCATGAAGTCCCAGCGCAGCCCGAGGCCGACGCCTCGCACCGCCCCCGTCACAAGATGTTCTTCTTCGTGTCGCTGGCGCACGTGCCCGCGCCGCAGCTGGCCTCGCCCGAAGCGGGCGCCTTCTTCGCGGGCTTCTGGGCGGTCTTTTTGGGGACGACGGGCGCCTTGGGGGCGGAGGGCGCGGGGTCCGCGGCGGGCGTCGCGGTCGCCGACGGCGCGGTCGTCGACGCGGCCGTGGTGGACGGCGCGGCG
>DATGJA010000673.1:0-2369 GCA_035295445.1 Polyangiaceae bacterium | reverse complement strand
CGACGCGCTCGCGGCCCAGGTGGGCGGCATCGGGATCGCGCCCGGCGGAAACATCAATTACGTCAGCGGTCACGCGATCTTCGAGGCCACTCACGGAACGGCGCCCAAGTACGCCGACCTCGACAAGGTCAATCCCGGGTCGGTCATCCTGAGCGGCGAGATGATGCTCCGTCACTTGGGGTACGACGAGGCCGCCGCGCTCGTCATCAAAGGCATGAACGGAGCCATCGCCAGCAAGCGGGTGACGTACGATTTCGCCCGCCTGATGGAAGGGGCGAGCGAGATCAAGTGTTCCGAGTTCGGCGACAACATCATCGCGCACATGTGAGGGGGTGACCCGCCCACGAGGCCCGCGGTAGCCATTGGCACTTTCGAGGCGCGGCACTAGATCAAGCGCCCATAGGAGCGGCCATGCCCACGCGCAAAAAGATTGGTCTCATCGGAGCAGGAAACATCGGGGGCGAGCTCGCCCGCCTGTGTGCGAACGAGGAGCTCGGCGATGTCTTTCTTTACGACATCCCGGCGAAGGAGAACTTCGCCAAGGGCAAGGCGCTCGATCTGGAGCAAAACGGCTCCGTGCTCGCGTACGACGCGCAAATCCGGGGCACCGCGAATTGGGGGGACCTCGAGGGCGCCGACGTCCTCATCATCACCGCCGGGATCCCGCGCAAGCCGGGGCAGTCGCGCGACGACCTCGTGGCGACCAACCTCCCGATCATCCGCGACGTCGCGAACAACGCGAAGAAGGTGTGTCCAAACGCCTTCGTGATCGTCATCAGCAACCCCCTCGACGCCATGGTCTACGAGTATCGACGCGTCGTCGGCGCTCCGAAGGGACTCGTCGTCGGGATGGCCGGGGTGCTCGACAGCGCGCGCTTCCAGCTGTTCCTCGCGCGCGAGGCCGGGGTGAGCGTGAAGGACGTTCGCGCGATGGTCCTCGGCGGGCACGGCGACGACATGGTGCCCGTTTTGTCGATGACCACCATCAACGGCGTCCCCGTCGCCTCGCTCGTCTCGAAGGACAAGCTCGACAAGATCGTCGACCGGACGCGCAAGGGCGGCGGCGAGATCGTCAACCTGATGGGCACGAGCGCCTACTACGCACCCGCCTCGAGCGCGGTCGCCATGGCCAAGGCCTACCTTCGCGACGAGAAGCGCCTCCTGCCGTGCGCGGCGTACCTCGACGGAGAGTACGGGTATAAGGACCTCTTCATGGGCGTCCCCTGCGTCATCGGCGGCAAGGGGGTCGAGCGCGTCCTCGAAATCTCTCTCACGGAAGAGGAGAAGGCGATGCTCGGCAAGAGCGCGAAGAGCGTTCAGGCCGTCGTCGACATCTGCAAGAAGGGATAATCGGCACGAAGACCGCCGAAAAGTTGACCGCGGGCAGACGCTGCGCGATCAGTCGGCGGACCATGGAGCGTCGTCGCTTTCTGTCGGCGGTCGCGGGGCTCTCGCTCGTGGCGCTCGAAGGGCGCGCCTTTGCGCAGTCAAGCGCGCGCTTGAAGTCGATCGCGCGCGACGCCTCGGGGACCACCCTGTGGCTCGGCCTCGAGCATGCTCCTTTCCCGGGACCCGGCGCCTGGTACCGGGACGATACGGTGATCGTGTTCGTCCCGGCCCACTATCGCTTCCGTGACGACGAGGGCGTCGCGGCGCTCGTCCACTTCCACGGCCACAACACGACGGCCGAGCGGGCGATGGTCGCCCACGAGCTCCGGGAGCAGCTCGCCGACAGCCGCCAGAACGCCGTCCTGGTCGTCCCCCAGCTCGCCGTTACGGCGGCCGATTCCTCGTGTGGCAAGCTCGAAGGGCAGGGATCGCTCGCCGCGCTCCTCGCCGAGGCCGTCGCGACGACGTCCCGGGAAGCCCGAGAGACGCTCGGGGACAGCGCGTTCCCTGGCGACGCGCCCGTCGGGACCGTGTGCGTCAGCGCCCATTCGGGCGGCTACCACGCGGCCGCCTGCGTCCTTCGCTCGGGCGGCGTGGACGTTCGCGAGACGTACCTCTTCGACGCGCTCTACGCCGACGTCGAGGCGTTTCGCGACTGGGTCACCTCCCGCCGCGGCGAGCCGCTGCACCGGCGCCACAAGCTCGTTTGCTACTTCACCGAGGGGGCCGCGACGGAGACCAACAGCGCGGCGCTCCGGTCCCAGCTCGACCGCGCGGGCGTCCTCACGACCGGCGAGGTGCGCGAGGGGGAGCTTTCCCGCCACGACATCTCGCACGCGGAGGCGGTCTTCGTCCGGACGGGTCTTTTCCACTCGAACGTGACGTGGGAGACGAACGCCCTGCGCGACTGTCTCTACGCATCGGCGCTGCCGCGCCACCTGCGCACGAACTGGTTCGCGCGCAGGGAAGAGGCCCGCCCG
>DATGJA010000672.1:0-3720 GCA_035295445.1 Polyangiaceae bacterium | reverse complement strand
CGCGCAGGAGGGGTACCCGGGGGACGCCGCGTATCGCGACTTCTACCGAGACATCGGGTTCGACTTGCCGATGGAGTATGTGGGCCCGTACGTCAACGCGGACGGGACCCGGACGTTCACGGGCTTCAAGTACTACGCGGTCACGCACCGGACCACGAACGGCAAGCGCCCGTACGAGCCGCACCAGGCGTACCTGCGTGCCGCGGAGCACGCCGGCAACTTCATGCACAACCGGGAGCGACAGGTCGAGCACCTGCGCGCGAACATGGACCGCCGCCCGATCATCGTCGCTCCGTACGACGCGGAGCTCTTCGGCCACTGGTGGTACGAGGGGCCCACGTTTCTCGAGCTCCTCTTTCGCAAGATTCACCACGACCAGGGGACGGTGGCGCCCATCACGCCGAGCGGGTACCTGCGCGAGTATCCGACCAACCAGGTGGCGACGCCGTGCTTGTCGTCGTGGGGCGAGAAGGGGTACGGCGAGTACTGGTGCAACGGTACGAACGCCTGGGTCTACCGGCACTTGCACAAGATGGGCGAGCGGATGACGGATCTCGCGCACCGCTTCCCGCGGCCAAGCTTGCTCGAGAGGCGCGCGCTCGACCAGGCCGTGCGTGAGCTCATGCTCGCGCAGTCGAGCGATTGGGCCTTCATCATGAAGACGGGGACGACCGTGCAGTATGCTACGCGACGCACCGTGGACCACGTGACCCGCTTCATGCAGATCTACGATTCGTTGACGAAAGGCGCCGTCGACGAGCGATTTATCGGCGAGGTCGAGCGCCGCGACAACCTGTTCCCGAACGTCGACTACCGGGTATACGCGAGCTGAGACGAACGAGGCCCTCACCCTGTTCGCGCTGCGACCGCCCACCCATACACGTCCGCGTACCGTTGGGCGGCGATCTCCCACCCGAAGCGCGTCCGCATCGCGCGCCGCTGCATCGACGCGAAGTGTTGCCGGCGAAAGCGGTACGTCTCGACGGCCCAGCGCACGGTCGCGACGAGCGAGTCCGGGGTCAGGTCCCAGAGCTTGAATCCCGTGCCCGCGCCGGCGGCCTCGTCGGAGTTCACGACGGTGTCGTCCAGGCCCCCGGTGGCGCGGACGATCGGCAGCGTTCCGTAGCGCTGGCTGTACATCTGGTTCAGGCCGCAAGGCTCGAATCGCGAGGGCATGAGGAAGAGGTCCGCGCCGGCTTCGATGACGTGGGCCAGCCGCTCGCTGAAGCCGATCCACGCCCGAAAGCGATCCCCGCCGTGGTGGGATCGCATGAGCAGATACCCCTCGGCCGGGAGATCGCCCGAGCCGAGGATCACCATCTGGACGTCGATGTCGAGGATTCGCGTCAGGGCGGCGAGCAGGACGTCCGTTCCCTTCTGCTGGCTGAGGCGAGACACGACGCCGATGACCGGGACGTCGGGTCGCTCGGCGAGGCCGAACTCGCGCTGCAGGGCGCGCTTGCAGACCGCCTTGCCGCGCAGGTCGTCGGCGTCGAAGGGGGCCGCGATCGACGTATCGCTCCGCGGATTCCAGACACCCTCGTCGATGCCGTTGAGGATCCCGGTCAAGTCCGCCGCGCGAAAGCGGCAGACGGCGTCCAGCCCGGCCCCACCCTCGGGCGTGCGGATCTCCTGCGCGTACCGCGGCGAGACGGTAGTGAGCTTCGTCGCGTGGTAGAGCCCGCCCTTGAGCGGGTTCACCCCTCCGTAGTCCTCGAGCCCGTCGGCGCGAAACTCCGACCATGGCAGGTGCGTCGCCGGCAGCAGCGCCGCCGGGAACTTCGCCTGGTGCGCAAGGTTGTGGATCGTGAGCACCGTCGCCGACCGGGCGAGGGGCCCGTCTCGCTCGACCGTGTTCAGGTACACCGGCACGAGGGCGGACGGCCAGTCGTGCACGTGGAAGACGTCCGGGGCCCAGGAGAGCGCCTTGCAGAGCTGAAGCGCCCCCCGGCACAGCAGTCCGAAGCGAAGCAGGTTGTCGGGCGCGACCGATCCGGGCGGGTCGTAGAGGTAGCCGCGCGCGAAGAAGCCCTCGTGGTCGATGAGATAGACGGGGACGTCGGTACCCGGAAGGAGCGTCTCGTGGACGGCGCACCAGGCCTCCCCGGCGCCGAGGGGCACGCCGAGCGGCTCGCGCCTTCGGACGAGCCCCCCCGGCGTGACCACGTCGTACTTCGGCAGGACGATGCGGACGTCGTGGCCGCGCATTCGAAGCGCTGCCGGCAGGGCCGCGACGACGTCGCCGAGGCCCCCAGCCTTCACGAAATGCGCACACTCGGACGCGACGAAGAGGACGGAGGGGGGACTTGGCATTCGAGCTCAGGCGCGAAAAGGCATCTTCCCACGTTCGCCGCCGAGATGACAGGATCGGTCTCGTGCGACTCGGCATCGATTTCGGCACGACGCGCACCGTCGTCGCGTGCTCGGACCGCGGAAACCACCCGGTCGTCGAGTTCGCCGACGACGCGGGAGATTCGCGAGACCACATTCCGTCGATGGTGGCCGAGCGCGAGGGTGAGCTGCGCTTCGGCCTCGATGCGCTCGCCGTCGCCGACGACCCGACCTTCACGGTGCTGCGGTCCTTCAAGCGCTTGCTCGCCGGGGGGCCCGCCGCGAGGGTCCTCGTCGGCCGCAGCGAGCACCGGGTCGACGCGATCGTCGCGGGGTTCCTCGGGCACGTGCGCGACGCGCTCCTTACGCGGGCGACCGTCCGCCGCAAGCTCGCCGCTCAGGCCGAGCTTCGCGTCGCCGTGGGGGTCCCCGCGAACGCCCACGCGGCGCAGCGCTTGATCACGCTCGAGGCGTTTCGTCGGGCCGGGTTCGCGGTGGACGCCATCGTGAACGAGCCCTCCGCCGCCGGCTTCGAGTACACGCATCGCCATCGCGCCACTCTCACGTCCCGGCGCGATCTCGTCGTCGTCTACGATCTCGGCGGGGGGACGTTCGACGCATCCATCGTCCGGATGGTGGGCCTCCACCACGAGGTGCTTGCAACCGCAGGCGTCACGCGCCTCGGCGGTGACGATTTCGACGCGGTGCTCGCTCGGATGGCGCTCGCCGCCGCCGGATTCGAACCGCCGCCGCGGCGCTCGGTCGTCCATACGCTCGAGCGCAGCGAGAGTTCAGATGACACACCCGACCGAGGGTGGTCGCGATGGATGGATCAGTGCCGCGCGGCGAAGGAAGGCATCAGCGCGAACACGCGCAAGATCGCCCTGGACCTCGCCGCGGCGTTCGGCGACGGCGTGGCCAAGTCCGAAGTCACCGTGTCCGTCGCCGCGTTCTACGAGGCTTGCGCGCCGCTGGTCGGGCGGTCGCTCGAGGCCATGGCGCCGCTCCTCGGTCGCGCCGAGGCGGAGGGGGCGGCCGACGAGATCGCGGGTCTCTACGTCGTCGGGGGCGGCAGCGAGCTGCCCCTGGTCGGTCGGGCGCTGCGCGAGCGCTTCGGGCGCCGCGTCCATCGGTCGCCGTACCCTTCCGCCGCGGTCGCCATCGGCCTCTCGATCGCGTGCGAAGAGGGCGCGCCCTTCCAGCTCGTCGATCGGTACTCCCGCACCTTCGGCGTGTTTCGCGAGGCCGACGACGGCCGCGACATCGTGCTCGACGCGATCTTCGGTCGCGACGCGGTCTTACCGACGGCGGGGGCGCCCGCGGTCCGCACGCGCGAGTACCGGCCCAAGCACAACATCGGGCACTATCGCTTCGTCGAGTGCGACGCGA
>DATGJA010000671.1:0-11400 GCA_035295445.1 Polyangiaceae bacterium | reverse complement strand
CGAGGCGATCGAGCAAGCGCGCGTCGACGTCGTTCCGAAGATCGTCGTGGGCGGCGCGGGAGGAGGATCGGGACAGGGCGGCGGGGGCGGCCTGCTCGACGCCCTACTGGCGATGGTCCTGAGCGACCGCCTCGGGGAAGGGGCGGCGTCGCCCGGCGGGCGCGCGCCGGAGCTCGAGCAGCTGCGCGCGGGCATTCGCGAGTCGGTCCTCTCCAACTTGCGAGGGGGCGGCGGCGCAGGCGCCTCGGGGAGCGAACCGGACAAAGGGTGACCGAGTGATCGTCCTTCTGCGTCGAGCAGCGTGGTGGATGCCCGTCGCGTCGATGACGCTCCTGTCGTTCGTCAGCTACGTCGACCGGAGCGTCCTCGCGACGCTCGTGACGACAATCATGGCCGACACCGGGATTACGGCGGAAGGCTACGGTCGCGTCATCAGCGCGTTCTCGGTCGCGTACGCCGTGGGCAACCCGGCCTGGGGTCGAGTGCTCGACCGCTTCGGAGTGCGCTGGGGTTTGGCGCTCGCGGCCGCCCTGTGGACCTGCGCGTCGGCCGCTCACGCCTTCGCCGGGACCGTCACGGCCTTCGCGCTCGCCCGGGCGGCGCTGGGCTTCGGCGAGGGCGCCACGTTCCCGGGCGGCCTGCGCGTGGCGACCCAGACGCTCCGCGCCGACGAGCAGGGCCGCGGCATCGCGGTGGCTTACAGCGGCGGGTCGCTCGGCGCCGTCGTGGCTCCGCTCCTCATCACGCCCATCGGTCTCGCGTGGGGATGGCGGAGCGCGTTCCTCTGCACGGGGGGGTTCGGCGCGGCGTGGCTCGCGATCTGGGCGCTCGTGGCGCGCGATGCTCGGCTGGGGGGGGCGGCGCCGCGGGCGGACGCGTCGCGAGGGGCGCCCGCCCCTCGCCTTGGCGACGCGTCGGTGTGGGGTTTCATGGCGGCGTACGGGTTCGGCGGCCTGCCGCTCGGGTTCGTCCTCTACTTCACACCGGTCTACCTGGGACACGCCCTCGGGCGCGACCAGGCCACGATCGGGCGCCTCCTCTTCATCCCGCCGCTCGGGTGGGAGGTGGGCTACTTCTTCTGGGGCTGGATCGTCGACCGAAGCACCCGGCGGGGTGGCGCCGGGCCGACGTTCTTCGCGCGGATCTTCGCGCTGCTCGCCGCGCTCGCGATGCCGCTTGCGCTGACGTCCTACGTCCACTCCCTCGCGACGGTCCTGGTTGTCCTCTTTCTCGCCATGTTCGTCTCGGCGGGTTTCGTCATCGTGTCGCTCGCCGAAGCGACGCGGCGCCACACTGGCGAGCACGGCGCCTACCTCGCCGGACTGGGTGCGGGATCGTGGTCGGCACTCATGATCCCGGCGACGCCCCTCTTCGGACGCCTGTTCGACGCGCAGCGCTACGGCGCCGCTTTTGCCCTGGCGGCCGCCGCGCCGGTGGTGGCGTGGCTTGTGTGGCGGGCGCTCACGTCCTTCGCCGTAGCGCGCCGGGCAGAGACTGCGCGATACTGAAAGGAGTGCGCTGTGCTCGACATCAGCTCGCGTGCGGCCCGGATGGCCGGTGCGTCCTGTGTCGCCGACCGGGGTCGATGCCTCCGCCGCCGGTCCGCGCGTCGAATCGCCCGCCCCCGCCGGGCTCGCGCGCCTCGTACCGCCCTCCATCGCAAGGACCGCGGGGCCCGTCACGCCCCGCGCCGCAACCGAGCGGGATCCCCAGCAAGCCAGCGCGCGGGTCGTGGCTCTTCGCCGTCGCGTCTATCGCCGCCTTCGCGGCCGCGGGCGCAGTCGCCTACGCATCGCACGCGGCGCGCGACGTGATCGTCGCGGCGCCCCGCCCGCCGCCCGGACCTCCCGTCGCCGCGCCCCGTCCACCCCCGACCGCCCCGGTCCCGAATTCGGACCTCGCGCGGGAGCGGCAGCGCGAGATCGAGAGCGGGCCACGAACCACGAGCGAGAACGCGTTCGCGATTGCGACCCCGCTAACCTCCGCGTCCGTCGTCGCGCCGCTCGTCGCAGCCGAGCCAACACCGGCGCCGCCGGCGCCCACGGCGATGTCCATGAGCGACGTCCACGTCGTTGTCTACACGGCGTCGTGGTGCTCGGTGTGCAAGCGGGCGAAGGCGTGGATGGCGGCCAACGGGATCGCCTACGAGGAGCGCGACATCGACGCGTCGAGCGACAACGCGCGGCGGATCCGTGCGCTCAATCCAAGGGGGAGCATCCCGACGTTCGACGTCGAGGGCCTTGTGCTCGTGGGCTTCGACGGGGCGTCTCTCGTCGCCACGATGCGGACCGCCGCGCAGCAGCGGGCCGCGCGTGCGATGTGAGGAGCCCATCCATATCGCTCTCAATCGTGATCGACACGCTGTCGACTCCGTCGCGCTTTCGATCGCGCCCGCCTGCAACCGTCGGAGACTTGCGCGATGGCCGGTTGCCGGATCGGGCCAAGGGACCCCTTGGTTCCGAGTGATGGCCTGGCTTGGTCCGGGGCGGCATCTGCGACCATACCGCTGGCGCGACCGAAACGCGGGTCGAAGAAGGGCGCTTTGCTTTCGTTACCAGCAGTCGAGTTCAACGTCGTCAAGCTGCATCCAGGCGTCTTGACCGTTTCCCATGAAACCAAAGTCTATGCCAATGGCTCCGATGCCCGGTGGAGATGATACATTCACCGGAAATGTGCTGGAGTAGTATTGGTCGTACTCATAGACCGGGTCAGCCGTGATCGTACCCAGAAAGAACGTCTCCGTTCCTCCCTCGTGCCATGCCGCGTAATTTCCGCCTGTCATATTGGACGACGTCCGGACCCACCCGCTTTAGTTTAGTGTGGACGTCGTATCGCTCACATTGATGGAGTATATGACCCAGTCGGAAGCCAGCCGGACGAATGACGGACGAACATGTTGTTATTTCCGGTATGAGCGTTGCCCTTATTGACGTCGCATCCACCGCCCGGATCAAAGGACCAATCGTTGCACGTTGGCGTCTCAAATCCGATGATGAATTGGTCCAATGCGAAGGCATCCCTTGGGAGGATGACAAGCCCAACACCAAGCGCGCCCGTTCCAATATGCCACATTTTCATGGATCGCCCTCCAAGACCGTGGTTGCGAGATCTCGCGCCTCCATCAGCGGGAGTGCGTGAGCGCGATGCGACACTGATACTGGACCGCGTTCGATGCAACCCGTTCCATGCAACGCGTTAGCGAAAATGGCAGATTGATTTGAGAAACTGTTTCTCCGGGCGTGTCAGGTTCAGCAACGTTACGTTGACAGGCACAACGGTGGTAAAGTCTCGGAGTTGCGCTCGAAACATGCCCTCATCATGGCCGGCCTTGTGCGCGTCTCGTCGCGTCGGGTGGCCTATGTCGCGCTTGCCGTTGCGGTGGTTGTCTCGCTGGCTGAGCTCGTCGCGCCCGCTTGGGATGCGGAGGCCTTCGACCTGTCGGCGCTTGCCGTCGGCGGCGAGGTCGTTCGGGAAACGGGGTTTGAGCACCTCTACGAGCACGACCCGAGCGACTTCAACGTCGCTGCGTCCGAGGCCTACATCCGGGCGGCCCGTGCGGTTGGCTTCGTGGGCGAGCCCACGCCGTTCGTCTATGCGCCCGTCATCGCCTTCGCTGCTCGACCCCTGACGTTCGTCCCGTACCGATGGGCCGCGCGTATGTGGTGCATCGCGTCCGTCGTGTTCGTCGTTCTCGGACTCGTTCTGGGTGCCAACCACTTTGCCCCGGGCTTCTCGAGAAAGCCGTGGGCGCTCGTCCTGCTTAGCCTGGCGCTCGTTGCGTTCGAGCCTATCCGGTACGCGCTATGGTTGGGCCAGACGACCCCGTTCGTCTTCTTCTGCGTCATGGTATCCTTCGCCATCGCGGCGCGGCGCCCGAGACTGGCAGGAGTCGCCCTGGCGATTGCCGCGTTCGTCAAGATGACGCCGGTGCTCTTTGTTGTGCCTTGGCTGCTGCAAAAGAGGAACCGGGCGTGCGCCGCGTTCGTCAGCGCGTTCGCGGCATTCGCGCTCGCTTCCGTCGCCATCGCGGGCATTGCCCCCAATGTGCAGTTCGCCCGGCGCCTATTCGACATCGCGGATGAGACCCTCGTCTCCTTCAACAATCTCGGCCTCCCGGCGCTGCTCGAGCGGGCGTGCCGACCGGCCCCGGACCTTATGACGTGGAAAGTAGTCCACCTGCCAGACGGCACCCGCGTGGTGGTTCTCATCGCAACGGTGGCCATGGCCCTCGTCGCGTGGCTCGGACTGCGCGGCGTGGACGACGCAGCTCGCGAGCCCTTGGCTCAGGCGGTGGCAACGGCCGTCATGCTGCTGGCGCCCTCCATCTCGTGGACCCACTACTGGCTCTTCTTCGTACCTCCGCTGGTCGGATGCACGTGGATGGTCTATCGCGCTGGGCATCGGGCCGTCGGAGTCGGCATTTCGGTCCTGGCCCTTGCGCTGTGCTCTCGGCCCTTCGTGATCGACCACATCGATCACCATCGATCCGCAGTGACGGTTATCGTAGGACCGACTTTGGCCGCCGGGCTGCTCTACGTCCTTGCCTTCACGGCGGCGCGCCTGCTCGCGACGGCAAGCAGATCCGTCCGGGGGCCGGCGCAGCAGACCGGCGCACTCACATAGCCGGCTTGGCGCGCCGGAAGACCATGAACTTGATCGAATCCCATTCGGGGAAATAGTTCGCCTCGAGCCATTGCGGCAGCCAATCGCACGCGGCCACGGCCTCCGCGCTGTCGAGCGTATCTCCCGTCACGTCCGGAAATCGATCCTCGTGCTCGATCGCAACCACCTCGGGCGGGTTTTCGTGCAGATCCGCTTTCAGCATGCGGCACGCTCGATCACGCGCCCAGGGAACTCGCTGCGGTACGTCGTACACGTATCGGCTGGCGCAGGGACGACCGCTCGTGTCGTACACGACCGGCTCGAAACCCCACACGAAGACTGGAGCATCCGGTTTGGTCGCCACGCGCAGCCAATCCGAGAGGCGCTCGTTCTCCGCGCTTCGCACGTCTGCGTCGCTGGTCATGGCGTCATTGAGACGGGCCCGACGCGACGGGTGGGTGATGGCCTCGCCGCGCATGGCCATTCTGTCCCAGAACTGGGCTTGCGGGTTGATGTACTGTCCGCAGATCAAGAAGCCGGCGACGACCGCGGTCAGCGCCGCGAAGATCGCCTTTCTCGTGACGCCGTGGGCGAGGAGGCGTGCCCCGATGGCGGCGTAGACGGTCACGGCGCAGAGACATGCGAACGGCAAGCAGCCCTCGTAGTGATACGGGAAGAACTTCCCCTGGACGGCCACGCCGAGCAGCGGCACGACGCCGACGGCGACAACGCTCTCGAGGCCGATTTGGGCACGCATTTCCGTCGGCACCACGCGCGTGAAGACGAGTGGAGAAATGGCAAGCATGGGCGAGAAGCAAGTAAGAAGCTCCCAAGCCGCTCGTGCGAGATTGGCGGGCAGGCGGGCAGGCCCGGAGCCAAGGCTCGTATAGTGCGGTGCGAAACCGAAGAGAGCATCGATCAAGTCCCCCAAGGCGCCATGACGAAAGAAATAGGCCCCGACGAGCAACGGCGGCAGCGCCATGCCCGCGAGCGTCGCGAGAGTAACCTCGGCCAGGGCGCGGGGGCCAAGAGCCCGACCGATGCGACGCCGGCGCTCCGCAATCCAGACGCCAAGCAAGGGGACCGCGCCTCCACCCAACGGCGGCTTCAACAACCCGGCGGCCCCGAAAAGGGCCCCGGCGCATAGCCATCGCCAGGTATCGGCGCGTCCGATGGCGTCGGAGCGAGGCCTCGTGACCATCGTCAACGCCCACACGAGGAGCACGGCTCCGAAGCTCTCGGGTTGTCCCGTGTGCCAATATTCGGTTCGAACCTCGATGTACGTCGCGACGATGCCTGCGACGAAGCCGAGGAGCCATTTGCCGCCGCACTGCGCTACGAAACGCGCGAGGCAGAAGGGGACCGTCACCCAGGCGCTAGCCTCGAGGACCCGGATGCCCCAGTGCGCGCCCCCGAAAAGCGCGCGAGCCGCGGCGAAGAGGAAGAAAATGGCCGGAGGCTTGAAGTCCCACGCGTCCCGATACGGCGCGCCGCCGCGCACGATCGCGTTGCCGACGACGGCGTAGATCCCCTGGTCGCGCCCGTATTCGAACAAGAGCAAGTTCGCCAGCAAGAGCGCTTGGAAAGCCGTGGCAACCAGGATGGTCAAAGTGCGAATCCGGCTTGGTCGCACGAGACGTGCCCTTTCTTGCGCCCCTCGTCAGGGGAACACGACGATGTCCATCGCGCGGACGAGATCGCCAGCGGAGACCTCGACCCGCTCGTAGTCGTCGCTTGCGCGCCGGAAGGCGTAAGCAACGCCGCCCGAGTCCGGACTCCACGCGGTGGCGCCGCAGGCGCGGGCGACCTGCGCGACGGTCGGAAGCACCCGCTCGCGAAGGTCGCCGGGCCGCGAAATACGCCCAACCACGGCGAACCGCATCCGCCGGGGCTCGAGTAAGCGCACCGAGATCGGCAACGAGGCGGCGAGGTCGTGATCTTTGCTGGCCGCAACGGCAGCCGCCACCTTTGCCGCGACGTCACGGACGGGCACATCGCGCACTAACACGGGCTCTACGTGAGGGACGCGGATCTTCCCGTGCGAGTCGACCGTGAGGGCGGCTGCGGGTGGATCAAGACCGGGCAGCATCACGACGACCGTGTCGTCCTCCGAGAGAATGTAATCCCCCGAATCGGGAGGCGCGTTCGGCTCGCTGTCGAGGTAGATCCCGCCGACCTCGACCTCTCCTGGGATCCCCGGCGTGTAGTCACGGAGCGCCCGCCAGACCCGGGGAACCGCGTCCGGCGAGGTTGCGTAAATCGACACGTCGGTCTCCGCGCACGACCGGCACCGCGGCACCTGCCACCGCCCCATCCGCACCCACGTCGGGGGCCGGTGCGGGACCCACGCGTCGTACACGACGGCGACCGGGGCCCATGCGGTGAGGCGCGCCACGTCCGCCTCGGCGGGCGGATGGAACATCTGGAACTGCTTGCTGCGCGCCGCCCCCATCGAGGCGAGGCCGCCGAGATCGACGATCGGCTCGCCGCCGAAGTACGCCACCGCGCCGATGTCGTTGACGACCACGGGCCCGTCCGCAAAGTAGCGCTTCAGAAAGCGCGCGGTCTGCACCTGCTGATCGTAGATGTTCGCGCTCGCCTCGGGCGTCCATTGCGACGCGTGGATCGTGCGCCTCGCGAGCGGCGAGAGCGCGAGCACGGCCGCCGCCACCGCTCCCGCCGCTGCCGCGCGACCGAACGTTCGGGGGTGCGGGCGCGACGTCTTGTCGAGCACGAACAGGCCCGCGTTGGCGACGAGGAGTGCCACCGCGTACGCCTCGTATCGGAAGAACCAGTTGAGGCTCGCGAACTGCACGTGCACGGCGCCGGCGAGGACCGACAGGCCGATCCGCAGCGCGTGCGGCGACGTCGGTCCCTCGCTCCGAGCGGCGGCGACGCCGACCACCGCCCCTCCGAGGAGCGCGGCGAGCATGTGGGGCTCGGCGCAGAGCGCCGTCACGAAGTCCCCCCCCAAGAAGTCGCCGACGTCCGAGAAATCCACGAACTTGATCCGGTTGCCCTTGAGCAGGACCGAGTTGGGGACGGCCTTCCAACCGTGCCCCACCGAATAGGCGCCGAACAGGGCCACCGGAAGCGCCGCTGCCGCCACCACCAGGGCCGCGCCGCGCCAGCGACGGCGCCACACGGCGGCCGCCGCGACCACGCCCGCCAGAAAGAGCGACTCGTACCGCAGACAGGACGCACCGAGGACCGTCGCGAGGAGGGCCCCCGGTGGGGCTGGAGAGTCGCCGGCGAGCCACTCCGCCGCGAGCGTCACGACGGCGATGCACGCGAGGATGTGCGCGGTGTGCTCCATCCCGAGCAGCGCGATGGTCGGAAGGGGGATCGCGGCGACCACGAGGACGAGCCACATCGTTCTCGCCAGCGGCGAGGACCGCGGCGCGACCCGGCCCGCGATGCCAGCGAGGTACGCGACGAGGCCCACGCCGATCGCGGCGTTCAAGAGGAGCGGTGTCAGCAGATGGTCCCCGGCGACGCGGTCGACCGCCGCGAGCAACAGGGGCCACGCGATCGACGACGACGCCGCGGTGAAGCCGTGGCGGGTGACCCCGTAGACACCGTGCTCGGCCAGCGTGCGGCCAATGGCCATATGAATGAACGTGTCGTCGAGCGGATACGAAAAGCTGCCGGCGTTGCGGGCGACGATCGCGCGGTAGAGCAGCCCCACGCCCGCGAGCAGGACGCCCACCCCGAGCAGGGTAGGCAGGCGAGACGACGGGGCCGACCCGGCGTCCCCGTCCACGCCGACGGCGACCGATGGGGAGGCGGAGGACGACATGCTCGACTCGCGGGGCGTCGGCGGGTCGCCGCCCCTAGGTGCGCACGAGGAAAACCTCGCCCGCGCCGAGACGCGCGATGACGCCGCCATCCCGCCTTACCATCAGCCGCCCGTCGTCGTCGATGCCGGCCGCGATGCCCTCGTCGCCGGCCTCGCTGCGCACGCGCCGGCCCGCGAGCGCGTCGGCCGCCTCGAGCCGCGCCCGCAGCAGGCCGAGCCCCCTCGAAACCACGACGTGCAGGTCCCGATCGAGGCTCGCGAGGAAGTGAGCCAGAACGACCGCCCGGTCGGGGGGATCCCCGCGAGTCACGAGGGCCACCGACGTCGCGCGGTCGGCAATCTCGTCCGGAAACGACCGGGCGTGGACGTTGATCCCGACGCCGACGACGACGGCCTCGACGCGCGCGCCGACCGTCGCACCCTCCACGAGGACGCCCGCGAGCTTGCGATCCGCGACGACCACGTCGTTCGGCCACTTGATGCGCACGTCGTCCGCGCCGGAGGCGCGCGCCACGGCGTCGCGCACCGCCAGGCCGGCGAGCAGGGCGATCTGGGGCAGACGCTGGGGCGAACAGGCGACGCGAAGCAGGACCGACGCGAGCACGCACTCGCCGGGGACCGCGAGCCACGAGCGACCCCTGCGCCCGCGCCCCGCGGTCTGGTCTTCCGCCACCCAGGTCGCGCCGTGCGGCGCTCCCTCTCTTGCGCCGCGACTCGCGTCGTCGTTCGTGGACACCGTCGTGGCGACGATCGTCATCGGGTGCCCCAGGCCGCAACCGAGCTCCGCCACGAGGGTCCGCGCGCGCTCGAGGTCTGCACCGACGCGTCGGATCATGCGTCGAAGTCGAGCCCCACGTCCGCGGCTCGCACGGAATGCGTCAGCGCACCGACCGAGATGGCATCGACCCCGGCGCGCGCCAGCTCGGGGACCCGCTCGAGCGTCACGCCGCCGGAAGCCTCGAGCATCGCGCGGCCTCGCGCGCGCCGCACCGCTTCCGCGATCGCTTCGGTCGGCATGTTGTCGAGCAGGACGATGTCCACCCCGGCCGCGAGCGCCTCGTCGAGCTCGGCGAGCGAGTCGACCTCGCACTCGACCTTCGCGGTGTGCGGCGCGTGAGCGCGCGCTCGCTCGATGGCCGGGCGGACCCCGCCGCACGCCGCGACGTGGTTGTCCTTGATGAGCACCGCAGCGCCCAGGTCGTCCCTATGGTTCTTGCCGCCTCCGACGCGCACAGCGTAGCGCTCGAGCACGCGCAGACCCGGCGTCGTTTTGCGCGTGTCCGTGATGCGGGTCTTGCAACCAGCGGGAACGGCATCGACGTAGGCGCGCGTCCGCGTCGCCACGCCGCACAGGTGCTGCACGAAGTTGAGGGCGACGCGCTCACCCATCAAGATGGATCGGGCCCGCCCGCCGACGCTCCACAACGGGGTGCCGGCCGCCGCCAGCTCGCCCTCGGGAACGCGGACCTCCACCGACACCGACGGGTCGACCTCTCGGAAAACCGCGGCGAAGACGGCGGCACCGCACGCGACCACCGGCTCGCGGGCGACCGCGCGTGCTGAAGCGCGCGCCGCAGCATCGACGCACGCCTCGGTGGTGAGATCGCCCGACGCGAGGTCTTCCTCGAGCGCTCCCGCCACCACGCGCCGGAGCAGGACGGGGGGCAGCTCGAAGTGGGCACCCATCGCCGCTCTCATAGCACCGGCGCGAACCTCGATCCCACCGTCAATACACGCCGTACGCCCTCCCCAGAATCTGCGAGTACACGTTGCACAGCGCGTGAAAACAGACCGAGGCGCCAATCCCCCCGGTCCTCGCGCGCAACCAGCCGAAGAGCAGCGCCGGAAAGAAGACCGCCAGGCGCATCGGCAAGGGGACGGTGGCCAGGTGACCCAGCGCGAAGATCGCCGCGCTGGCCAGGAGGCCCGGCCCGACGCGCGCGCCGAGGACGGGCCATCGAGGAGTCCATGCCTCATCGAAGCGCGACTGGAGGTATCCGCGGTAGAAGGCCTCCTCGGGCAGCGCGATGACCAAGAGCTGCCCGAGCGCTTCGTTGCCGAGGTCGAGCGGTCGCAACGCCAGCGAGAACGGGAGCTTCGGCCCCCACCACAGCCGCCACCCGACGAAGTACGGCACGGCGATGATCGCGCCCAGCGCCGCGGCCCACGCGACGGCGCGCAACGCGTGGGACGCGAGCTCCCGCACATCGATCCGACCCGGGATGACGAGGCCGCCCAGGGCCAGGCCGGCGGTCCGGACGCGCTCGTCGTCCCCACGCCAGACGAGCGCCCACGTCGCCGCGAGGAACGTCACGCCGACCAAGGTCGTATGCCATGCCTGCGGCATGCCAGCGGCGATCGCCGCGACGAGCGCCGTCACGTCGGCCGAGACCCAGAGCGCCTCGGCGACCGACGCCGCGGCGGCGGGTGATGCCAACGGACGCTGCCCGCGCGCCGGCCCAGCGGCTAATTGTGACACTGCAGGCGCGCCGCGAACGCTTCCGTGTGGCCTGCCTCCGTGTCGAGCCACGACACGAGCCACTCGCCCCGGCCCCGACCCGGCGCGATCCACGGCCGGGGCTCGTCGCCCAGGACCCGCGCGAACGTGGTCGTCGTACCGATGCCGTCGCGAGAGATCGGCGCGATACGCACTCTCCCGCCCTCGTAGAACGCCACCTCGGCGTCCCCGTCGGCCGCCACGGCAACGGCGGGGTGCCCGCCCTTCGCGGCGAAGCGCTTGCGCCAAAGGAGGGTGCCCTTGGCCGGGTCGATGAGGGCCGCCTGCGCGCCGCCCTTGTCGGGCTCGTGCCAAGCGACGAAGCACGCGTCCTTCGTGCATGCGATCGACGGGTACTCGCCGGCCACTTTGTCCTCGCTGATGGCGGCCGTCTCGCCGAGCTCGCGCGGCGGCTTGGCGGTCTTGTCCCCTGCCCCCGTCACCTCCGGGGCGGATAGCGGAACGCGCATCCGTTCGACCACGTGCTGATGCTCCTTCTCGA
>DATGJA010000670.1:0-23920 GCA_035295445.1 Polyangiaceae bacterium | reverse complement strand
TCTGGGACAAGAACGTCTACCCGATCTACGGCACGGGCAGCGGCAAGGACTACACGAAGGCCAAGCGGTGGCACTGGCTGCACACGGCCGCGAGTCAGACGTCGACGATGGTCGAGAGCATCAAGTCTCCGCTCGAGAATCGCGTCTGGTACAACTCGGTCGGGCAGACTACGAACTACTTCGAGGGGACGCAGAACGCGATCACGGCAATGGGGCGGGTGCTCGACGACGTTGTTGGCCGCAAAGCCGTATTGCAGCACCCGGCCTGCCGGGTCGGTCACGCTCGTCATCTTGCCGATCGCGTTGTATGTCGCCTTGGTAAGCTGCGTGCTCCACGTCGGGTACACGCTCGTCTCGGGCGGCGCGACGACCGCCGTGAGGTTCACCTTCTGCGGCCAAGCCCTCTGCGCGATGCGCGACGGGAACGACAACGTCTTGCGACGGTACTTCGCCGAGGGACAGTTCACGGCGCCGACTGGCGAACAGTCGGTCTACTTGTCGGACCAAATCGGCAGCGTGCGTGACGTCGTCGACGTGTCGAGCGGGGACGTCGTGGCCAGTCTCGATTACACCGCGTATGGTCAACTCGCGACTGCCACGGGCGGCACCCTACCGGACATGCAATTCGCAGGACTGTTCTGGGACAGCGGTGGACCTCTCTACTATTCGGCGACACGCGCTTACGATTCCAGTGTCGGTCGTTTTTTTGAATCGTGATCCCATCGCCGAGAGAGGCGGGCAAAATCTATATGCATATGTGGGAGGTACACGATACGATTGCGCGTGAGCCGAACGTGGCGGTGTTGAGTCAACGAATCGCCGATGCGTGGCGGGCCGCCGAGGCTATTCCGAGCGGCGCAAGCTGACGACCACCGACTTCGAAGCCGGCGTGTTGCTCTTTCGGGCCACCGCGCCCAAGGGGACGAGGACGTTCGCCTCCGGGAAGTATGTCGCGCAGCACCCGCGCGGGATGGCGTAGGGGACCACGACGAAGCGCTGCGCCGTTCGCGTCTCGTCCCCGAAGTGGCTCGTGATGTCGACGACGTCTCCGGCGGCGAGGCCGCGATCGCGCGCGTCCTCGGGGTTCAAGAAGACCACGTGCCGCCCCCCGTGCACGCCGCGGTAGCGGTCGTCCTCGCCGTAGACCGTCGTGTTGTACTGATCGTGGCTCCGGATCGTCATCATGAGCAGCCGGCCCGGGCCGAGGTCGTGCTCGGGCAGGTCGCCCGCCACGAATCGCGCCTTGGAGTCCGGCGTGTCGAAGACCCGCTCGCGCGCGGTGTTCCGGAGGCGGAAGCCCCCCGGTCGACGAACGAGCTCCGCGTATCCCTCGCAGTCCGGGACCACGCGCCCGATGTGCTCCCGGATCCGGTCGTAGTCGTCGGCGAGACTGCCCCAGTCGATCGCCGGGCGCTGATCGAACAGCGTGGCTTGCGCGAGGCGCGCGATGATCCGCGGCTCGCTGAGCAGTCGATCGTCCGCCGGCGGCAGCGACCCGCGGGACGCGTGGACGATGCCCATCGAGTCCTCCACCGTCACGAACTGAGGCTTGCCGGCCTGCACGTCGATCTCTGTGCGCCCGAGGCACGGCAGCACGAGGGCGCGCGCGCCGGTCACCAGGTGTCCCCGGTGGAGCTTCGTCGAGACGTGCGCGGTGAGGCGGCACCGACGGAGGCCCGCGGCGGTGCGCTCGGTGTCGGGCGCTGCCGAAAGGAAGTTCCCCCCGAGCGCGAAGAACACGGTGGCCCGCCCCTCAGTCATCGCGCGGATCGCCCCGACCGTGTCGAACCCGTGCGCGCGCGGCGGGGCGAAGCCGAACTCGGCACCCAGGCGGTCGAGCCACGGGTCGGGCATCCGTTCCCAGATCCCCATCGTGCGATCCCCCTGCACGTTGGAGTGGCCGCGAACGGGGCAGACGCCGGCGCCGGGCTTGCCCACGTTGCCCTTCAGCAAGAGGAAGCTCGCGATCGCCTGGACGTTATCGATGGCGTTCACGTGTTGAGTCAGCCCCATCGCCCAGGTGACGATCGTCGCCTTCGACTCGATGGCCACCTGCGCGGCGGCGCGCAGGGTCGCCTCGTCCACGCCGCTCGACGCGGCCAGCTCCTCCCACGTGCGGCCGGCCAGGGTTCGCGAGAGGTCCTCGTAGCCGACCGTGTACCGGTCGACGAACGCGCGGTCGACGACCCGGCCCGGCGAGCGCGCCTCCTCCTCGAGCATGGCCTTCATCATCCCTTGGAAGAACGCCACGTCCCCGTTGATGCGGACGGGGACGTGCATTCGCGCGAGCCGCGTGGCCTCGCCGAGGAGCGCGAGCGGCGACTGCGGGTGGGCGAAGCGCATGGTCCCGGGCTCCGCCAGCGGGTTGACGCTCACGATCGTCGCGCCCCGCTTCGCGGCGGCCTCGAGCGTCGTCAGCATGCGCGGGTGGTTGGTCCCGGGGTTCTGACCGACGACGAAGATGGCGTCGGTCAGCTCGAAGTCCTCGAGCTGCACGGTGCCCTTGCCGACTCCGAGGACCTCCCGGAGCGCGGTGCCGCTCGACTCGTGGCACATGTTCGAGCAGTCGGGCAGGTTGTTCGTGCCGAACACCCTCGCGAACAGCTGGTAAAGGAAGGCCGCCTCGTTGCTCGTCCTTCCCGACGTGTAGAAGACCGCGCGGTCCGGCGAGTCGAGCGCGCGCAGCTCTTCGCCGAGGAGGCGGAAGGCCTCGTGCCAGTCCACAGGTTCGTAGTGGGTGGCGCCGGGTCGAAGGAGCAGCGGCTCGGTGAGGCGGCCCTGGTCGTTCAGCCAGGCGTCGCTCCGCGCCGCGAGCTCGGCGACGCTCCACCTCGCGAAGAGGGACCGGTCCGCGCGGCGCGTGGTGGCCTCGCTGAGGACCGCCTTCGCGCCGTTTTCGCAGAACTCGATCGCGCCGCGATCGGCCGGCTCCGGCCAGGCGCACCCGGGGCAGTCGAACCCCGTCTCCTGGTTGGTCTTCGCCAGCACGCGCGCCGCGCGAACGAGCCCCGTCTGGCGGCGAGCGTGGCGCAGGGTCTCGCCGATCGCCGCCGCGCCACCCGCGGTCTCGGCCGGCTCGCGCAGGACGACACGCTCCGCGTCGCCCGGTGGTTGTGCCGGCGACGCGGGGGCGCCGTCAGGCACGAGCCGCCTCGAGGATCCGCTCCGGGCCCGTGTACACGTTGAACCGATCGTCGCGTACGAA
This sequence comes from Polyangiaceae bacterium, assembly GCA_035295445.1. Classification (GTDB taxonomy): domain Bacteria; phylum Myxococcota_A; class Polyangia; order Polyangiales; family Polyangiaceae; genus Palsa-1150. The sequence goes on along the minus strand of DATGJA010000670.1, from coordinate 20,715 downwards.
GCCGAGCAAGGTGATCCCCGCCTCTCTCGCGAGCTGGACGGCGAGGCTCGAGGGCGCGCCGACCGCCGCCACCATCGCGATCCCGGCCATCGCGGCCTTCTGCAGGAGCTCGAAGCTCGTCCGTCCGCTGAGCACGAGGACGCGGTCGCGCAACGGCACGTCTCCCTGCCGGAACGCCGCGCCCACCAGCTTGTCGACCGCGTTGTGGCGGCCCACGTCCTCGCGTGCGTCGACCAGGACGCCGCGCGCATCGAAGAGCGCTGCCGCGTGCAGACCCCCCGTCTCCTCGAAGACGGACTGCGCTCGCCGCAGCTGGCCGGGCATCGCACGCACGGCACCGGCCGAGAGGCACGGGCCGCGCGTCGAGGGAGGGAACGCCCCGCGAACGCGGATCGAATCGATCGACGCCTTGCCGCACACCCCGCAGCTCGAGCTCACGTAGAAGTGCCGCTCGAGAGAGTTGAGCAGAGAGCTCACGTCGGCCGCGTGGCCGGGCGCGAGCTCGATGCGGACGACGTTGTCGCCCACGGTGCACGAGGCGATGTCGCTCGGCGCGCGCAGGATCCCTTCACCGAAGAGAAAGCCCGCCGCCAGATCGACGTCCTCACCCGGCGTGCGCATCGTCACCGCGACCGAACGATCGCCGCTGCCCTCGCGGAGGGCGAGGCGGATCTCGAGGGGCTCCTCGATGGCGAGCGAGTCGAGCTGCTCGACGCCGAGAAGGACGTCGTCGCGCCCCATTCGACGAACCGGGATGCGTGCGGTGCTCGGCGTCATGGGCGCATGATAGCCTCTCGGCATCCCAATGCTCAGGCTCCACGGATTCAGCTCGAGCAACTATTACAACATCGTCAAGCTGGCGCTGCTCGAGAAGGGCCTCGCGTTCGAAGAGGTCGTCATTTACACGGGCGCGAGCGACGAATATCACCCCGAGTACTTGGCGAAGAGCCCGCTCGGCAAAGTGCCGTGCCTCGAGACAGAGCAGGGCTTTCTCACCGAGTCTCGGTGCATCGTCGCCTTTCTCGACGACGCCTTCCCCGAGCGTCCGCTCTTGCCCGCGGACCCGTTCGCGCGCGCCAAGGTCCACGAGGTGACTCAGGTCATCGACCTTTACCTCGAGCTCGCCGCGCGTAGACTCCTCCCCAACTATTTCACGAGCACGCAGCCGCCGCCGGCGATCGCGAACGACGTCAAACAGGTGACCGCCAAGGGGGCGCGGGCGCTCGCGCGTCTCGCGCGGTTCGACGGCTACGCCATGGGCGATCGCTTCGGTGCCGCCGACGTCGCCTGCGCGATTCACTTGCCAGCCGTGAGGCGAATCATGAAGTCGGTGCTCGACCACGATCCGCTGGCGTTCCTGCCTGCGCTTGACGGATACCTCGAGCGCATGGAACAGCGCGATGCGGTCAAGAGAGTCCGTGCCGATCACGGCGCCAATCTCCCCGAGTTTTTGGCGCACCTCAAGGCGCGGTACGGCGTGAGCCGGTAGCTTGCGGCGTGACGGGCAGGGCAGGGGACGGCCATGAGCCATAAGGAACATGACCCCCTTTCGCTCGCGCCGGGCGCTTTCGCTCCTCTCTTTGGTCGTCGGGCTGCTTTTCGCCGCATGCGGCGGTCGCTCCGACGACATCGGTACCGACGCGGCCGGTACGGGGGACGCGCCCGTCGGCCCCGACGCGTGCAACGTGGTGTCCCCATGCCCGAGCAGCGCCGTGTGGGATCCTGTGCGGTGCGCGTGCGAGCCGGGCGACGCCGCGTCTTCCGTCCCGGACGGATCCGACGCCGCGCACGTCGAGGGGTCGCCGGCCGACGTCTCGTCCTCGCCCGAAGCCGGGCCCGAAGCCGCCGCGGACGCTCCGATCGACGCGCCCGAAATGGACGCTCCCCGCGACGCGGCGTTCGACGCACCCGTGTCGTTCGACGGCTCGCCTCCCCTCGAGGATGCGCCGTCCGATGGGACGCTCACCTACGCGGACTCGCCACCCCCGCCGCCCTATGACGCGACCTTCGTCGATTCGCCCGTCGTCGATTGCTTCGACGCGAGCCTCTGCGGCCCGGGGAACACGGTCAACGCGTCCTGTCAGTGCGTTCCCTGCGCGAACACGTGTCCCATCGGCCAGACGCCGGCGGCCGGCTGCGGCTCGTGCGTGGCGTGCCCCTACGCGTGCCCGGCCGGGTTGGTCGACGGCCCCGGTTGTTCTTGCCTCCCGCCGGGGGTCGACGGGGGACCGCAGTCCGACGCAGGCGACGCCGCTACCGTCGTCTGCTCGCTCATGGGCTATGACGCGTGCCCTGCGGGTTCGTGGTGTCAGCTCGGCGTCTGTCCGGACGGCAAGACGCAGTACGGCTGCTTCTGCAACGCCGACGGCACGACGAACTGCCAGGTGGTCTGCCCCGCCCCGCCGCCGTGCGTGATCCCGGGACAGGGCACGTGCCCGTACAACGCGAGCTGCGCGTTCGACACCTGCACGAACGACCCCTCGGCGACGGCCTTCGTCTGCAGCTGCGGCCAGAACGGGCAGGCGTATTGCTCGTCGTACCCTTGCAGCGGGATCGACGGCGGCGTGATCTTTCCCTTCGGCGACTCGGGCGCCCCTCCGGGGACGAGCTGCTTGCTCGAGGGGTACGACACCTGTCCCGTCGGCCAATTCTGCCAGCTGGGAACCTGCCCCGACGGCACGACACCGTACGGCTGCACCTGCAATGCCGACGGCACCGCGTCTTGCCAGCTCGCGTGTCCACCCCCGCCGCCGTGCACCATTCCGGGGGAGGGGACGTGTCCGTACGGGCAGTCGTGCACCTTCGGCAATTGCGCGACCGGCGTGCTGACCTGTTATTGCCAGTCCGGGGGTCGGGCCAGCTGCTTTAGCTCCCCGAGCTGCGACGGCGGGCTCGACTAACTCCGCTCTTCCCGCGACGCGTTCCGCTCCACGCGTCGACTCTCATACCGATCAAAGCTCATCAAAGTGAGCGACGCGACGCCTTGGAGACGGGGGGCCGCCTTGACGTTGTCACTGGTGGATGTAAACGACAGGTAACCGCGCGCGAAGCACGTGCGCGGGAGTCTGCGTCGGGACGGCGTGCGGGTCGGTCCGGCGTCCAGCGCGCGTCGTGGGCCGAGGCCACGCGCACGTCGAGGCCTCTGCCCAAGGAGCGCCCTAGTGACGCCCATCTTCGATTCCTGTGGCAAGGTGGTGGGTTGGTTGAAGGACCCCTTCATCCTCGAGGCCAACCACTGCGTGGCCTTCCTCGCCGGCGAGGCCGTCTATGCGATGAAGGGGACGTATCTCGGCCGCTTCCGCGGTGGGTTGTTCCGCGATCGGGACGGCGGTGCGGTCGCCTTCGTCGACGGGGCCGCGGGGGTGGCCGTGTCGGCCTCGGCACCCCATGCGGTCGATCCGCAGATCTTGCCCGTGGCTCCGCCGTCGAACGCGGTCGCAGCGCCGCCGGGCGAGCTCGTTTCGTGGGGCCTATCCTGGGAGGAGTTCGTTCGCGCATGACCCACTATCTCCTCGCGCGCGTCGAGCGCGCGGCGCAGAGCTGGAGTTTCCGACGAGGTGCCGGTGCGCGCGCGGCCGCCGCCTACGTCGTCTCGCTCCTTGCGGTGCTCGCGGTGGACGGGGTCGCCGCGTTGGCCATCGGCTACTCGCTGTGGAGGGTGCTCCGCATGCGAGGCTGACGGGTCGCTGGACGTCCGGGGCGGCGCGTCGCATCCTCGCGGGCGCGCCGATGACGCTCGCCGAACGCTCGCACGCTGCCTCGGTGGTCGCCGACCGCCCCGACTTCTTCGACCAGCTGATCACGCAGGCGCGGGCGTTGCCGCCGACCCCGGTGGCCGTGGCGTATCCGGTGACCGACGTCGCGCTCGAAGGGGCCGTGCTGGCAGCGCAGCAGGGGCTCGTCGATGCGGTTCTCGTCGGCCCCGAGGCGCGGATCCGGGCGGTCGCCGCCAAGGCGTCGCTCGATCTCGGCGGGGCGTCGTTCGTCGACGCGGACGACGACGAGGACGCCGCCCGAAAGAGCGTGGCCCTTTGCAAGGCCGGCCGCGCGCGCGCCTTGATGAAGGGGAGTCTGCACACGGACGTGCTCATGCACGCCGCCCTCGCGTCGGACGCGGGGCTCCGCACCGCGCGTCGAGTCAGCCACGTCTTCGTCCTCGACGCGCCTGCGTACCCGAGGCTCCTCTTCGTCACCGACGCCGCGATCAACATCTACCCGACGCTCGACGACAAGGTGGACATCCTCAAGAACGCCATCGACCTCGCCCACGCTCTCGGGATCGCGCAGCCGAAGGTTGCCATCCTCTCGGCCGTCGAGACGGTCAGCCCGAAGATCGCCTCCACGATCGACGCCGCGGCTCTATGCAAGATGGTCGACCGCGGGCAGATCACGGGCGCGGTCGTCGACGGTCCGCTCGCGTTCGACACGGCCGTCAGCGCCGGCGCCGCGGCGATCAAGGGCCTGGCTTCTCCCGTGGCGGGCGCGGCGGACGTTCTCCTCGTGCCCGACCTCGAGTCCGGCAACATGCTCGCCAAGCAGCTCGAGTACCTCGGCGGCGCGGAGCTCGCGGGGATCGTCGTCGGCGCGCGCGTCCCGATCGTCCTGACGAGCCGCGCCGATTCGGCCCGCTCGCGCCTGGCGTCGTGCGCCGTCGCGGCGCTTTGCGCTCACCATCGGGCGCAACCCTGAGCCGGCCCCCCTCGGGGGGCGGAAGGAACTGACCCTCCAACCGGTCCTCGATGCACGCGGTTCCCTCGATACAGGGGGTCTTCGTGCAGTCCTCGACGGATCCGCCAGCGTCGGGCGCTCGCCCGCTGCTTCCGCCGGAAGCCGAGCCGGTGTGGAGCGAGAGCCATGCCATATGGGAAATGTAGGACACGCCGGACCTCGGACCCGCGACGCGATTGCCGCGCAGGCCCACGGTGGCACAGCGGTCTCCCCTCGTCCCGCAGGACTTCACCGATTGGAACGCACAGCCCGCCGGGTCTACTCTTTGCTCTGTCAGGCGAACGGAGGCGCGCGCGCCATGCTCTATCGGAAATCTCCGCCTCACCCGACCCGACTCCTCCTCTCGATCGCGGCGGGCATGGGGGTCGGCGCGACGTTCACCCTGGCCTCGTGCGGCGGCGGGCATACGCAGCTGGGGTCTTTGACCGACCCGGGGGACCCCAACGTAGCGGTGCCGAGCGGTTCGTCGAACGGGGGTGGCAGTGGCGCCACGTCGAGCGGAGGCACCTCGGGGATTGGGGAGACGGGCGGATCGTCGTCGGGTTCGCCGGGCGGGGGCTGTCTTGGCGACTGCTTGCCGCCGCCACCTCCCGGTTCCACGGGCTCGAGCAGCGGGTCGGGAGGCGGCGCCGGTCCCGACGCCTCCCTCTTGACGGGAAGCGTGTCGCTCCCGGAGGACGGCGGCGCCGACGTTCGTCTCGGCCTGGTCCTCCACCCGGAGGCGGGCGAGGACGTGCTCCTCGGGACGATCGTGCACCCCGAGGGGGGCGAGGACGTCTTCCTCGGCACCGTGATCCACCCCGACGGAGGTCCGTTCGGGGTCATCATCCGGCCCCCGGACGCCGGCCACTGATGAAGATCCCGTTCGAGCTCGAGTGGATGGGCGGAGCGGCCGAGCACCACTTTCGCAAAGCGAGACCGACCACCGAAGAGCTCCCGTGGGGGACGCTCGACGCGTCCAAGTACGCGCGACCAGCGATCGAGTACGCGCGCGGCGCTTGGACGGAAGTCGCCATCAACGAGTACCGCGCGGTCGCTTCGTTTTGCGAGGTGCTCCGCGCGCTCGTCGACGTCAAGGCGCCGCTCGACCTGCTCGGGATGACGAGCGACTTTCTCGCCGACGAGTGCTCCCACGTCGAGCTCGCGAGCCGCATGGCCATGGAGCTCGGGGGCGCGGCTCCGCGGGCGATCGACCTGGACAACTTCGCTGTGCGCGCCGGCGGCGGCACGGCATGGCAGCGCGCGAACGAGCTCGTTCTTCGGGTGAGCTGCGTCTCCGAGGCGTTCTCGGGCGGGACGGCCTCCGTGAGCCTGGAGTCGACGACCCACCCCCTGCCGCGCGCCGTGTACGAGACCATCCTGCGCGACGAGGCGCACCATCGGCGGCTCGGAGGCCTCTACTTCGAGTGGGCGCTGTCGAAGATCGACGAGGCGGAGCTTCGCCGTTTGGGGCAGGTGCTCCTTCGCGCCCTCCAGGGGCTCGCGCCGTTCTGGCGCGCGCGATCGCAGCAGGCGACCTCCGCGACGTCCCAGATCACCGCCGCGACCGACCCCTCGCCGCACGGCCCTCCCGAGGACCTGGCGGCCCTCGGGTGGCTCGGGCCCGCGCGCTTCGCGCCCGTCGCGCGTGACGTCGTCGTTCGGGACATCCTCGACCCGCTCGCGACCATTGGCATCGCCATCCCCGACGACGAGCGCGCGAAGCTCTTGGCGTGAGCCGCTCAGGGAGCGGTGCCGATCCCCAGATAGGCGCCGCGGCCGATGACCAGCGGCCCCTCGCCCAGGGTGGCGCGAACCCGCTCGCGTATCTTGGGGGCAGCCTCGTCCCATCGCTGTCCCAAGCGTTGCTTGAGCAGCGCGAGCGGCGCGTTGGTCCGTTGCATCGAGCTCCAGAAGGCGTCGAAGGACGGAGCGCTCAGCGTCTCGGATGCAGTCTCGACCATCACCGAGTCGAACCCGGCGTGTTCGAGCTCGGCGCGAATCTCTTCTGGGCTCGACAAGGGCGGGCGGCCTCCGCCGAGCGGAAGGCCGGGGATGAACTCGCGCGCCGCCTTCAACAGCTCGGCGAACGGCCCCTCGAAAGGCACCCAGCTCGACACGACGGCGCGACGTCCCGGTCGGAGGACCCGCCGCATCTCGCGCAGGCCCGTCGCGCGGTCGGGGAAGAACATCAACCCGAACATCGAGAACGCGGCGTCGTAGGCCGCCGTCTCGAACGGAAGGCGTTGCGCGTCGCCGAGGCGGACGTCGATGGCCTCGCTCAGACCCGCTCGCGCCGCGCGCGCGCGGAGCGCGGCGATCATGCGCTCGGAGATGTCGATGGCGCTTACCGTCGCTCCGTCCGAGGCGGCGAGGAGGGCGAGCGTCCCGGGCCCCGTCGCCACGTCGACCACCCGCGCGCCCGGGGGCAGCGCCGCGACCTGAAGCGCGGCGCGCGAGAAGCTCTCGAAATACGGCAGAGCCTCGTCGACGTAGCCGTCGGAGACGAGATCCCAGGGCTCTGCGGTGGCGAGCGGGTTCGGGGGATTCGGGGGACGGGCGCCGCCTGTCTCGCTCATGCTCACGAGAGACGGACCATCCTTCGAACGAGCTGGCGCCGCAAGGGGCGCGATTTGCTTTGCTCCGGCCCCCTCGTGCACGCGAGGATATCGCGATGAAGCGGAGTGTCCGGACCGCGGTCCTCCTTCTCGCCGCGGGGGCGGCCACTCTTGCGAGCTACGGATGCGGAGGCTCGGGCTCGGCGGACAAGGCCGACGCATCTCTGTCCGACGCGACAGGCGCCCCGACGGCCGAAACGGGCACCCCGGCCGACAGGGCCGAGGGCGGCAAGGGCGCGCTCCTCCCGTGCGTACCCGACGCGTCGGCGCCCATTCCCCCGGATCGATGCACGACCGATCCGAACGACATGAGTCACCCCCAGTGCGGAGCATGGATCAAAGTCGAGCTGCCGGGCACGGTGTGCGGCGACGGCAGCCAATTCAAGTTCTTCGTCAACTACTCGAATACGAGCAACGACGTAGAGGTCCACTTCGAGCCGGGCGGCGCATGCTGGGACTACGCGAGCTGCTCGGGCGCCGGCGGCGTTCGCGGGGCGGCGAACCCGCACGGAATCCCCGACGACCACATGTCCCAGTATCAATACCTGAATCTACTGCGCCGGACGACCGACAACCCCGCGCAAGACTACAACATGGTGTTTGTCTCGTACTGCACGGGCGACGTGCACACCGGCAACAATGTCATCACGTACGTGAGCGAAGGCGGGGCGCCGGACGGCGGCGCGGGGGACGACGGCGGGGCCGAGGCGGGCGGCGACGGGGGGCCGATGGAGCTCACGTTCCACCACGCGGGCCACGCCAACACGTTGGCGGTCATCGATTGGATCCACAAGACATTCCCGACGATCCCGCGTCTCTTCATGACCGGGTGCAGCGCCGGGGGCGCGGGCGCCATCCTCAACTACCCCTTCATGCGCGAGGGCCTGGGCTCGAGCGTGCAATGCAGCTACTTGCTCGACGACTCGGGGCCCATCTTCCACAGCGACGGCCCATCGAAGCAGCTCCACGAGACCATCCGCTCCGCGTGGAACGTCGACCCGATCCTCCAGAGTCTGAGCGGCATCCTCCCGGTCAGCCTGGCGGATCTGCAGACCGACTTCGGGCTCGTCAACGTCGCGATCGCGCAGAAGTACCCGCACGATCGGTTGAGCCTCACCGCGTACCGCATGGATCTGAACTACTCGCTCTATTCCTACCAACGGTTCTTCCCCGGCTCGACGGAGGCGCAGATTCACGCGATGTGGTGGCAGGATCTGCAAGAGCTCATGGCGACGTACGACGCCCAGGCCAACCTCGCCTACTACATCCCCTTCTTTCGGTCGGACAACTGCAGCCACTGCGTCTCGATCCCGCCCATCGGGAACGCGCCGATCGAGCCGACCGACGACAACAAGGTCCTCACGATGCCCTGGGCGGGCTCCGAGATTCGCGAGGACATGATCGACCTGAAGCAGTTTTGCGCCGACTTGCTCGACGACACGAAGCCCCTCAAGAGCTATCTGCAGGCGCCCCAGAACGCGAGCTTCGCCCCGGCCGTATCGGCGATGTGCATGCAGGGCGGATAGCAGGCGATCCGCGATGAGATGCCCGCGGTCACGGCGCGTCCCGGGATGCGCAGCGGGTTCGAAAACGAAGGCGGCGACGCGGCCATCCGTGCGCGTCGCGGTCGTTCGTGGGAAGATTGATTGATCGGGGGAGCGACACCCCCCTCTTGCCCGGACGAACCGTCCGGAGACGAGCTCCCATGAAAACTCGGCTTCTGGCATTGCTCAGCGTGGTGGCGGGTCTCTCGATCGCGGGGTGCTTTACGGGGGCCACCGACAATCTGGGATTGCTCGACGGCGGGGGCGCCGACTTCGATTCGAGCGCGCCGGACGACTCGTCGTCGCTGTCACCCGACGCGACGAGACGCGATGCCGCACCGGACACCGCGCAAGAGTCCGGCCCCGACGGGACCACGGAGGCCGGCGCCGACGCGCCCGCCGGCGATGCGCCTGCCGACGCCCCCGCCGACGTCGGCCCCCGCTGCTCTCACGCCACGGACTGCCCCACCGGGCAATCGTGCAACACGCAGACGGGCGTTTGTGGCCCGGCCTGCGGCGACGCCCAGCATACGGCCTGCAACGGGGGCTGCTGCGCGCCCGGCACGAACACGTGCAGCTCCGGCACGACGGCGGCCACGTGCGACGTCGGTCAGGGCGCATGCGTCGCGTGCACCGGCGCGACCGGCGGGTCGGCGTGCATTCCGGGCGCCGCCGGCGCGACGTCAGCGCCCAACAAGTGCGGTTGCCGCACGGCGGCCGATTGCCCCTCCGGCCAAGCCTGCGACCCGACCAGCAACACGTGCACGACGGCGTGCAGCTCGACCCAGACTTGCAACGGCGGCTGCTGCTCGGCCGCGGCGAACGGTACGTGTCGGGCCGGTACGAGCGCCGCCGTGTGCGGGAACAGCGGCGGCCTCTGCTCCGATTGCAGCACCACCTTCGGCGCGGGGACGAGCGGCAGCACCTGCGAGGCCGTCGCGGGGGGTGGCCAGTGCGGCTGTACGACGAACGCCGAGTGTCCCTCGACCAGCGCCGGTTGCAACCGGGCCACCGGGCTCTGCACGCTGACCTGCTCTGCGAACGCGGCGTGCGCCGCCGGTTGTTGCGGAGCGAACGGCTCGTGCGCCCCGGGCACGAGCATGACCCAGTGCGGGAGTTCGGGGTCCTGCGTCGATTGCACCGGCAATCGGACGGGCTCCGCGTGCGTTGCACAGACGGGGGCGTGCGGGTGCAACTCTGCCACCGACTGTCCCGCCGACACCGCATGCAACACGACGACCCACGTTTGCAGCGCGCTTTGCGGAGGGGTGACGCACACGCCGTGCAACGGCGGCTGCTGCGAAACGCTCCGCGGGATCTGCCTGGCGGGGACGGCGAACGCGGCTTGCGGCTCCGCGGGCGGAACGTGCTCGACCTGCACGGGGGCGACGCCGACCTGCGGCGCGGCCGGCGCGTGCACCTCGGCCTGCGGGGCGACCGGCGACGGAACGTGCAGCGGGGGAACGTGCTGTCAGGCAGGAGCCTGCGTCGCCGAGGGGCCGGCGGCGTGCGGACCGACCTGCGCCAGCTGCGCGGGCAACGCGAACGGCTCGACGTGCATCATCCCGGTGAACGGCGGGGCGAGCGCGTGCGGTTGCGCGGCGGCCACGGACTGCCTGGCGAACGAGGCATGCAATACGTCCACAGCCGTGTGCGGCGCGGCGTGCGGCGCCGCCGGCGACACGGGCTGCAACGGAGGGTGCTGCGATACGACCGCCGGACAGTGCGCGGTCGGAACCGCCGCGGCCGCGTGCGGGACCACCGGAGCCGCGTGCACCCCGTGCGCGGGCGGGACGCCCACGTGCTCCGCCGGGTCGTGCACCGCCACGTGCAACGCGAACGTCCCCTGCGGCAACGGCTTCTGCTGCTCGACGGGCGGGACGTGCGAGACGACGGGTTCTCCCATGGGCTGCGGGGCGAGCTGCACCGATTGCACCGCGCCGAGCAACACGGCCGGCAGCGCGTGCGTCATGTCGGCCGCCGGGGCGCCCCAGTGCGGCTGCAACTCGGATGGCGACTGCCCGCTCTATTCCGCCTGCAACCCCAACACATCCACCTGCTCGAAGACGTGCTCGGGCACCTGCAATGGCGGGTGCTGCACGCCGCCGGGCACCGTCCCCTCGCAATGCGTCCAGGGCAACTCGGACACGGCCTGCGGCATCACAGGGGGGACGTGCACCGATTGCGTGACGACCCAAACCCACTGCATGGCCGGCGGTTCTTGTATGTGATGGCGGCGGGTGTCGCGGTCCGGTCCGCAGCGTGCGGGGCTGTTCGAAACGACACCAGAATCGGCTGACCGGGGTGAACGATGGGCACATTGGGCTCCGATGCGATCGTGATCGGCGGGGGGATGGGCGGGCTCATGGCGGCGCGGGTCCTCTCGGACCATTTCGACCGGGTGACGATCCTCGAGCGCGATGGCACCGGGGATGCGGCGGAGGGCCGTCCCGGCGTTCCCCAGGGCAAGCACGTGCACACGCTGCTGGCAGCCGGGCAGCGCGTCCTCGGCTTCTTCTCGGCGGGCCTCACGCGCCCGCAGCTCGAGCTGTGCGTGCGCCAGCGCGTGAAACAGATCGCCAACGTCGCGCTCGAGGGGGGTGTCGCGTCGCCGGCATCACACCGGGGGACGACGGCAAGTCCGTCCGAGGCGTTCGCTTCGCGCGCGGCGGGCGGACCGAGGAGCGTACCGCGGACGTCGTGGTCGACGCGTCGGGCACCGGGGAGCTGACGCTCGGGGCGCTGAGCGCGACGGGGAATGCCGCACCCCCGGAGACTGTCGTGGGGGTCGACCTCGGCTACTCGACCGCCCTCTTCGCCATCCCGGACGATGCTCCGGACCAGTGGAAAGGCGTGATGGTCATGCCGCAGGCGCCCACGTCGAGCCGCGCAGGCCTGATGATCCCGGTCGAGGGCCGCAGGTGGATGTTGGCGCTCGGTGGTCGCATCGGCGAGCACCCGCCGGGCGACGAGGCGGGCTTCCGGGACTACGCGAACAGCCTTCGAACGACGACGATCGGCGCTGCCATCGCGCGCACGAAGATGCTCGGCCGGGTCGAACGCTATCGCTTCCACGAGAGCCGCTTGCGGCACCTCGAGCGCCTCGACGCCTTTCCCGCTGGCCTCTTGCCCCTCGGGGACGCGATCTGCCGCTTCAACCCGATCTTCGGGCAGGGCATGAGCGTCGCCGCGCAGCAAGCGCAGGCGCTCGGGCGCCTCCTGTCGGGGTGTGCGGCGGGGCAGGGGTCGCTACGAGACGTCTGGCGGCCGTACTTTCAATCCGTTGCGGCCGTCGTCGACACCCCGTGGGCGCAAGCGGCCATTCCGGACTTCATCTTCCGGCAGACCCGCGGGGAGCGGCCCGCGGACTTCGAGACGAGCTTGCGATTCGGCATGGCGCTGAACAAGGCCGCCGCGCGCCACGCGGACCTGCACAAGCTGGCCGCCGAAATCCAGCACCTGCTCGTCCCGCGGTCGGCGCTGATGCAGCCGCACGTCGTCGAGCGCGTGCTCCAGGAGATGTAGGACGCGATGGTTCGGCTCTCGAGTTGAACGCCGACCGGAGCACGTGAAACCAATCGGGCGTGCTGACTCGAGCGCGCACCGATGCGCGTCGCTGGGCTGGTGCATTCTTCGCAGCCCTCGCGACGACGAGATGTACCTCCGGCGGGAGCGGAGGCCCGGACGGTGGGGCCGACGCGCCTGGAAGCGCCGTGGTCGATGCGCCGCCGGACACGCGAGGCGGCGATGCGAGCGTCCCTTGGGACGCCGGCGGGTGCTGTCCGATGGACGCCGCGAACGCGCCCGCGGAGGCCGCCACCGAGCCCCCGGATGCCTCCGCGACGGACGCGTCCGTCGGTGGATGGTCCTGGGTCAACCCGCTTCCGCAAGGCAATACGCTTCACGCGATATGGGAGTCCGCGCCCAACGATGTCTGGGCGGTCGGCGATTTGGGCTCGATGGTGCATTTCGACGGAGCTACTTGGACGCCATGGCCGAGCGGTACGACCTGCGGGCTGCGCTCGATGTGGGGCAGCGCCGCCAACGACGTCTGGGCGGTTGGCGACTGTGGGACCGTCCTGCACTGGAACGGTACGACCTGGTCGCCCGTGCCCAGCGGCACGACCTCGGACCTGATCGACCTCTGGGGAATTGGGCCGTCCGCCATCTGGGCGGCCGGCACCGGAAACGTCGCGGACCCCGGCGTGCTGCAGCAGTGGGACGGGACGAGCTTTTCGACTGCATTCACGAATGCGAGCGCAACATTTGATGCGGTTTGGGCGTCCTCGGCGAGCGACGTGTGGGTCGTCGGGCAAGGGCCGGGAGGGGGCGTCAAATACTGGAACTGGAACGGGCAAGCGTGGACGAATCCGACGGCACCCTTCTTGGAGACCACCGGGATGTCTCTCTGGGGCAGCGGACCGAACGACATCTGGTCACCTCCCTTCTACTGGAACGGGAGCTTCTGGACCGACACGACGGGCACGTCGCGCTACCTGGGCTACGGCGGGAGCATGGGAGGAACCGGGCCCAACGACGTCTGGACCTCGAGCGGCGGCCACTGGGACGGCGCCTCCTGGACGACCTTCGACTGCGGGGGTGGCGACGTGGCGGGCAGCACGTTCGGCGACCTTTGGTTCGTCGGCAAATCCGGGGCTGTGTCGCACTGGGACGGCAGCGCGTGCACGCCGTCGACGCCGGCGTCCTGGAGCAATGCAGCCTTCCGCGCCGTCACGGCGATCGGGCCGAAGGACGTCTACCTGGTCTCCGACCAGGTCCGGCACTGGGACGGTGCCACGTGGACGACTTCGACCGTCCCCATCCCAGCGAACTACCAAGCTACCGTCTGGGACACGATCTGGGGCAGCTCGAACATCGACATCTGGATCGGAGCGATGCTGCCGGGCGCTGCCGGGACCGCTCAGTACGGTGCGCTCAGCCATTGGGATGGGACGGCGTGGTCGTCGCCGACCATCCTGGGCAACGAGGAGTCCATCATGGGCATCTGGGGGAGCGCGTCCAACGACGTATGGGCGGTCACGCAAGCTCGCCTCGGCGCCACGTCTCACTCGTGGCACTGGGACGGATCCACCTGGACCAGCGTCGTCACGGGTCCACACAACGGCGGCACCGCCGTGTGGGGTTCCTCTGCGACGGACGTTTGGATCGCGGGGGGGCCGATGACCCACTGGGACGGCACGACTTGGACGCTCGAGACCTCGGCGCCCGTCGGCTTGATTTGGGGCTCAGGCCCGACCGATGTCTGGGTCGTTAGCGCCGATCCGGACGCTTCCTCCGCGAGCGACGTGTACCACTACGACGGCGTCCACTGGGCGGAGGTTGCGACGCTGCCCTTCAACGCGACGCAGATCTCGGGGTCGGGTCCGTCGGACGCGTGGGTCTCGGGCAACGGCGGCGCCGCGTGGCACTGGGACGGCACGAGCTGGTCGGGCACGGTCACGGGCACCGATACGGATCTCTACGGCATCGCCTCCACCGGCCCGGGCCAAGCGTGGGCGGTCGGATCACCGACCGTCTTGCGCTTCATGCGCTGACGTCCTCGAGTCACTCTGGCGGTCACGGATGCGTAAGGACGGCCATCGGGCGGCGGTGGGTGTCCCGGACTGCGCCTTGCGAGCGGCTTTGCGGAGTGTACTGTTCTCGCCCACCGCTTGAGCGCGGGACGTTCCCCTCCCCTGCGCGCGGAGACGCCGTGAGTTCGCCCGTCCTGGTTGCCAGCGAGCACGATGAACGTGACCTCACGTCGGCCGTGCAGGTGTCGGCCGCGCAGCCGCCGACGGTGCCCGCCATTCTCGTCGAGAACCTCCTCGAGGTCGTCAAGCAGTGGAACGTCTCGGCCGACGCGCTCCTCTCGACGGTCGGTTTGCACGTCGGGATGCTCGAGGACCCCTGGGCACGCCTGCCCGTCGCCCGGATGTGCACGCTCCTCGAGAGAGCCCGCGCGATGACCGGCGAGCCGGCGCTCGGCTACCACCTCGGCCTGCACACGCGGGCCACGCTCTACGGATTCCTCGGCTTTGCCGCGCTGAGCGCCTCGACCTTGCGGGACGCGCTCGAACTGGCGGTGGCGTACGCGCCGACGTTCTCGACCACCTTGCGCCTCGACCTTCACGTCGACGGCCGCACGGCGTCCATCGGCATCGAGGAGCGAGTCGACCTGGGCTCGGCGCGCGACATCGTCCTCATCAGCATGGCGGTCGGCCTGCGCGAGATCGGCAAGGTCCTGACGGGTACGGAGCTGGTCGGCTGGGCGGACTTCGCCTTCCCCGAGCCCGGCTACCGGTCGCCGCTGCCGGGGCTCATGCAATACGCGCACTTCGGCCAGCCGACGAATCGGGTTTACTTCGATGCGGGCGTCCTCGACTTGCCCATCGTGATGGCCGATCCGGGGGGCTTGAAGCTCGCGCGCGAGCAGTGCGAGCGTGAGTTGCGCGAGATCGGCGCCGACGTGACGTTCGTCGCACGTGCGCGCCGCGCCCTCGTGACCGAGGACGGCATGTTCCTCTCGCTCGAGGAGGTGGCCGAACGCCTCGCGCTCTCGGCTCGCACGCTCCGCAGGCGCCTCGCCGCGCACGGAACGACGTTCTCGGACCTCGTCGACGCCGAGCGGCGGGACCGCGCGCTTCATCTCTTTCGCACGTCCCGGCTCTCGACGGAGGCAGTCGCGCAGCGCCTGGCGTACAGCAAGGCGTCGACGCTGGTGCGGGCGTTTCGGCGATGGACCGGGACGACGCCGGCCGGTTACCGCCGAAGCCTGCGCGGGTCGCGCGACGGCCAAAAAAAGAGCGGCGACGGCCGGCCACCCTGACCGCGTGGTCGGTACGGTCGAGGTATGCTACGCCGACGGGATGCGTCCGACGATAACGCTCGTCCTCGTGGCGCTCGCCTGCGCCGCATCGTTCGCCTGCGGTTCTTCCGCCACCCCGGTGTCGCGCGGGGGCCCCGCCGCAGAGGCGGGCGCCGATCTCGCCAGCCTCGACCTGCCCGCCGGGATCGCCGAGACGTCCATCGGTCCGATCGACGTCGCACCCGGCGTCGAGAAGACGGTTTGCATCACCAAGCGCCTGGGAAATACCCAGGATCTGGCCATCTCGGGCTACACGGCGTCGCTCGCGCCCGGGTCGCACCACCTCATCCTCTACACCACGAACGATACCGCGGAGAACCTCACCCCGACCCCCTGCAGGCCCTTCGTTGGTCTCGCGGGCGGCGACGCGGTGCCGCTCGTCCTCGTGAACGAGAGAAAGCTCGAGTGGAAATTCCCGAGCGGCGTGGCCGTCGAGGTGCCCAAAAACCAGATGCTGCGCATCGAGGCGCACTACATCAACACGTCGGCGGCGGACCTGATGGGCCTCGGCGCAGTCTCCTTCCAGGGAACGCCCAAGGCGTCGGCGCCGTCGTACGTGGCGGCCGACTTTCTCTTCTGGGGCACCGACAGCATCCACATCCCGCCGGGCGCGACGTATTCGACCAGGCCGACGTTCCAGGCGGGGACGGCCGGCACCCACCTCGTGTCGATCTCGACCCACCAGCACTCGCTGGGGACGGGCATCAAGGTTTGGGCCAGCGCGCAGGCCGGCGACATGAGCCGCCCCATCGCCAACGATCTCGACTGGTCGAACCCGGCGTGGAGCCTCTTGAGTCCGACGGTGGATTTCGACGGGACGAGCGGGCTGACATACCAGTGCGACTGGAACAACACGACGCCGTGGACCATCACGTTCGGCGAGAGCGCGCTCGACGAGATGTGCTTCGTGGGCGGCTACTACTATCCCGGCCACGGGTTCGATCTGAAGATCACCGGGAGCCCGACCGCGGCCGCGCCGAGCGGCACCTCCGATGCCGGCGCGGATTGACGCTCGCGTCGCCGTCGTCGCGCTGAGCCTCATCGCATGCACCAGCTCGTCGGGCGGGTCGAAGGGGTCCGGCGCCGACGGGGGGACTCCAGGCAGCGCCGTCGACGTGACCGCGGTTTGCTCGGCGTTGTCGGCCTATTCGCAGCGTTGCCCCCCGACGGGCCGCTGCGCTCAGGCCCAGGCCATGTACTGCTCCACCTGGGCGCCGAGCTTCAGCGCGGCGTTCCGCGAGGGGCTAAAGGACTGCTTCGCGCCTGCCCAGGCGTGCATCGACGCCGGGTCCCTTTTCCCGAGCAAGGCCTGCCTGGTGCCCCACCTCGGGGATCTCTCGCCCGCGCAGGCGAAGGTCAAGACGGACTTCTGCGCGCAGTGTCCCGACGGTGCTTCGCGGACTCGCCCCCTGGGCTGCACGAACTTCTTCTCGCTCGACGTGGACGACGCCGGGAACTCGGCGAGCCCGGGCACCTCCGTCCTGCTCCTCAATGACGACCTCGTGACGATGGTCGACGCGAAATGCACGGGCCCGGGCGCGCCGGACGCCGGTACCTCCGACTGCGCCCAGGCGTTCCAGAACTGCGCGCTCAGCGCCCTCTTCTTCGACGCGAACCTGCCGGCGCCCTGCACCGACGCCACCGTGACCACGTCGACACCATGAGAGCGTCATGTTGGTGAGTCGACGACCATGGTCGCCGGATGCGGTCTTCGGGACGGCGCAAGCCCGGTCGCAGAGGAGAGCGCGTCCTCGGGAGAGGGTGCCCCATCCCATGCCATCGATGGCCGTACGAGCTGGATAGGTTCATCGGTCTGCGGGACGCCCGCTCGTGTCCCGCCCGAAGGCGTACGCGCTACGTGATATGGATGCGCGGTTCCCGTTGTTCGATGGCCGTGACGCTGGGACCGGCGCTCCCGTCCAGAGGACACGCGCTCGCGTCCTGCGGGGCGATGCGGCCGTCCACGAGACGGATGCGCGCATGCCCGTGGGGGGTACGTCGACCCATGATATTCGTGCGCGGGTCTAGGGGAGAGACGTGCGGTACCCGCGGGCAGACGCGCGAGTACCGAAGACGGATGCGCGTGTCCCGAAGATGGTCACGCCAGTCCCCCATTCTACCGCACGAGCAACGTGGTTCGCGCCCGCCCCCGCGCCGTCAGCTCCTGGCGTCGAGCCGGCTCACGACTCGCTTGTCCGACCAGTGCGACTGGCGGTGCCGCGCAACGAAATGCGGCGGCCGATCCGCCAAGGACTCCGTCTCGAGCCAGAGGCGCTTGAGGTGGCGCACCTGGCCCGACTGCGGAGCGTCCTCGTACTCGGTTCGGCCGTGGAGCACGTGGTAGTTGTTGATGAACTGCATGTCCCCGGGCGCGAAGTCCATCACGACGCTGTACTTGCCGCTCTCCGCCTGCTCGTTCATCCACCGCAGGCCCTCCCGCGCCGCCTCCGTCAGGCGGGGCGCGTCCGGGTGGCGCTGGGAGGCCAGGATGTAGGCGCCGATGAGCCGGCAGAAGAGCCGGTCCCCCCAGCGGGTGAAGACGGGCATCGGGTACCAGGCGCGCGCGCCGGGCGCCTGCTCCCCGCGGAAATCGAAGGGTTGAGGGTGGTAGAGCTCCGCGGCGAGGTCCGGTCGCTGGCGTACGAGCTCGTTGTGGAGCGCGACCGAATTGGCGACGGCCGAGAGGCCGCCCGACGCGGCCCGCTGCAGGCACAGCAAGCCGACGAGGTCCGAGCCGTCGCAGTGGTAGCTAAGCGCGATCTTCCCGAGCTCGTTGCCGCGCGCAGTCGGGTCGTCGATTGTCTTGCCCTGGTCCGTCACGTCGCCGAGCAAGTGACCGTGGTGGTTCTGTGGCCAGGGCCGGCCCAGATGTGCGCCGATCCCCCAGTACGCGAGGCACATGTCGTCGTTCGTGTAGCGGTCCCGAGGCAGGCCCCGGATGAGGACGAAGCCGCGCCCGTCCATCAGCTCGCGCTCCATTTGCTTCAGGCGCGGCGCGAGCGTCGGCAACGGGAAATCCTCTTTGCCAATCTCGAGGAGGTCTCGCGATTTGGCCCGAGCCACGCGCATCGCGCGGTCGATCTCGTCGATGTCGCGATCGCCCAGCCGCTCCGTCCAGCGCGCCGGATCGGCCACGTCGTCCGCCGTCCATTCGCAGGTCGTCTCGAGAACCTCGGGCGTCATCTCGACCTCCTTCGCCGCCGTCAATCGCGCGTGCGCGCCGGATCCGCGCTCGGCCCGCGCAGCAGACGCCCGGGCAAGGCTCCCGTGGCGACGCCATCCCTGTAAGTCACCTCGCCCCGCACGACCGTCGCGACGTAGCCCGCGGCCCGCTGCACCAGGCGACGCCCGCCGGCCGGTAGATCGTGCGCCACCTCGGGCGCCGCGAGCCGAAGTCGCTCGTAGTCGATCACGTTGAGGTCCGCGCGGTACCCCGGCGAGACCAGTCCCCGATCGAGCAGGCCCACGGCCTCCGCCGTCTTGCGCGTCTGCATCCGAACCACCTGCTCGAGCGGGAGCGTCGGCCCGCGCGTGCGATCTCGCGTCCAGTGCGTCAGGTTGGACGTGGGGAAGCTGCCGTCGCAGATCGTGCCCACGTGCGCTCCGCCGTCCGAGAGGCCGAGGACCGTGTCCCCGTGCGTCATCATCTCGTAACTGGGGTCGAGGGAACCGGTCGCATAGTTGAGGAAAGGCAGATAGAGCATGCCGCGCCCGTCGCGCGTCAGCATGTGATCCAGCGCGACCTCTTCCGGGGTCAGCCCCCGCTCGGTCGCGAGCCGCGCCACGCTCCGCTCCGGCGGCTGCTCATAGTCCGGCTCGTCGTTCATGAGGAAGATCATCGGCCACGCGCGCGCCATGTTCGCGGCGAAGCCCCGGGTCGCAGCCGTGCTCTCGGAGAGCAGACGCGCGCGCAGCGCTGGATCGCGCAGGCGCGCGACGCGCTCGGGCAGCGCAAGCTCCGCGATGGCGGCGTAACTCGGGTGATGGCTGAAGGGGTGATGCGTGAGCTCGAAGCCGAACAGGACGCCGACCGGCCGGCCGCAGACCTGCGCCCGCATCGGCAGGCCGCGGCCCGTCGCCGCGGAGAGGCGCTCGAGCATGCGGCGCCACTGGTCCGGATCGCGCCCGTGCTGCACGAGCGAGAAGGAGAGGGGTCTCCCGCTCCGCTCGACGACCCGCTCGAGCATCCCGAACTCCGCGTCCGGCGTCGCGAAATCCGACACCACCTGGAGCACGCCCAGGCCTTCCCCCCCCCGGGCGCGCGCGAGGCCCTGCGCGATCCCCGCCAGCTCGTCCTCGCCGGCGGTGAGCGTGGGCGTGGGTTGGCCGTCGCTCGTGCGGTGATTGAGCGTCCGGGACGTCGAAAATCCGAGCGCGCCCGCCTCGACTGCGTTCTTCGCGAGGGTCGCCATCGCGGCGACGTCGGCGTCCGTCGCCGGCTCCCGATCGGCCCCCCGCTGGCCCATGACGTACACGCGCAGGGCGGCGTGGGGCAGCTGCGTCCCGAGGTCCACGTCGAAGCGGCGTCCGTCGAGGCTGTCGAGGTACTCGGGGAACCCCTCCCACGTCCACGCGAGGCCGGTGGACAGGACGGGGAAGGGGATGTCCTCGACGCCTTCCATCAAGCGAACGAGGCAGTCGTGGTCCGTCGGTCGGCAGGGCGCGAAGCCCACCCCGCAGTTGCCCATGACGACGGTGGTCACCCCGTGAAAAGACGACGGTTGCATCCGCACGTCCCAAGTCGCCTGGCCGTCGTAGTGCGTGTGAATGTCGACGAAGCCCGGCGTGACGATCTTCCCTCGCGCGTCGATTTCCTCGACGGCCGAGCCCGGGAACCGCCCGACGCACGCGACGAGTCCGTCCTTGATCGCCACGTCGGCGTCGAAGCGTCGACGGCCGGTCCCGTCGACGACGGTCCCGCCGCGAATGACCAAATCGTAGGCTCTTTCGACCACTCGCGTCGGAGTCTGACACGCTT
>DATGJA010000669.1:0-12935 GCA_035295445.1 Polyangiaceae bacterium | reverse complement strand
ACATCGTCGCGGCGCACGCCGACGGCACGGTGCGGCGCCTTCGCCCCAAGCTCATGACCGTGACGACCATGGCCGCCAGCCTCCTGCCGCTGCTCTGGGCGGACGGCGCGGGGTCGGAGATCATGAAGCGTGTCGCGGCGCCAATGATCGGCGGCCTGGTGACGAGCGCCACGCTGACGCTGGAGGTGCTTCCGGTTCTCTATACACTCTGGCGCAGCGCTCAGCTCCGGCGAGCGCAGCGGACCGGCGTGCCCATCGAGGCCGTCGTCGGAACCGCGCCGGGCTGGGCGACGGCGTCGCCGCGACGCGGGCTGGACTACGGATACGTGAGCCCGAACCCGTAGGCAAAGAGGGGATCCGCGTTCGACTGAAGGGACGATATCGGCAGCGCGGTGGCGTCGCGCGGCCACGACTTGGGGAGGACACCCGAGAACTTCGCGCTTCCGTAGAGGACGTCGGCGACCCCCTCGCCCTCGGACCCGGGTAGCCAAGCCGCCACGACGGCGCCGACGCGTGGAAGGTACGACTCGATGCGGACCGGCCGCCCGGTGACGAGGAGCAGGACCAGCGGGACCTTCGCCGCCGTCATCCGGCCGACGATTCCCGCGGCGAGGCCGTCGTAGATGACGTGGCCGGAGGGGTTCTGCGACGAGGACGTGTTGTCGAAGCTCGGATCGTTCGTGTCGCCTTCGAATTCGGCGTACGGATTCTCGTAGAGGACCACGACACCCACGGTCGTGCCGGAAGGGACGGTGCTGCCGTCCCACGAGTAGGTCACGAGGTCCGGCGAGGTCGCCGCGGCTTGCATCCCGGCGAGGATCGTCGTCCCGCCGATGGCGGCCGAGGATCCCTGCGTGACGCCGTTCCATCCGAGCGTCCACCCGCCGGACTGGACGCCGAGGTCGTTGGCCCCCGGACCGGCGACGACGACGTGCGCCGACTTGGAGAGCGGCAGAAGCGCGCCGTCGTTCTTCAAGAGGACGAGGGACTCTTGAACGGCCTGGCGCGCGAGCCGGCGTGCGGCGGCGCCGCCGAGCGCCGTCGCATTCGCCGCGCCAGCAGCACGGGAAGCGTCGAACAGGCCCGCCGCGAACTTCGCGCGCAGAATGCGCGTCACGGCGTCGTCGATGCGCGACGCAGGGATGGTCCCGTCCGAGACGAGCGCCGTCACGTCGTCGATGAACCCGGTGTAGCCGTCCGACATCATGATCATGTCGAGCCCGGCGCCGATCGCGGCGGCGGCCTGTTCGCGCGACGTGCCAGAGAGCTTGCGTATCGCGTTGAAGTCCGACAGCACGATCCCCGAAAACCCGAGCTCGCCCTTGAGGACGCCGGTCACCCACGCTCCGTTCGACGACATCTTGTCGCCGTTGAACGAGCTGTACGACACCATGATCACCATGGCGCCGGCGTCGACGGCCGCCTTGAAGGGCGGCAGGTGCACGGCCCGCATCTCGGCGTCGGTGATCTGCGTGTCCCCCTCGTCGATTCCGCCGGAAACCCCGGTCCCCCACGTGGTGCCGCCGGCACCGAGGAAGTGCTTCGGGCACGCCAGGATCGCCCCCGCGGCCCCGAGGCCCGGCCCCTGGTAGCCGCCGACCGCGGCCGTGACGAGGAGGGAAGCAAGCGTCGGATCCTCCCCGAAGCTCTCGTAGGTTCGCCCCCAGCGCTCGTCCTGTCCGACGTCCGAGTCTGGGCTGAACGCCATGTTGAAGCCGGTCGCGATCACCTCCGCCGCTGTGGCTCGTTCGACTTGCGTCACGAGCGCGGCGTCGCGGGTGGCGCCCAGACCGATGTCGTGGGGGAACACCGTGGCCCCCGCGACCTTCGCGTTGCCGTGGACGGCGTCGATCCCGAGGAGGAGGGGGATCTTCAGGCGCGAGCTCGCGGCCTGCGCGCGAAACGAGGCGGTGAGGTCGGACCAGGTCTGCGGCGCGTTGGTCGAAGGCGCCTCGTCGGCGCTCGGCAGGATCGCGCCGATTCCGTAGGTCGCGATGTCGCCGAGCGACGCCAGACCACCGTAGTCGACCATCACCATCTGCCCGATCTTTTCGGCGAGCGTCATCTCCCCGAGCAGGGCGGTCGCGCGATCGTCCGTGACCTGGTCGTTCGAACTCGGCGCGTCCCTGGGCGACGAAGCCGCGGCGACCGCGGAGTCGACGGCGATCCCCGCGGTGGTGCCGTCGAGCGGCGCGCCGTCGATCCCGCCATCCGCGCCCGACATCGAGCCGACCGCGGAGGGCCCGGCGATCGACGTGCCGCAAGCCAGCTGCGCGAGGCCGAGGACGGCCGGCCCGAGGCGCCGCGGCCAGCCGCTCAGAACGTGACCCACTTGCCGGTGCAGGGGTTCGGCTGGGAGGACCCCGAGACCTGGTTCTTCACGGTGACCCCCGTCCCCGACGGCGTGAAGTTCACGCTCCCGGGCCCGAGCGTGACGTCGGCGTTGGCGGCGCTCACGTTCGACGAGCCGATGCCGTCGACCACGACGTTGTCGAGGGTGATCGCGGTGAGGTGAGCCGCGTCGTAGCCGTCGATCGTCACGGTGCCGCTCGTGAGGGCGTGAAAGTCCCGGATGGTGATGCCGCTGTATTGAGGAATGTTCGACCCGCTCAGGTTCGAATAGTGAGGAGTGAGGAGGATCGGGTTGGCGATCTGTCGAACGCAGACGTCGCTGTACGTCACCCCCGAGACGAGCCCGCCGCGGCTGGGATCCGATTTGATCCGGATTCCGTTCGAGCTGCCCCCGCCGAGACCCGAGCCGGTCCCGTCGATCGAGAGGTCATAGACGTTCACGTTCGACACGCCGCCCTTGAACTCGCTGCCGATCGACATCCCGTGACCGGCCATGAAGTGGTTGTGCGCGATCGTCAGGTTCGTGACCCCTGTGTTGCCCTTGATCGCGATGTGGTCGTCGCCGTCGCTGATCTTGCTGCAGACGATGTAACCGTCGCTGGCCGCCTCGCCGGGGTCGATCCCGTCCGTGTTGTGCGCGCTCGATGGCGTCAGCGCCGTTCCCGCGCTGTTCGTGGCCTTCGACGGGGTCTTGATGGTGACGCCCCACACGACGAAACCCTTCGCCGCCAGCTTGACGTGGAACATCGGCGAGTTGTGGAGGGTGATCCGGTAGAGCGTGAAGTTTGTGGCCCCGGCGACGTCGATCAAGGCGGGGCTCGCGCCGCCGCCGCCGTTGGCGTCCCAGAACGACCCGGCCTTTCCGATGAGCGGCTCGCCGCCCTGCCCGTCGATGACGCCGTCGCCGACGATCGAGGAATTGGCGCCCGATACGGTGACGAGCGCCGAGGCCGACCCATAGACGCTCGGGTTGCGCGTGCCGAAGAGCGTGGCGCCCGAGTCCACCCACAGCGAGACGCCCGAGGGCACCTGGAGCGGTCCCGTAATGAATGCGTCGTTTCCGCCGCTCGCCGTCAATCGCACGGCTTTGCCTGACGCGCACGAGTTGAGGGCCGCCTGGATCCGCGTCGTGTCGAGCGACGTCTCGCTCGGCACTCCACCCGCGCTCACCGTCTGCGACGCGGTCAACGTGGAGCACGCCGGCGGGATGGTCGGCTCGGGGGGCAGCTTGGTGTCGCCGGCGCACGTCCCCAGCGTCCCGCCGTCGGAGCCGGCGCTCGAACCCCCTTCGACCGAACCGCTGCCGGCCGAACCCGAAGCGGTCCCCGAGCCACCCTCACCGCCCGGCGGCCCGCCTTGCCCGCCTCCGTCGGCTCCCCCGAGGCCCCCGCCCGAGCTCGCAGCGCCCGAGCCTCCGGCGCCCTGCCCCGTCGACCCCACCCCTGAGGTTGCCATGCCCGTGCTCGCCGACCCCGAGCTTGAGGAGAGGGGCCCGGCATCCGGCGCGACCGAACCGCCGCCGCACGCGGCGAGCCCGAGCGCGCAACCGCCGATGACCCAAACGTGTCGCAAGCTCATCGTGTTTGTCGCCCCTCGGGACATCCATACTATGGACGCGGTCGCGACCCAGGCCGGCGCACGTTCCGCGCGGGGTCGACAATCTTCAAGGCTTTCGAGATATTGCCGGGACCGAAGGAAGAATTTCGTCGCCGGATGTCGAGAATCGGCCGCCCGCTCCGACTCCCCGATGAGCGCACCGATGGGGGTGCGGGCCACCCTGTCCTCCGCAGGCTCGAGCGAAGCGAGCGTTCGGAGGACTCACTCAAAGGAGCGAAGGCCATGAAGTTCATGCTGATGATGAATGCGCCTCGAGGCGCCGGCGATCACTGGAACGTCGCCCGATGGGCAGCGGACGACCTGAAGGCGCACATCGCCTTCATGATGACCCTCAACAAGGACCTGCGGAACGAGGGGACGCTGGTGGGCGCCGAGGGCCTCGCCCCGCCCGGTCAGGCGCGCGTCGTGGATCGTCGACGTCGAGACCCGCGAGCAGGCGTACGCCATCGCTGCACGCGCGTCGGCCGCGCCCGGTCCGGGGGGCAAACCGCTCAACCTGGCGATCGAGGTGCGCGAAGTCATGAGCGCACCGGCCGCCGAACCGTGACCGAGCGCCTCCGGCCGTCCGCGCCCGAGCGCCTCCTGCGCGAGCTCGCGCCGCGAGTGCTCGGGGCGGTCGTCCGGCGGTATGGGGACTTCGCGGCCGCCGAAGACGCTGTTCAAGAATCGCTCGTCGCCGCAGCAACGCAGTGGTCGACGCAGGGAGTCCCGGACGACCCGCGCGCCTGGCTGTTCGAGGTGGCGGCGCGCAAGATGCTGGACGGTTTGCGCGCGTCGGTCTCGCGCAGGCGCCGTGAGGAGGCGTTCGTTGCCGAGGCGCTGAGCGAGCCGCCCGCCGCGCTCGCGCCGGGGCAGGAGCCGGAGGGGGGCGACGACACGCCGCTCTTGCTCTTCCTGTGCTGTCATCCGGCGCTTACGCGCACGTCGGCCATCGCGCTCACCCTCCATATGCCGTCGGCGGGCTGACGACGGCCGAGATCGCGCGAGCTTTCTTCGTTCACTCGACCAGTCGGCCCCACACGGGCCGGCCATCCCGCGCCTCGCGCTGATCCGTTTCGTCCGTTGCGGCGCACTACCGCATCAGGAAGAGCAGCGCGGGAGCACTGTCCATGTCCATGGCGGACGATGTGGCGGATGGTCGAGGTGTCTGGCGCGTCGCCGTCGCGGCGGCGCTCGCGGGGTGCGCGGCCGGCTGTGGCGGTGGAACGGCGACCATCACCCCGAACGACGGAGGGGGCGCCGGGAGCGACGCGCCGGTGATCTCGATGAATCCGCGCGCGGGCGACGCGGCAGCGCGCGGCGACGCGGCGACGACCGAGGCGGAAGCTCCGGATGCCGCCGGCCCGGGCAACGCCGACGCGACCACCCCAAGCGCAGACGGCGGCGCGTCGGACGCACCGGGAGGCGACGGCGGTCCCGGCCCCGGCGCCGGCGACGCGGCCTTCGAGGGAGGGGCCGCACCGGACGGCGCGGGGCCCGACGACGGCGGCCTCGACTCGATCGCGCCCGACGCGAGCGGCACGACGGAAGCCGGTGCAAGCGACGGGGGCGTGATCGACTCGGGCCCGGTCGGCACGATCCCCTGCGGAGCGACCACGTGCGCCGCTCCCGGCGAGGTCTGCTGCTACGGCGGGGGTGGGGGTCCAGCGTGCGCGGCGCAAGGACAGTGCATGGGGACGCCCATCGCCTGCCGGAGCGCGGCGAACTGCCAGGGCGGCGACGTGTGCTGCCTCTCGCGTTCGGGGGCCGGCGCGAGCGCGTCGTGCACGCCGGCGTCGGGCTGCACCGGAGCGGAGCTGTGCGCTACGGCGGACGAGTGCCCCGCCGGCGACACCTGCAATCGCGGCGTCTGCACGCCCTCGTTCGACGGGGGGTTCCCTGGATTCGACGGGGGGTTTCCGGGCTTCGATGGCGGATTCCCCGGGTTCGACGGCGGCTTTCCGGGCTTCGACGGCAGCTTTCCCCGGTTCGACGGCGGCTTTCCCCCGTTCGAGGCCGGCGGCGACTGATCCGGACCCCTCAGCCGTCGAGCTTCTCCAGCTCTTTGCGCGCCAACGCCAGGCGGCCCTCTGCATCGACGACGGCGCGGCGTGCCCGCTCTGCGTCGCCCTGCGCACGAAGCGCAACCACCTCGGCCTCGCGCGCCCGCTCGCGGACCTGCTTGACGTCGTCGTCCAGTGCGCGGACGCGCCCGCGCGCCGCCTCGACCGCGCGCTCCCGCTCGACCCGCGCTCGCTCGAGGGCGTGCTGACGGCGCTCGTCCTCCTCGGTACGCGCGGCCGCTCCGGGGGCGCTCGACGGTTTCTCGGCGGGACGTGGCTCGGCTCCGGCCACGATGCCCGCGAACGGATCCTCGGCCTCGAGATCCTGGACGAGGCGACCCGCCGCCAGCACGCCCCGCGAGGCCTCGCCGCCGCTCGCGGCCGCCTGCAAAGTCTCGCCGAGTCGGCGCGCCTGCAGCGCCGACAAAGAGCTCCCCGATTCCTCGAGGATGTCGCGGGCCGCCTGCACGACGTCGGCGATGCGCGCCCGAAACGCGCGCGACCGCGCGCGAACCTCGCCGGCGTCGCCTCCCGCCTGGGCGGCCGCGGCCTCGTCCCACGCGGCCAGAACGTCGCGGATCCGCTGCGCGTCACGCCGGGCAACCTGGTTGACGGCCCAGGCCGAGCGAGTGGGCTTCGGCGCGGCGACGACCCGACGCGCGGACGCCACGTCGCCCGAGGCGCGCAAACCGGCGGCGAGCACCCGGCGCGCCTCGACGAACCCGTCGAACGGCGCGGCGTAGAGCTCGTCGAGCGCCGCCTCCACGGCGTCGGCTGCGGTGGGACCCGAGCGGGGGGGAGACGCGCGCGCCATGGTCAGCTCGACGGCGTGCACTTGTCGCCGATGAGTTGCTCGAGTCGCTTGCGCACGTCGTCGACGTCGATCGGCTTCTGGATCAGCTGCGAGCGCGACACCTCTCTCGCGCGCTCGATGAGCCGGTGCTCCGCATAGCCCGAGACGAAGAGGATCGGTACGTTGCAGCCCTGCCGTCGCAGCTCGAGGGCCAGGTCCACGCCCGAGACGCCGGGCATGACGACGTCGGTGATCAGCGCGTCGACCCGCGCCAGCCGGGCTGCGACGGCGGGGACCCCGGCGAGGTCGGACGGCGCGTCCACGTCTTCGACGGCACATACCGAACGACTCAGCGACGCGTGGATCGCGCGGCGCACGAGCGGATCGTCGTCGACCAGCGCGACGCGCCAGGAAACGGAGGCCGCGCGCACGGATCGAGGGGACGCGGGCGGCGGGACGCGAGCGCTCGCGGGAAGGGCGACCCGAAAAATGCTCCCGACGCCCGGCTCGCTCTCGGCGGTGACCGTCCCTCCGGCCGCGCGAACCACGCTGTGGACGACCGCGAGCCCGAGCCCCGTGCCGTGCTCCCCTTTGGTCGTGTAGAACGGCTCGAAGATGGACGCCAGGGTGTCCGAATCCATCCCGTGTCCCGTGTCGGCCACGCCGATCTCGACCGTCGGCTCGTCGTCCTTCGACGCGGTGGCGATCGTGAGCGTCCCACCCCCCGACATCGCGTCGCGCGCGTTCGCCGTCAGGTTGAGCAAGACCTGATCGAGCTGCCCGCGGTCGACGAGGACCGCCGGAAGCGACGGCGCGAGACGAACCTCCAGCGTGATGCCATGGCCGACCAGCCGCTCGAGCACCGGCCGTATCGTGCGGATGGCGCCGTTCACGTCGGTCAGGCGGGGGTGGGCCAGGTGCGGGCGGCTGAACGCGAGCAGCTGCCGTGTGAGCAGCGTGCCTCGCCGCGCGGCCTCCCGGACGTCGTCGAGCGCTCCGTCGGCCGCTCCGCCCGTCGAGCCGATCGAGTCCACGGCGCCGAGCACGATCGTCAGCAGATTGTTGAAGTCGTGGGCGACCCCGCCGGCGATGCGGCCCATCGCCTCCATACGCTGGGCGCTGGCGAGCTGTCGCTGGAGCGCGTCGCGCTCGACCTCAGAACGCTTTCGATCGGTGACGTCGCGCAGAATCGACAGCGTGCCGACGGCGGTCCCCTCCTCTCGAAGCGCCGCCGCCTTGGCCTCGACGACGACCGCACGACCGTCGCGGCGCGTGAACGCGACCTCGCGAAGCGCGGACGAGCCCTGCTGACCGGGCGCCAGCGTGGTCCACGGCCGCTGCCCGCCCTCCGCGCCGGGCTCGCCGAGCAGCTCGTACGCCGCGCGGTTCTGGAATGTCGTGACCCCGGCGAGGTCGGTGCTCACGATGGCATCGGGAGACTCTTCGAGGAGGAGCGTTCGCCACGCCTCCGACTGCCGCAGGTCGGCCAGGAGCTTCCGAGTCCGCCGCGCCCACCACGCGGTCAGAACCGCCGCGAGGACCAGCTGCGTCGCGTAGTGAACGAGTCGCTCCGGTCGGCCGTATGCGGCGAACGGGCCAGGGACCCATCCGAGCAGAAAGGGGACGTAGAGCGCGATCGTCGCGGCGCTCAGCATCGTGGCCGCCGTCGCGCCGAGCGTGAGGCCGCCGATCAAGATGAGAACGACGAATCCCCCGAGCGAGACCGTGTTCGGCCCGTACGTCGGCAAGTCGAGGCCGACGACGACCCAGCCGATGGCGCACAGCACCTTCGCCACGCGGCGAACGCGGCCCCGGTGGAGCTGCCATCGCATGACGAGCAAGAAGGCGAGGCTGATCGGAAGCGTCAGCGCGTACTGCGCCGGCCACGGCGACGGCGCGACCGCGCGGGCCAGGGCGAACAGGATGACCGAGACGATGAGCAGGTCGATCGTCCGCGCGACCAGGTGCGCGGACAGACGCTCCGCCGGATCCCCAAGATCGGGAAGCGACGCGAGACGCCGGAGGTGCCGTTGGAGCCCTCCGTCACCCCCTTGTGACCCCGGCTGCAAGAGGGCAAGGTACCGAGGCATTCGACGCCCGGCCACCGCTTCCCGCGACCGGCGCGGCCGGCCGCCGACGACGAAAAGGACCGGCAAGGCGCGATTAGACGACCTTGGCCCCGCACTGCGCGCAAAACTTGGTATTCGGCTGGATCGGCGCGCCGCACCCGGGACAGTCCGGCGCGCGCCGCGCGGCACCGCACTGGGGGCAGAAGCGCGCCCCCTGCGCCAGCGCGAAGCCGCACCCGGCGCAGCGGTCCGCGGCCACCGTGGTCGGGCCCGGCGCACCGACGACCGCCTTTGCGCTCATGTCCACGTCACCGACGTAGTCCGTGTGTCTCGCCTTCTCGCGGAGCTGTTCGCGCGCGGCCTCGACCTTCGCTTGCGCCTGCCCTGCGGCCATCTCCTCTTGGAAGTTCGGCGCACAACCCTCGCAGAGCCCCGCCGGCGCGTTCCAGCAGACCTCGGGACAGACCCATTTGCCGCACCGGGTGCACTGGTGAAAGTGCTCCTTGCCCTCTTGCACGGCCGTTTCGAGCGCCGCGTCGTGTGCCTGTCCGCCGATCGCGCGCTGCACCTCGTACGCGGAATTGCTCGCGGTGTTGAAGAACCCCCCGAAGAGGTTGCCGGCGACGCGGAGCGCCGATTCCGCCACCCCCAGGGCGGAGGCCTGGAAGCGCGTCATGTATCCGTTGTGGCACTTGTCGCAGTGGAATTTGAACTGGAAGCCCTTGTCGGTCGAAAGGTCTTCATAGTTCTGCACGAACTGGATCAGCCCCATGGGCGATACTTTAACATCGAAGGCCAACGTCGAAGAAAAGGCGCGGCCTTGGGCCCGAACATCGGGCATGGTTTCTTTCCGTGACGGACGCCGTGCCGTCGACCCAATGAACACCGCAACGTCCGGGAGTCCCATGGTTCAACCCACGCGACCGAGCCTCGCGGCGAGGGTGCGATGCTGCGCGCTCGCGGCAGCGACCGCGGTCGGATGTGGCAACAGCGCCCAAGCCGCGCACCCGGCCGAAGGCGGCTCGCGAGCCGTCGACGCGGCGACGGCACCCCTCGACGCGGCCGCCGCCGACTCGGCGAGCCCGACACCCGACGCGGGCGCAGCGCCCCTCGACTCAGGGACCGAGGCGAGCGCGAACGACGCAACGCTCGACGGCGGCGGCGGAGACGGGGAAGCCGACGCGGGCGGCGATGCGGGCGATGCCGGCGAGGACGCGAGCGACGCGTGCGCGAGCGCGACCGTTTCCCCGCCGACGCTCGACTGCACGGGCCTTTACGCGGACCTGGCGACGAAGAACCTCGCGCCGGGGGTGCGGCCCTACCAACCCGCCGTCGTGCTCTGGTCCGACGGTGCGCAGAAGGCCCGCTTCATCCAGCTCCCGCCCGGGACGCAGATCGACGCGACGGACCCGACCGAGTGGCGCTTTCCCGTCGGAACGAAGGTATGGAAGGAGTTCAGCAAGAACGGACACCGCGTCGAGACACGCCTCTTCCAGAAGGTCGACGACGGGCCCCCGCCCATCTGGGTCCACGCCACGTACGCGTGGAACGCCGACGAGTCGGCCGCCGTGGCGTCGGGCGGCGGCGACATCACGCTCGAGGACGACGGCGGGAGCTATCACATCCCGACCTTCTCGGAGTGCGATCAGTGCCACAACGGCCGAACGGACCATGTCCTCGGCTTCGAGCAGGTCGCGCTCGGCCTCGCCGGCGCGCAGGGGCTTACCCTTCCCGAGCTCGTCGCCGAAGGGTTGATCGCGCCCGCACCGGCCCAGACGAGCTTGGCCCTGGGAGACGACGGGACCGGAGCGGCGGCGCCCGCCGTCGCGTGGCTCCACATCAACTGCGGCGTGACCTGCCACAACGCCAACTCGAACGCGACCGCCTACGGCGTCGGCATGCGCCTGCGGCTCGACCCGGCGTATCTCGACGGGCGAGCGCTCACGCCCGCGGAGTTCGATACGCTGCGGACGACGCTGGGGGTGCCCGCGGTCTCGCCGGGCTGGGTCGCGCCCGTGCACTGGACGCGGATCGTGCCCGGGGACTCGAACGGCAGCTTGCTCGCGCAGCTCATCTCGCACCGGGGAAAGAACAACCCGGCCGGCGGGCAGATGCCGCCGATCGCGACGTCGATCGTCGACACCGCGGACGTCGCCAACGTCGTCGCCTGGATCGACAAGATGCCGGGCGCGGACGCGGGCGCAGACGCGGACGCGGGGGCGCCGGGAGATTGAGTTAAGAAGCGGCGATTGTGCGGACTGTCCTTGCCCCTCGTGTGCACTTGAGCGGATTTTCCGCTAAGGTGCGCTCGGCGTCCGAGCGAAGCGAGAGTTCGGACGACACACCCAAACAACTTCGATGCGAGGTGAGGGACAGTGAACGTGCGCGCAATGGTCGGCCGCCGCGGGCTCGCGCTGATCTTGTCGCTCGGCGCGGCTGCGTGCGTTGGTTCGGAGGCGACCTTCTCGGGCGGTGACGCCGCAGGGACGGGAGCCGACGGGATGTCGGCGATGGGCAGCGTCGAGGGCGGGTCGCACGACGGCGCGAGCACGTCGAGCGGCGCCTCGTCCGGTGACGCCGCGCCTTCGTCCGAAGCGGGAAGCGGAGCGCAGAGCGGGTCTACCGGCGACGGAGGCGGCTCGTCGGGCGACGGAGGCGGCGCGCACCCCGCTCCCTCGAAGCCCGGGTTCGACATTACCGCCGGTGGCAACATCTCGAAGAGCACCGGGTACAGGCTCGTGGGCGCGGTCGGCGAATCCCCGGGCGGCAACGTCGTCGGCAAGTCCAAGTCCTACACGCTCAAGGGCGGGGTCGTCGCCGGCACGCAATAGCGTATTGGTCACCGGGAGGGCGCCGGTGTGGCCTTCTCGAGAGCGAGGCGCAGCGCCGGTACGCGCGGGTCGTGGGGGGCAATCGCGATGAGCTCCTCGAGGTGATGCCTCGCCTCGTCGTCGGCGTGCGCCCGGTGCGTGAGGAGCGCCAGCTGATACCGCGCGTCGGCCATCTTCGGGTCGATCGACAGGGCTCGCAGGTACCCCTCACGCGCGTCGTGGTAGCGGCCGTCGCCTTGGGCGACGAGGGCGGCGTCGAAGGCCGCGCGCGCCGTGGTCGACGTCGCGGGCTGCACAGGCGCGACAGGTTGCCGATTCAGACCGACCGCCGCGGTCACGCCCACGATACCGATGATGCTCGCGAGGACGATTCCTCGCGTCGACCCCTGCCCTGCCCCTTTCATACCGTCCGAACTATAGCCGGGCGCGCGCTTGCGCCTCACGGATGCATTTGTTAAGTTTCGCCGCGGTTTGCGCTCGCTTTCGGCGGGGACGCAACCTTTTGGCGAATAAGGGAGAAGCCGATGCGCGGTCGACTTGCGGGCTTGGCGGCGATGGGGGCGCTGGTGGTGGTCGCGAGCGGCCCTTCGGCCCGGGGCGCGGCACCGGGGGTTCCCGGGTTCCTGACCGAACAGGGGCGCCTCTTCGATGCGATGAGCAACCCCGTGTCGGGCTCGACCAAGTTCGTCTTCAGCCTCTACACCGCAGCCACCGGGGGCACGGCGCTCTGGACCGAGACGCAGACAATCACGCTCGATTCGGGCTTCTTCTCGGCGCAGCTCGGCGAGACGACGGCGATCCCGCCGGCGACGTTCGTCACGGCGGCGACGGGCGGGAACGCGCTTTACCTCGGCATCCAGGTGAACAGCGATCCGGAGCTCTCGCCGCGCCAGCCGCTGCTCAGCGTTCCGTATGCGTTCGTCGCGAACAACGCGATCGGCGACATCACCCCCGCGAGCATCAGCGTCGCCGGGCATACGGTCATCGACGGCACGGGCGCGTGGGTCGGGACGGCCACAGGTCCCTCGGGCGGGACCGGACCGGCGGGGCCGCAAGGACCCGCGGGACCGGCGGGGCCAGCCGGACCGCAGGGGCCCGCGGGGGCCGCGGGGATGAACGGGACGAACGGTACGAACGGGATGAACGGCGCGCCAGGGCCCGCGGGCGTCATGGGCTCAGGGGCATCCTCGAGCGAGGCCGACGTGTCCGGTATGTCCGGAGGCCTCTACTT
>DATGJA010000668.1:0-5978 GCA_035295445.1 Polyangiaceae bacterium | reverse complement strand
GGGCACGCTCGTGAACGCGCCTTGCGTCGAGGCGCTTCTCGTCGCGCTCGATCCGTCCACGGGCCTGGCGGCCCTGCTCGCCGAGGGACGACCGTCGACGGCCGCGCGCGGGTGAGGGCTCTCATGAGGTCGGGCGGCCCGCCGCTCGTCAGGCCGTCCCAGCTGGCGCGCTTCTGGGGTCTGCACCCGCGGACCGTACAGACGTGGATCCACCAGGGGCGCCTCGCCGCCATCCGATCCCCGGGCAACCACTTCCGCGTGCGCGTCGCCGACGTGCGAGCCTTCTGCGAGAAGGAGTCGCTCGCGGTCCCGCCCTTCGTGGTCCCGCCGCCCAAGCGCGTGATCCTCGCGGCGCCCGACGCTTCCCTGCGGCGCGCCGTGGCCAGGGCGCTCCGAAGCGACGCGACCCTCGAGACGTTCGAGGACCCCTACGACGCCGTGGTGGCCGCGGCGAGCGCCCCCACGCACGCGATGGCCGTCAACGGCGCGGCGCGACACTTCGACGCGCGCGCCGCGATTCGCGCGCTCAAACGCGCCGCCTCGACGGCGTCGATCGCCCTCGTCGCGTTCGGGGCGCGCAGCCGCGCCGCGGCAACGGTGCTCGAGCGCGCGGGGGCCGACCGGTCGATGACGCGGCTCGAGGGCGCCGACCTCCCGCGCGTCCTTTGCGAGCTACTCGGCATGGCCGCGGAGACGTAGCGCCACGCCGTCGAGGATGCGATCCGCGAGCCTGGCCTTCGGCATCGTCGGCAGGTCCTCGGCGGTGCCCGAATCGACCAGGACGGCTCGGTTGTCCTCCGATCCGAACGCGTCCTCCGCGCGGTTGGCGACGACGACGTCCACCTTCTTGTCCGCCAGCTTGCGCCGGGCGTAGGCGACGATGGCGTCTCGATCGCCCGTCTCGACCGCGAAGCCCACGAGCACGGGACGCCGCCCCGCCCGGCGTGCGCCGACGTCGGCGAGGATGTCGGACGTCCTCACGAGCTCGAGCGAGGTCCGATCGCCGCCCTTCTTGACTTTGCCCGGGCTGCGCACGGCGGGGCGATAGTCCGCCACGGCGGCGGCCATCACCAGCGCGTCGGCACGCGAAAGGTCGGGGCCGAGGGCCTCCAGGACAGCGGCGTGCATGTCTTCGGCGCTTCGCACGTCGACCCTGGACACGCCCGCGGGGGTGACGAGCGGCGCGGGGCCCGCGATGAGCGTCACCTGCGCGCCCCGGCGCGCGGCGCGCTCGGCCACGGCCAGCCCCATCTTGCCGCTCGAGCGGTTGCCCAGGAAGCGGACGGGATCGACGTCCTCGAGGGTCGGCCCCGCCGTCACGACCACGTGCTTGCCCGCGAGGTCCGCGGGCCCGAGGAGCGAAGCG
This sequence comes from Polyangiaceae bacterium, assembly GCA_035295445.1. GTDB lineage: Bacteria > Myxococcota_A > Polyangia > Polyangiales > Polyangiaceae > Palsa-1150. The sequence goes on along the minus strand of DATGJA010000668.1, from coordinate 4,612 downwards.
ATGACCGAAGCGATCTCCGACGGCTCGGCCATCCTGCCCGGACCGACGTCGCCGGAAGCGACCGCTCCGTCGATCGGGCCGACCAGCGTGACGCGACCCTGGCGGCGCAGATCTTCGACGTTCCGGCGGGTCGCGGGGTGCTCCCACATGCGCGGATGCATCGCCGGAGCCGCGACGACGGGCCCTCGCGCGCAGAGGGCGAGCGCGGCGACGAGGTCGTCCGCCCGCCCGGCGGCGAGACGCGCGAGGATGTCGGCGGTCGCCGGGACAACGGCGACGAGGTCCGCCCGCGCGGCGAGGCTCACGTGCATCTCGCCGGCGAACGAGGCATCCCACATGTCCATCGCGACGGGGTGGCCGCACAGCGCGGCCAGCGTGACCGGACCCACGAAGCGCTCCGCCGACCGGGTCATGACGGGAAGGACGTCGACGCCGGCCTTGACGAGGAGCCGCGCGAGCTCGACGGCCTTGTAGGCGGCGACGCTCCCCGTGAGGCAGAGCGCGATCGTGCGAGAGCATGTGGGCGTCATCGTTTGCGCCCGTTCATCGCGTTCGTTATCGCACGAGGCGGGCGGCCTTGCGAGCCGGGATCGCGCGTGTTAACCGACGCGGCCGAAGGTCATGGGTCTCTCGATAGGAATCGTCGGCCTGCCGAACGTGGGCAAATCGACACTGTTCAACGCGCTCTCGTCGGCGAAGGCAGAGGCGGCAAACTACCCGTTTTGCACGATCGAGCCGAACGTGGGCGTCGTCGCGGTGCCGGATGCGCGCCTCGCGGCCCTCGACGGGGTCGTCCACGCGGACCGGATCGTCCCCGCGACGATCGACTTCGTCGACATCGCGGGCCTCGTGCGCGGCGCGCACAAGGGGGAGGGGCTCGGCAACCAGTTTCTCGGGCACATTCGCGAGGTCGACGCGATCGTGCAGGTGGCGCGGTGCTTCGAGGACCCCAACGTGGTCCACGTCGAGAACCGGGTGGACCCCGTCGCCGACGTCGAGACCGTGACGACCGAGCTGTGTCTGAAGGACCTGGAGACGGTCAGCAAGCGGCTCGACCGCGCGCGCAAGATGCTCAAGGCCAACAGCGCGACCGAGAAGGTCGCCGCCGAGCTGTGCGAGGTTCTCGCCAAGCACCTCGACGCGGCCAGGCCGGCCCGCACGTTTCGCCCGCCGGACCATGCGGAGGCGGCCGAGATCCTCCGCGAGATGCACCTTCTGACGGCGAAGCCCACGTTCTACATCGGCAACGTGGACGAGGGTTCGCTCGGAAAGCTCGAGCAGAACCCCCACTATCGAGCGCTCCAGACGCGGGCGGCGGCGGAGGGCGCGCCGGTCGTGCCGATCTGCGCCGCGCTCGAGGCGCAGATCGCGGAGCTCGACCCGGCCGACCGGCCGGAGTTCCTCGCGAGCGCTGGTTTGTCCGAGCCGGGGCTTCACACGGTCATCCGGACAGGCTTCGAGCTGCTCGGACTCATCACGTACCTGACCGCCGGCAAGCAAGAGGTGCGCGCCTGGACGATCCGGCGCGGTACGCGGGCGCCCCAGGCCGCGGCGGTGATTCACACGGACTTCGAGAAGGGCTTCATCAAGGCCGAAGTCATCTGGTGGGAGGACTTCGTGCGCCTCGGCGGAGAGGCGAAGGCGCGCGAGGCGGGCAAGCTCGCCGTCGAAGGAAAAGACTACGTGGTGCGCGACGGGGACGTCGTGCACTTTCGCTTCAACGTCTGACGAGGGGCGATCGCCCTACCGCACCATGTCGTTTATGTCCGACGCGAGCGCGAAGGGCCAGAGCAGGATGTAGAGCACGATCGAGCGCGGGGGCTGCTGCACACCGAGCATCTGCTTGGCCTTCGCGACCTCCTGCGGCACGAGGATCCAAAGCCAGAAGTAGTTGTAGAACGGCACGAAGATCGGCCACCACGCGAACGCCTGGTTCTGGGTGACGAACTTGACCTCGTTGGCCATCCGAATGGCGGTCAAAAGAAACCATACCGAGCCGGCCAGCGCGCCGAGATCCAGGAGGGCGAAGATTGGGCTGATCGCGATCGCGAGGATGGTCCCCAGGAGAATGCTGCCGAAGATGATCGCGAACGGCAGCAGGAGCGTCATCACGGGGTTGCGCCGCGTCGGCCCGACCGACTTCACCCCTTGCGAAGGCAACGTCCCGACGAGCGGCGCGCCGCCCTGCGCGTAGGGAGTCATCGCGCCCCCGGGCGGTGCGCCGTAGGGCTGCTGCTGAGGCGGCGGTCCCCACCCCTGCTGCTGGGGCGGCGCCCCGTAAGGCTGCTGCTGCGGGGGCGGCCCCCACGCCGCTTGGGGCGGCGGCGCGCCGTACGGCATTCCCGGTGGAGGCGCGTGCCCTCCATATGGATTCGGCGGGCCACCCCCGCCGCCGTACGGTGGGAACTGCGGCGGCGCCCCCGGCGGACCGCCTCCGGGCGGCGCCCCGAACGGCGGCGGCGCGCCCGGGAACGGCGGACCGAACGCCCCCGCATCGGCGGCGACGGTGCCGCCGAGAGGGTTGACGCCTGGTTGCGGGACCGGCGGCGAGAACGAAGAGGACATCTCCTGCGGCGGAGGCATCCCCGGTCCGGCCATCGGCATCGCAGGCGCGGGTGCCGGTGGCAATGGCGAGGCCATCATCGGGGCTTGGGCAGTGACGGGGGCCGCGTGTTGCGGTCGAGGAGCGCCCGGAGGCCCGCCCGCCATCGGCGCGACGCCCACCATCGTTCCTTTGAGCTTGCTCGGCACGCCGGAAGCACCCGGCGGCGGCGCCGCCCCCACTCCCCCCGCGGGACGCGGGGCTCCGATGGCCCCCATCGCGCCGCCCATCGGACCGGGCGGTCCGCCCCCCAGAGGTGGCGCGCCGGGGGGCGAGGCGGCAGGCGGGCTCGCGGCCGGCGGCGGAGCGCCCGGAACGGGGGGCTGATTCATCATCAGCATCGTGCCCTTGAACTTCGGCGCGGCAGCGCCCTTGATGTTGAAGTTGCACTTCGAGCACGTCTGGGCCGTATCCGGGTTCTGCGTGCCACAGTTCGGACAGAACACTCGCACCTCCAAGCCGGCGACGGCTGGGCACGCTCACGCGAGACCCAGTCGCACCGGCGACTCCGTGACGCAAACGCTTTCTCGCGCCAGGCGAGCATAGCTTCTTGAGATCACGACGCTCAAGGGTTTTCCCCCGACCTCTCGCTCACGTCGCCGTCCGCACGCATCGCGCTGGGGGTTCTGGGCTGGAGCCGAGCTTGACCCGGAGACTTCGCGCTCCCGCCTGAGCATGGCTTGACATGGGCTCTCGCTCGCCACTAGCTTTCGCGCCGGTTTAGGCCTGGCTTTCGTCAGGTTCCGGCGGCCGCGCTGCCCGGCCTTCGAGCGTTACCGCGCCGATCCGAACGCCGGCCCCCCACTGGAGCACCGTCCCGCGATGCCCTTCGCCCTGAGCCCCGACCGCGAGAAAAAGCTCCAGGACATCCTGAGCCGGTATCCGACGAAGATGGCGGCGACGCTCCCCCTGCTTCACCTTTGCCAGGAGCAGCACGGTTACGTCGGGGAAGAGGTCATCGAGTTCGTCTCGAAGCGGCTCGACCTCTCGCCCGCGCACGTGAAGGGCGTCGTCACCTTTTACACGCTCTACAACCAGCACCCGGTCGGCAAGCACCAGGTCTGGGTGTGCCGCACGCTCCCGTGCGCGCTCCGCGGCGCGTACGACGTGATCGACCACTGCGAAAAGCGCCTGGGCATCAAGTGCGGAGAGACGACGTCGGACGGGAAGGTCACCCTGCGCACCGCGGAGTGCCTGGCGAGCTGCGGCACCGCCCCGATGATTCAGGTCGATCGCGAGTATCACGAGAACCTCACGCGGGCCCGGCTCGACCAGATCCTCTCGAAGCTGGTGGAGAGCTGACCGCATGCTCAAGCGCACCGACTATCTGACGCGCACGTACGACAAGCCGCAGGGGCACTCGCTCGCCGCGTACGAGCGCGATCTCGGCGGCTATCAGGTGGCGCGCAAGGTCCTCACCACGATGACGCGCGAGCAGGTGGTCGACGAGGCCAAGAAGGCGAACCTGCGAGGGCGCGGCGGCGCGGGCTTCCCGATGGGCGTCAAGTGGAGCTTCATGCCCAAGGCCGTGGGCGCGAAGCCGCACTACCTCGTGGTGAACGCCGACGAGGGCGAGCCGGGGACCCACAAGGACCGCACGTTGATGGAGCTCAACCCCCACGCGTGCGTCGAGGGGTCCATCATCGCGGCGTACGCGATCGGCGCGAACGTCGCGTACATCTACGTTCGCGACGAGCTTCACCTCAGCAAGTCGCGCCTCGAGGGGGCCATCAAGGAGGCGCAGGCCAAGGGGTACCTCGGCAAGACGCCGTTCGGCAAAGCGCACCCCGTCGAGGTGTACGTCCACTCCGGCGCGGGCGCGTACATCTGCGGCGAAGAGACGTCGATGCTCAATTCGCTCGAGGGTCGGCGCGGCGAGCCCCGCAACAAGCCCCCGTTTCCGGCGAACGTGGGCGTCTTCGGCTGCCCGACCACGGTCAACAATCTCGAGACGATCGCGGCAGTGCCGACCGCGTTCGGGATGGGGTGCGAAGAGTTCAGCAAGCTGTC
>DATGJA010000667.1:0-12157 GCA_035295445.1 Polyangiaceae bacterium | reverse complement strand
CCGCCGCTGCCGGGCGATTCATGGCACGACGCGCACGTCAGCGAGAGCATCCCCGTGCCGTCGGCCATCCGCGCCCGAACGAGCCCGCCCACGCCGCCTTGCGGGTGCACCCAGAGCCCGTAGCGCGCCGCGTCCGCCCGCGACGTCAGCCCGACGCCGAAGTACGGCGCGGCCTGCACCGGATACCGCGCGAACGCAGCGCGGCCGAGCGCGATCAGCGCCGGGTCGTCGATCGACGCGACCGCAGTCGGGAGCTCGAGCGGCGCCGCGGTGGGGGCGAGCGAAGTCGTCGAGGCTCCGCCCGGACCGTCGAGCTCCCCCGCGGCGACCGGATCCACGGGCGGGTTCCACTCCTCCAGGCGGTCCCAGTCGTTCGCGTCGCCGGTGGCGTAGTGCTCGAGCCGGAGCTGCGAGTACCCGTTGTTCGCGTTGACGAGCGAGAGCGAGAGCTCGGACCGCCGGAACGCCGCGTCGTCGAGGTAGCGCACGGGGTCCGTCCCCCCGCCCGCTTGCGACGCTCCGCACGACGTCAGCGCGAACGCCACGACCAGAGCAAGGACGGGGACCCTCACCACCGGTTGCATCCGCAGCAAGGGACGAGCCGACCCCCATGTACGCGGACGGGCGGGGAAAACGAGCTTCCCGCTGACGCGCCTTGTGCCACCCCCGCCGCCCGTGTCGCGATTCTTCCGCGCCCGCGCCCCGTGCTTGGTCCCTACGGCCCGATCATGTCGAGCTTGCCCGCGACCAGATCGGCGGTCCACTGGGCCAGCGTCGTCCCTCCGTCGCTCGTCAGGGCCTTGAAGAATTCGGCCCCCCGGAAGATGTGCTGGTGCAGCGTCGGGTCCGAATAGTTCGAGCTCATGCCGATGTAATACGTCGAGAACGCGCCCGTGCAGTCGTACTTGGTGCGGATCGCGTCGAGGTTCGCCGTGAACGCGGCGGTCGAGACCCCGCCGCCCGTCAGGGTGAGGGTGTTGGCGTCGTTGGTCTGGCAGTTGTTGTCGCCCGCGCCGTAAAAGAGGCGGATCACCTGGTCCTGCGTCGTCGACACCAGGCCAATCTTCGCGGTCGGGTACTTGCGGTGATAGTAGGTCACCAGGTTCTCGAGCCCGCTCCCGTCCGATTGAGTGCACTCGACGCAGTCCGACGGGAGAGACCCGGCGAACCCCCAGGTCGACCGCCAGGCCTTCTGCAGGCACGCGGGCCAGAGCGACGCCGGGTCCGACGGCGGACCCGAGTCGTCGAGCACCGTCACCGGGACGCCGGGGCCGAACGAGTCCTGCACGAGGCCGAGGTTGAGCGCCGCGCCGATCCCGCCCGCGCTCGCCCCGGTGAGCAGGATCTGGTTTACCCCGGGGAACGTCGGCACGAGGCGCGCGATGGACTTCTGCATGTTCTTGTAGCCGACGAAGTGCTGGTTCATCTTCACGTCGAGCGGGTCGTCGTTGATGGTGACGTTGTCGGCCGTCCCGAAGTGAACGTCCCCCGTGCAGTAAGGGACGTAGACCCCGCTCCAGTCCTTGACGGGGTTGGCGCTGTTGGTCGTATCGAAGAGGCCCGTCGTGTACGGCGCCTGCAGGCCCGCGACGCACGCCAGCGAGCCGGCGACGGTTTGCCCCTGCATCGCCTCGCCGCCCGGGAACACCTGGTTCATGTTGGCCGGGTTGTGATCGCAGAAGTGCGACTCGTTGCAGGCGCCTCCGCCCTCGAGATAGATGAAGAGCTTCGTCGTCGACGCGTAGTGCACGTAGATCCCGAAGGGCGACCCGTCGCGGCACATGGCGCCGTCGATGAGATAGAAATTCCAGCCCGAGGGGGGCGCTCCGCCGTCGCCGGGCGTCGGGTCGTTCTCGCTGTGGTCGAACGGCTTGCCCGGCGCCACCGCCTGGCTCGCGAACATCTTCTCCATGCCAGGGTCGTTGGCGGGGCAGTTCGACGAGCTTCCCGGCGCGTCTCCCGAGGGGGCGTCGGCCCCACCCGCGTCGCCCGGGGGCGGAGACCCGCCGTCGTCGCCGGTGCTGCTGGTCCCGCTCGACGGGGACCCCGACGACGATCCGCTCGCCGACCCCGAGCCGGACCCCGGGCCCATCGCGGCGCCGCTTTCCGCGCCGCTCGCGGAGCTACGGCCGCCGTCGGGGGAGTTGTTCGCGCTCGTGGTACAGCGCGCGAGCAGCAGGGCAAACCCCGCCGCGAACGCCACGACGATCGATCGATGCATGGACACCTTCATATACGTTCGACCGCGCAGGCCGAAGGACTGACATCCAACGATGTAAACGTCAAGGCGAGCGGCGTCTCGAACAGGTCGCGCTCAAACGAGCGTCACATCGGCGGCACGGAACCCTCCGTGGTCTCGCCGGTTCATCCCATCTGCGGTTCTCGCTCTACGCGCGGCGCCTGGGCTTCGCCGGAGCCGCGGGCTCAGCGAGCGCCAGTTCCCTCGCGAGTTGTCTCGTGGCGGCCAGGCGCATCGCGCGCGCCAGCTCCGCGTCCACCGCCGCCTGCGCGAGGGGCCGAAGGCGACGTACGATGTCCGCCGCTTCCGGCAAACGCTTCGACCTCGGGCCTGGGACGTAGCGGGCGCCGAGGCGCACGAACTGCTCGGCGACGGCCTCCATCGCCTGACGGAGCATCTTGAGGTGCGAGATGACGTCCATCAGGGGGACCCCCGCCTGGCGCAGCTGCGCTCCCACCATGAGCAGGCGGGGGCTGAGGACGCGGTACCCGCCGTCGACCTTCTCCAGCACTCCGAGCTCGACCCCGACGTCGTTCTTCGTCGCGTTCGGCAAGCGATACATCCGTACGAGCTCGTCCGACGTCATCACGGTCGGCTCCTCGTCGGACCAGGGGCCGGTCACCTCGTTGACGAGGCCGAGGACGCCGTTCGCCCGTTCGCCGCGCTGCTGCGCGTCGAGCAGGTCCTTGATGCTTGAGAGCGAATAGCCGCGCTTGAGCAGCTCGAGAATGAGCCGCATGCGGGCAAGGTGCATGTCGTCGTAGACCGCGTGGCGGCCCTTGCGGCCGGGGGGCGCGAGCAGCCCGCGGTCTTGATACGCGCGCACGTTGCGGACCGTGCTTCCGGTCCGGCTGGCGAGAGCCTCGATCGAGTACTGGGCCATGTTTTGTTCGCCGGACCCGACGAGAGGCCGGTCCGTCCCGCGCGCTACAGATTACCGCAACGCAAAGTGACACCCCAGCTCCTGGGGGGCTCAAGCCTTTCCGTAGTGGCGCTTGTACCGGTTGATGAGCGCATTCGTCGAAGCATCGTGCGAGGTCACGGTCCCTTTGGCCGCGAGCTCGGGCTCGATGGCCACTGCGAGCTGTTTCCCGAGCTCAACGCCCCACTGGTCGAAGCTGAAGATGGCCCAGACGGCGCCCTGCACGAAGATCTTGTGCTCGTACATGGCGATGAGCAGGCCGAGGGTCCGCGGGGTGAGCTTGTCGAACAGGATCGAGTTCGTCGGGCGGTTGCCCGGGAACGTCTTGTGCGGCACGAGGGCGCCGATCCTCTCGGCCGGCAGGCCCTTCGCTTCGAGCTCGGCGCGGGCCTCCTCTGCCGTCTTGCCCCGCATGAGGGCCTCGGTCTGGGCGAAATAGTTCGCGAGGAGCACCTCGTGGTGCCGGCTCATCGGGTTGTGCGTCTCGAGCGGCGCGAGGAAGTCGCACGGCACGACGCGCGTCCCCTGGTGGAGGAGCTGATAGAACGCGTGCTGCCCGTTGGTGCCGGGCTCCCCCCACACGATCGGCCCGGTCGTGTAGTCGTCGACGGTGCGGCCCTCGCGGTCGACCCGCTTGCCGTTGCTCTCCATATCGCCCTGCTGGAAGTACGCGGCGAAGCGGCTCAGGTACTGGTCGTACGGCAGGATGGCGTGCGTCGCCGCGCCGAAGAAGTTCGAGTACCAGACCCCCAGCATCCCCAGGATGACGGGGACGTTCGATTCGAGCGGCGCTGTCCGGAAGTGCTCGTCCATCGCGTGTCCGCCCGCGAGCATCTCCTCGAATCGATCCATGCCGATGGCGAGGGCGATGGGCAGTCCGATGGCGCTCCAGAGCGAGTATCGACCGCCGACCCAATCCCAGAAGACGAACATGTTGTCGGGGTCGATTCCGAACTTCTCGACCTCTTTCTTGGCCGTCGAGACCGCGACGAAGTGCTTGGGGACGGCGGCCTCGCTCCCGAGCTTCTCGACCAGCCAGGCGCGGGCGCTCCGGGCGTTCATGAGCGTCTCCTGCGTCGTGAAGGTCTTGCTCGCGACGACGAAGAGCGTCCGCTCCGGCGACAGCTCACGAACCGTCTCCGCGAGGTGCGTTCCGTCCACGTTCGAGACGAAGTGCGCCCGCAACCCCGGTTGCCAGTAGGGCTTGAGGGCAAGGCTCGCCATCGCCGGACCGAGGTCGCTGCCGCCGATGCCGATGTTGACCACGTCGGTGATGGTCTGGCCCGTGTGTCCCCGCCAGGCGCCGCCGCGAACCGCCTCCGTGAACCGGCGCATCTTCGCCAGGACGGCGTTGACCTCCGGCATCACGTCCTTGCCGTCGACCGCGATGGGGCGGTTCTGGCGGTTGCGCAGGGCGACGTGGAGCACGGCCCGGTCCTCGGTGCCGTTGATCCTGTCGCCGCGGAACATTCGGTCACGCCACTCGACCACGCGCGCCTGGCGGGCCAGGTCGATGAGGAGCTTCATCGTCTCGTCCGAGATGCGGTTCTTCGAGTAGTCGACCAGCATGCCCTCGACCTCGAGCGAGAACCGGTCGAAGCGCCGCGGATCGGCGCAGAAGAGGTCTCGCATGCGCACTTGCTGCGTCGCGTCGCGATGCTGCAGGAGCGCCTGCCATGCGGGGGATTCGGTCAATGAGCTCATGAGGCCTCCGATGGCGGACGAGGATAGGCCGGCGGCCGCCCGTTTTTCGCCTTCAACTGGCGTGTCGATCTAAAACTCGGACGACAAACGATGAAATGGCTTCGCGCTCTCGCGCCGGTCGCCGCCGCGTTCGTTCTGGTCTGGCTCATCGCCGGGATCCAAGCCCGGGCCGAGCGGCCCGCGCCGGGGCTGCTTCAGGTCCTCGAGATGACGCCGGGGGCGGTCGAGCCCGGCGACAGCATCGCGCTCCTGGGAGAAGGCTTTCCCCCCGGTAAGCCGGCGCGGGTCGTCTTTCGCGGCGTCCTGCGGCGGCCCGGGCAGCGCCCGGTCCCCGACGCGGAGGTGGTCCTGTCCGGCAGCGCGAGCTCCGACGAGCGGGTGGAGATCCCGTTCAACGACGCGGCGGCCACCCTCTTTGCGGGGGCGCCGGGCGGCCCCCTGCACACGACCTTCGAGGGCGACGTCGAGGTCGCCTTCGCCGCCGCGGCGCCGGGGGCGTCTCCGGTTGCGGGTGTGCTCTCCGGCGTGACCCTCGACGTCAACCCCGCCGAGGGCGCCGGCCGGGCGGAGCGCGACCGCGAGGGTGAGTGCCTGCTCTCGTTTTTGGGTATCCGCCCCGCGGCGGCCGAGTCGACGTCGGCCGGCCTCCGGGTCGAGGTCGTCGCCCCCGGGTCGCGCGCGGCGGCCGCGGGCCTGTCCGTGGGCGACGCGATCGTCGCGTTCGACGGGGTCCGCGTCGCGTCTGCGGGGGACGTCCTGCCGGCCCCGGGCGAGCGCGACGCCCTCGCCGTGGTGCGCCGGAAGGGCTCGGAGGGAGAAGTCGCGCGGACCGTGTCGGTCGAGGGCTTCCGCCGCGCGTCGCTCGCGAACGTCGTCGAGTCGGCGCTGGTCGTCCTGTCCGCTCTGGTGGCCGTGCTGCTCCTCGCGGCCCCCCTGGGTCGCACGGCCAGCGCGTCCGTGCAGCGCGGGATCCTTCGGTTGCGCCGGCGCCTGGGCGGCGCGGGGTCACGACGGCCGGGAAGGGCCGCGCTCTCGCGGCTTCTCGCGGCGGTGGCCGCTCGCGTCCTGCCGCCCTCCGGCGTCGGGGCGGTCGCGGACGCCTCGGCGTACGCGCTCCTGCTCGCGTTGCCGTTCGGGCAGTACCTGGTCGCCGCCCGACTCGACGTCGGCGTGCTCTTCGTCGGCGCGGCGACGGCGCTGGTCGTGGCCGCGCTCGTCTCGAGCGAGTCGCCGTGGGCGGGCCTTCGGGCCGCCCTCTCGGTGGCGCTGCAGCACGTTCCCGCCGCGGCGGCGGTGGCGGGGGTCGTCGTTGGAACCGGATCGCTTCGCGTGCAGGAGATCGAGCACGGGCAGGGCGGTTGGCCGTGGGAGTGGTTGGCCTTCGGCCACCCTGGGGCGCTCGTCGCGCTGGGCCTGCTCCTGGCGTGCGCAACGATCGAGCCGAGCCCGGCGCGCGCGCGTTCGAGGGGGCTCGCCGGTCTGATCGACGCGGCGGACGCGTCTCCCCTCGGCGAGGGCGGTTCTTGGGGGCTCCGCACGGCGTGCAGGGTCCAGCGCGTCGTGATCTGCGGTCTCGCGTGCATCCTCTTCCTCGGCGGTTGGCTCCTGCCCGGCCTGTCGCCGGCCCAGCAAGACGCTCACGCGTCGTTGCAGGTGGCTGGCGCCGCGTGGCTCCTTGCGAAGACTTGGGGTGTCGCGTTCCTGGTCGAAGGTATGACGTGGAGCGTCCTCCCCGCGGGCGGGTCGGCCCGCTCGGCGGCCCTCTGGCTCATGCCCTTGTCGATGGCGTCCTTCGCCGCGAGCGTCGCGTGGACGTGGTGCTCCCCGTCGCCCACGGCCCAGCTGCTCGTCAGCGCCTCCCTCCTGGCGCTGACCTGCGCCGCCGGCGCGTCGTCTTTCCTGTGGGCCCGTCACGGGCTCTTGGTCCGGTCCGCCGACGCGCGCGCCTGCGAGTTTCTGTGAGCGGATCCGCGGCAGCGAGTCGCGCGTTTGTCCATGGATGAGCTCATTTCGCGTAGCCTCGGGCCATGGGCTTCTTTAGGCCCACGCCCCCTCCCTACGACCCGCTCATCTGGGTCAAGAAGCCGTTCGCCGAACGCGCGCGGATGGTTTGCGACGCTTGGGCCATGCAGGGGTACGGCGCACCTCTCGGCGCGCTCCTTTTTTACGCGCTGAAGGTCGGCTTCTACGTCGGTGGCTGGCTGTTCTTCTGCAGCCTAAGCCCCGGCCTCGGCGGGCCTTCGTCGGTCGCGACGTGGTGGCTCCGGCCGCTCGCGTTCGAGAAGGCGATCGTCTGGAGCATGCTCTTCGAGTCGCTCGGGCTCGGGTGCGGGAGCGGACCTTTGACCGCGCGGTACTTGCCCCCGATCGGCGGCGCCCTCTACTTTTTGTGGCCGGGGACGACCAAGCTCCCGCTCGTGCCAGGGCTGCCGCTGCTCGGCGGTCGCCAGCGCGGCCCGGTCGACGTCGCGCTCTACCTCTCGGTCGTCGGGTTCGCAGTCCACGCGCTCGCGTCGCCCGAGCCCTCTTTCACCGACTTCGTGGGCCTCGCCGCGCTCGTCCCGCTCCTTGGCATCGCCGACAAGACCGTCTTTCTCGCCGCGCGCGCCGAGCACTACTGGGTGACAATCGTCTGCTTCGCGTTCGCCGGCAACTGGATCGCCGGCGCGAAGGCAGTAGAGCTGGCGCTGTGGTTCTGGGCGGGCTTCTCGAAGCTGAACCACCACTTTCCCACCGTCATCTGCGTGATGACGAGCAACGGGCCGTTCACCCGCTTCTCGTGGCTCCGCAGGCGCATGTACCGGAGCTACCCGGACGACCTGCGCCCCTCTCGCCTGGCGACGATCCTCGCCCACGCGGGCGCGAGTCTCGAGTTCGGCGTGCCGCTGGCCTTCGTCCTCACGCCCCTCGGCACGCCGCCGGTCGTAGCGGTCGTCCTCATGCTCCTCTTGCACGGGTACATCACGAGCAATGTCCCCATGGGCGTCCCGATCGAGTGGAACGTCATGGTCGTGTACGGGGGCATGGCCCTCTTCTGGGCGCACCCGGACGTATCGCTGACGGCGGTGGGGTCGGCGCCGGTCGCCCTCTTCCTCGTGGTCATGCTCGTGGCCCTGCCGCTCCTCGGAAACTTGTTCCCGAGTCGCCTGTCGTTTCTCATGGCGATGCGCTACTACGCAGGCAACTGGGCGTGCTCGGTGTGGCTCTTCCGCGGAGAGTCGTACCGAAAGCTCGACCGGCTGACGAAGGCGAGCCCATGGGTCCACGACCAGCTCGGCCGCTTCTACGACCGCTCGACGGCGGTGGGCCTGGTCGGCAAAGTGATGGGGTTTCGCATGATGCACCTGCATGGGCGCGCGTTCTCGGCGCTGGTCCCCAAGGCGGTCGCGCGCTTCGAGGACTACGAGTGGGTGGACGGGGAGCTCGTCGCCGGTATGGCGCTCGGATGGAACTTCGGTGAGGGACACTTGCACCACGAGCAGCTCCTGACGTCGATCCAAGCGCAGTGCGGCTTCGAAGAGGGGGAGCTGCGGTGCATCTTTCTCGAGGCGCAGCCGCTCGGGCGCTCCACGCTCGCCTATCGGATCGCCGACGCGAAGACCGGGGCCGTCGATCGGGGTGTCGTCGACGTCGCCGACCTGCGCGCGCGCCAACCTTGGGAAGTCCCGGCGTGACATCGGGCCCGACCGACGCCGTCGTCGTAGGTTCCGGCCCGAACGGCCTCTCGGCCGCGGTGGCCCTGGCGCGCGGGGGCGCGTCGGTCCTCGTCCTCGAGGGCGCCGACGAAATCGGGGGAGGAACGCGCACCGCCCCCCTGACCCTCCCGGGCTTCCTTCACGACGTTTGCTCGGGGTGCCACCCGATGGGGATCCTCTCGCCGTTCTTTCGCGAGCTGAACCTCGAGGCGCACGGTCTCGTGTGGTTGCGTCCGCGGGTCTCGGTCGCTCACCCGCTCGACGACCAACCCGCGGTGTTGCTCGAGCGTTCGCTCCGCGACACGGCCCTCGGCCTCGGACGGGACGCCGCGGCGTACGAGCGACTCTTCGGCCCCCTGCTCGCCGACCCGCACGGGCTCCTGCGCGACATCCTCGCGCCGCTCCGGATCCCCCGCCACCCCTTTCGCATGCTGCGCTTCGGCCTCACGGCGGTTCGCTCCGCCGTCGCGGTCGCGCGCGGCCGCTTCCGCGACGATCGCGCCCGGGCGCTCTTCGCGGGTTGCGCCGCGCACTCGATCCTCCCCCTCGAGCGCGCCCTCTCGGCCGCCGCAGGGCTGCTCTTCTGCCTCACCGGGCACGTCGAGGACTGGCCCGTCGCTCAAGGAGGCTCCGCGTCGATCGCCCGCGCGCTCGCGGCCCTCCTCGTCGAGATGGGAGGCCGCGTCGAAACGGGCCGCTGGGTGCGTTCTCTCTCCGACCTGCCGCCCGCCCGCGTGTACCTCTTCGACACGAGCCCGGCGCAGCTGGCGGCCATCGCGGAGCCGGTGCTCCCCCCGGGGTACGTCCGGCGGCTCTCCCGGTTCCGGTACGGTCCCGGCGTCTTCAAGCTCGACTGGGCGCTCGACGGTCCCATCCCGTGGAAGGATCCGGCGGTCGCCGACGCGTCGACCGTCCACCTGGGGGGAACGCTCGAGGAGATCGCGGTCTCGGAGGCCGCCGTGTGGCGCGGCGAGGTCCCCGACCGGCCCTTCGTCATGATCCTGCAGCAGAGCCACCTGGATCCGTCGAGGGCCCCCGAGGGCAAGCACACCGGGTACGCCTACTGTCACGTCCCCGCCGGGTCGCCGGTCGACGCGACCGCGGCGATCGAGGGTCAGGTGGAGCGGTACGCCCCCGGCTTTCGCGATCGCGTCCTCGCGCGCCGCGCGACGACCCCCGGGGCCCTCGAGGCGTACAACCCGTCCTGCGTCGGGGGCGCGATCGCCGGGGGGGTGACCGATCTGGCACAGCTCTTCACTCGGCCCGTAGCGCGTGCCAACCCGTACACGACGCCCCATCCGCGGGTGTATCTCTGTTCCGCGTCCACCCCTCCCGGCGCCGGTGTCCACGGCATGTGCGGTTACCACGCGGCGCAGGCCGCCCTTCGCCGACTCGGAGATATCGCTCCCGCGCCCCTCGTGCCCGGCGCGTGATCGAAACCTGTTACCGTGGTCCACCCGATGTCCCACGGCGCCGGCACGCTCGAGCGGGTTGTCCTCTCGCGGACCCTCTGGCTTATCGTGCTGGCGCCGCTGCTCGGGTGCGCGTGGCACCTCGTCGTCGCGCGCCGGCGCGCGACGAGCGCCTCGCCGGCTGCGGCATCGGGGCCGCGCGCGCTCCTCTGGTCGCAGCGGGTCGCGGTCGGGTGCGTGGCTTGCTCGGTGGAAGCGATGCTCGGTCATCTGCTCGTCCTCGCCCGGGACGCCGGGGGCCGGGGGGCGCTCGTCCAGTGGATCGGGGGCGGCGTACGGATGGGGGAGCTCGACCTCGCGTTCGCGTTCCGGTTCGATCGCGTCTCGGCGGTCGCGGTGGCGCTGGTCGAGGTGGCGGCGCTGGGAACCGTCGCAGCCGTCTCGCGCGGCCCTCAAGGGGAGGGGTCCTGGCGCGCCTGGGCATGGATCGAGCTGTCGCTCGCGGGGGCGCTCGTCGCGTTCCTGGGAGACGGGTTCGTCACCACGGCGCTCGGGTGGACCCTCGTCGCGGCGGCGCAGGGGTGGCTCGCCGGGTGGGGCGATGCGGCGCGCGGTGCGGTCGTCGCGACGCGCGGGTCCCTGTCCATCGGGGTCATGGCGCTCGGCGCCGCGGCCCTCTTCTGGGGGCTCGGAGGCGGGTGGGAGGGCGACGACTACGTTCGCGACCGGTCCCCGCGGTTCGCTGCCACGCAGCTGTCGGGCGGGGGCGCGCAGGGCGCGTCGCTCACGATGACCGACGAAGCCGGGGCCGTGGTCTCGGCGGACGACGTGCGCGCCACCGCCGTCACCGCCCCCTTCGTGCGCGCCTCCCTTGCGCCGGGGCGGCACATGCTGCGCGTCCATGCCGGTGAAGGGACCTCCGACACGGTCCTCGGGCCAATCGCGGTGTCGACGGGGGATGCCTTCTCCATCGAGCCTGTCGGGCCCACGCTCACGTACTCGGCGGCCATCGCGCAGCTCTCCCTCCGAGATCCCTCCGGGGGGCCGGCCCTCTCCGAGGTGCTGGCCGACCGCGCCGGACCCGTCGGATCGAGCGCGGTCGGCGCCGCGTTCCTTGCGATTCTGATGGCCAGCCTTGCGCTGAGCGCGCACCTGCCGCCGCCGGGGGCGCCCGTGTCGCTCGCGACGATGGCCTGGGCGGCGAGCGTCACGGCGGTCGGTCCCTTCCTCGTCGTTCGACTGGCGCCGTTCCTGAAGGACGCCCCCACACCCCTGCGCGCGTCCGTCGCCGTTTGGGGCGGCGTTGCCGGGGTCGTATGGCTGGCGGGCGCCGTCCGCCTGGTCGCCGCCGCGCGTCGCAAGAGTGTCGCCCTCCCGCCCGCGCCGAGCTTCGGGCTGCAGGAGTGGAGCCTCGAGGCGCTCCCGCACCGCCTGGGAGAGCTCCTGGTGACGTTCGAGCGCTGGGTGGTCGACGCGGCGGCGGGCGCGGCGGCCGCGCTCTTCGCGGTGAGCGTGTGGGTGGCTGCGCGCGTGGACGGAGCGGTCCTCGCGGCGCCCGGCGACGCGATGGCGACCCGAGCGTTGCGCGCACGACGGGCTCTCGACCCGGCCGTGGGCGGATCGATCGCGCGGCTGGTGTGGATCGTCCTGGGTCTCTTCGCGACGAGCGTGCTCGCGAGCGCACTCTGGTCCCGATGAGCGTCCCGATGAGCCGGCGGTATTCGTACGTGTTCGCGGTCCTCGCGGCCCTGGCCGCGTGGCTCTTCGCGTCGACGGCCGGTGCGGGGGCAGGCGCGGCCGGGCGCATCGTCGTGTCGCTTCCGGGCGGGGCCCTGGGACCGCTGGTGCTCACCCCCGGCCAGGGCGGCTGGGTCGGCGAGTTCACCGTGACCAACGTCGGCGCGGATCCCCTCACCGTTTCGCGCGTCGCGCTCCGGGGGGACGACGACGACGTCCGCTCGCCCGCGCGATTGTCGGTTCGTTTCGTGGACGGCGCCGCGACGAGCGCGGTCCTGCCACCGGGCGCTTCCAAGGGCGTCCTGGTGTCGTGGATGCCCGACCGGGACCCTCGGATGCGTCAGGCGTTCGGTCACGTCGTCGTGACCTCGACCGACGAGCAGGCCGGCGAGGTGGCGATGGGCTTCCGCGCCCAGATCCCGACCGGGCTGGGTTGGGTGGGCGAGCA
>DATGJA010000666.1:0-2163 GCA_035295445.1 Polyangiaceae bacterium | reverse complement strand
TCTCGTCGAGGAAGAGCGTGCCGCCGGTGGCCTTCGCGAAGCGGCCGTCCTTGCGACCCGTCGCCCCGGTGAACGCCCCCCTCTCGTGCCCGAAGAGCTCACTCTCGAGGATCGTCTCCGGGATCGCGGCGCAGTTGACCGCGACGAAGGGGCCCCGCGCGCGCGCCGAACGCTCGTGGATGTACCGCGCGAGCAGCTCCTTGCCCGTGCCGCTCTCGCCCAGCACGAGGACCGTGGCCTGGCTCGGCGCGGCCTGCGTGGCCACGTCGATCACGCGCCGGAGCGCCGGCGAGCTGCCCACGATGTCGCGATGAGCGAGCCGCTTGATCTCGTCCTTGAGCGAGCGGTTCTCCGCCACGAGCTTCTGCCGCTCGGCGGCCTTGCGCACGCTCTTGACGATCGACGCGCGCTTGAGCGGCTTCTCGACGAAGTCGTACGCCCCGTCGCGCATGGCGTTGACCGCCGCCTCGACCGACCCGTACGCCGTCATGAGGACGACCTCTACGTCGGGCGCGACCTGCCTGACCGCGCGCAGCAGCTCGAGGCCCGTCGTGCCGGGCATCATGAGGTCCGTCAGGATCACGTGCACCCGGTGCGTCCGAACGAGCTCGAGAGCGCGTCGCGCGTCCACCGCCGAGAGGACCCGAATGCCCTCGCGTTGGAAGATCTTTTCGAGCGACTCGATGTTCGATCGCTCGTCGTCGACCACGAGGAGCGTGATGGCGTCCGGCGACGGATCGGGGACGTGGGGTTCCGGCGCGGCAGCCGGCGGGGAGGCCAGAGAGGGGGATGCCGGCGAAAGCGTGGACGCCGCTTCGGCCGACGGGAAGCTTGGAAGTCTTGTCACCAGCGATGGACAAGATGGCAGACGATCGACACGACGTCAAAAACGAGGGAGCCGGCCGAATGCGTCACCGGCCGGCGAGGAGACGCACGCTCGTCAGGCCCCGCCAGAAGTCGGCGCGGACATCGAACCGGAGCGTCCCTCGGGCGAGCTCCTCGCCCTCCGGATCGAAGACGCTCACGGGCAGAATCGTCAGCGAACCCAGGGGCTCGAGCCCGCTCCACTCCTTCTGCCCGCACAGCTCGTAACGAAACCCGTCGTCGCCGGCGAACGCCATCTGGTACGGCAGCCGCCGCTCCTCCATCAAGCGCGAGCCGACGACCCCTTCGACCTCGGCGCCCGACGCGAGGCCCTCCGCATCGATCGTGCCTTTTACGCGCCACCTCTTCTCGCGCAAGAACTCGCGCACGTCGCCCATGAGGAAGCGCAGGCGCAGGGTGATCGCCAGCTCCACCGTCGGATCGGCGAGGCGCCAGTAGCTCCCGCTGAGCGCCTCGTGAAAGGAGACCCCGAGGCGCATCGGCTACTCGGCGGGCCGTGGCTCGTGCCCGCGTCCGAATACGACGAGGCGCTCGACGACCTCCCCCGTCGCCGCGGCGTCGGCGATCGCGTCGACGTCCGCGAGGCTCACGTGCCCGTAGGCCACGTGCTCGGGCTCCTGCAGCACGGTGACGCCCGTCTCGCAAAGGTCCAGGCACCCCGAAGCGCACGCGCGCGCGACGGTCTTCGCGACCCCGCGCGCCGCCAGCGCCTCCTTGAGCTTGCCGACGAGCTCCTCCGAGCCCTTGGCAGCACACGACCCCTTGGGGTGACCATCGGGCCGCCGATTCGTGCAGATGAAGAGGTAGCGTTGTCGAAAGGGCATGGCGTGCGAAGCGAGCGTGGCGGGCACGGCGGGCGCCGTCAAGCAAACCGTCCTTGCGCTCGCGCGCGGGGAGGATGATGCTCGGCGCCCGAAATGAACCTGCGAAAACTCTCGGTCGCCTTGCTCCTGCCGCTCCTGCCCGCCGCGGTCGCCGTCGCGTGCGGCGGCGGGAACGACAACCTGCCCCCACCTCCCCCGCCCCCTCCCCCGATGCCGATGGCCGCGCCGACGCCGTCGGCCTCCCCGGCGCCGACGGCGAGCGTCGAGGCGCCGCCGCCCCCCGCGCCCGTCCAGCTGACCCTCGGCGCGGCGAGCCCCGATCCGGCCGCGCCGACGCCGACCGTCAAGATCGTCGCGCCCACCAAGGGGCAGCTCATCTCCCCCGCCTCCAAGGCGGGCGACTTCGAGGTGAAGCTCGACGTCAAGAACTGGAAGACGGCGATGGGCGACGCGC
>DATGJA010000665.1:0-2973 GCA_035295445.1 Polyangiaceae bacterium | reverse complement strand
GTGACCGCGAACGGCGGATTGTTGACGGTGAACGCCTGGTTGTACGGCGGCGTCGCCGTGCCGACGACGGGCCAACTCTGCGTGACGGCGGCGTCTGCTTGTTGGGCCCCCGCGAGCGCCGTGGCCCCGAATAGGATGGATGCTGCGATAGCTTTTTTCATTTGCCTCTCCCTGTCATTTGTTGCCCGTTTCCGAAGGGTGCTAGCGAGAGAAACTCATGGGTGTTTCGCATACGCGACGTTTCAAGGAGTCGCGCCGCCGGCGTCACCGCCGCGTACCAGGGGACCCGCTCGCAGCGAGACACGAACCCCCTCGAGCGTCTGGCCGGGGGCCAGGTCGGCCCGGAGCTCAGCCGTGGCGCCCTGCTCGTCACGGGCGAAGATCGCCAAACGTCCCGGGGAGATCCGGTCGAGTTGCCACGTGCCGTCCTTCAACGCGACGGTCTCCGAGCGCGTCTTGCCGGTCTCGTCGACGCGCACGCCGATCTCCAACCGGTCGATCGGTCGGCCGTCTTCCGTCGTGGCGGTGCCTCGGAGCGCGCCGAGTGCAGGCAGGGTCACGACGACGTCCGCGTCCCCCGGTGCAACGTCTTTGCGCTCCGCAGAGGCCCCTTCCGGCTCGTCGGCGCGGACGACGCACGTCGCGTCTCGCGCCAACGCGCCGATGATGAAGCGCCCTGTCGAGTCGCTGACGACGCGCTTGCCTTGCCCCGATTGGGTCGCGAGCCGGAGCCGCGCCTCCTCGAGCGGCGACCGGGCGCCCGCGCCCCGACAATCGGCGCTCACCCACACGTCTGGAAGCGGCTGCCCCGAGCCGTCGAGCACGTGCCCTCGAATGCGCCCGCGCCGGTCCAGAACGACGATGGTCTCCACTGCGTTCCCGTCGACTTCGACGGAATCGCCATCGCCACCGCCGGCCGTTGCGGGCCGGTTGACGCTGTCGTCCACCTCGATCCGGTATCGCCCGCGCGAGAGCGGCCCGATCCGGAACTTGCCCGTCCCGAGTGCCACCGCGCTCACCTTCTGCGCTCCACCGGCAGCGACTGCGGTGACGGTCACGTCGTCGATGGGATCTCGCGCGGGAGAGCGGACGTTCACGAGGACCGAGCCCGACCCCGTGAGGCGGAGGGTCGCTTCGACCTTGCCGGACGTGTCGCGCAGCTCGACGTCGACGGGCGGCGCGCTATACCCACCGTCCGCTTGCAGCGTGTACGTTCCCGGGTAGAGGATGCCCGGCACCGCGTACGAACCGTGAACGTCGCTCGCGAGCGGCATGGCGATCCGCGCTCCGTCGCGAGCGCGCGGCGGCCAGAGCAACCTGAAGGGTGCGTTCGGGAGGGGCTGCCCCCCCTCGTCCGTCACACGAACCGTGAGCCCGAGTCCCGTCTCGACTTTCCAAGCAAGGCCTTCGATGGGCGACGACCCGACGTCGATGGTCTGCGGGCCTTCCGCGAGCCGGTGCTCGGCGCACTGGACCACGACGTGATAGCGGCCGGAGGGCACCGCGCGGAAACGAACCTCGCCGTCCGCGCCGATGTCGGTGATGAGCGCGGGAACCGCGGTGGCGGCCGTGAGCGACGGGGACCCGCCGTCGCCCGCGGCGGGCGGATCGAACGGGGACGAGTCGAACTGCGGGGGACCGAGAGACACGCTCCCCTGTCGGCATGGTTCCCCGCTCGAGCGCAGGACGACGCTGCCGTTCACCGAGGCCGCCGAGGCGACCCGCACCAAGACGTGGTCGATCGCCTGCGCAAGGCCGATGTCGACGAACGACGATTCCCCGCGCCACCCGGTCCCCTCGGCCACGACCCGGTATCGACCCGGTTGCAGACCCCGGACCGTGAAGAGGCCGTCGGCGTCGCTCATGCTCGAACGGTGGGCCGGAGAGCTCCAGCTTCCCTCCGGCACCGCGCGAACTTCGACGTCCGCGACCGCAGGCCCACCGCTCGCCGCCACGACCTGACCGCCGATGCTCGACCCCGGCGTGAGCGTGAGGACGACGTCGGCGCTCGGCGCCACCCGCTGCGCGCGTCCGGGGGCGTACCCGGAGGCCTCGGCCGTCAGCGTCATGGCGCCCGGGTCCATCCACAGGGCGAAGCGTCCCTCACGATTGCTCTCGACCGCGACGGTTCGGAGCGCCGACGTCAACGAAGT
This sequence comes from Polyangiaceae bacterium, assembly GCA_035295445.1. Taxonomy (GTDB): domain Bacteria; phylum Myxococcota_A; class Polyangia; order Polyangiales; family Polyangiaceae; genus Palsa-1150. Next base: position 820 of record DATGJA010000665.1, on the reverse strand, counting down.
CGCGAGGACTCGTGCGCCCGGCACCGGACCCCCGGTTGCGTCCATCACGACGCCGCTCACCTTCGCGCCTCCTGGATCAAGCACTATGTCCAGCCCGGATTTCGTTTCGCCCGCGGCGAGCACGACGAGCGGTCCCCGGGTCGTCGCTCCGGGTGCGAAACCATCGGCCTGGGCGGTCACCGTGTACGCGCCCGGCGTCGCGAGCTCCAACCAGTAGGCGCCCTTCGCGCCCGCATCCACGCACGTGAGGCGAGGCGCGGCCACAGGATCGGCGCCTCGCGCCGCCGCGCAGACGCGAGCCCGCGCGATGGTTCCCCCCGCGGACGACAGGACGGTCCCGAGGAGCCCAGCGGGCGCACTCGAAGGCACCGATGCGGCCACGGGCGCCGCGGAAAGCGCTGCGCGCGACGGGCCTCCCTCGAGCTGCGCGCCGACCCGAGGTGCGTGCGATCCGCGCGAGCAAAGCCAACCGCCGAAGATCGCCACGACGAGCCCTGCGGCGATGCTCGAACGTCTCGCGGTAAAGACTCTCGGCATGACGAAGCCTCCGTCCGATGGCCTCGCGCGCCATCGATCCACCCCGAAGGCCGTCGTGCGCCGAGGCGCTACGCCCTCCGCCCGGTCGCACCCACCTTCGTCTCGTGTGCTTAGTGTCGAAACCCACGAATTCGATCACGCCGCAACCGCGAATTTGCGGCGTGGAGAAGAACCATTTACCGACTGTCCGGCGCCACCTCGTCTCTGGCCTCGTCCAAGAGCTCGCGAAGGGCGCTCTTGCCCCGACGAATGCGACTGGCGACGGTCCCCACGGGGATCTCCA
>DATGJA010000664.1:0-8620 GCA_035295445.1 Polyangiaceae bacterium | reverse complement strand
ACCTCTCGCGCCTGCAGGTTCTCGCCCAGGCCGGCGCGTCCGTGCTCGCGCAAGCGAACGCGGCGCCTCAGGTCGCGCTGAAACTGCTCGCGTAACGTCCGTGTGCCTACGCGTGTGCCGGCTTGCTCGAGGGAGCGGCCGGCGCACGCGTCCTCCTTTTCTTCCGACCTTGTCTTCGACGAACCGGTCCTCCTAGCCCGAACTCGGAAATCGACGCGCCATGGCCGTAGCAAACGCACCCATCGCCTTGAGTGGACTGGCCTCCGGGCTGGATACCACGTCGATCATCAACGGACTCGTGCAGGCCGAGTCGGCGCCGATGCAGCAGATGCAGTCGCAGCAGTCGTCGATCAACAGCGCCGTCTCCGAGCTCTCGACCCTCGGGCAGCAGCTCTCGGCGCTGAGCAAAGCCGCCGGGGCGCTGTCGGACGCGTCCACCGTCGGAAGCTTCACCGCGACGTCGAGCTCCTCCGCCGTGGTCGCCCAGACGTCCGGCGCGGCGCAGGCAGGCGATTACCAGGTCACGGTCAACTCGCTGGCTTCCGAGCAGCGCACCTACTCGGCGTCCTTCTCGTCGGAGTCGTCGGCGCTCGGCATGTCGGGCAGCTTCAGCATTCAGATCGGCTCCGGGACGGCCACCCCCATCAAGGTTTCGTCGACCGATTCGCTGGACTCGATCGCCGCCAAGATCAACGACGCGGGCATCCGCGCGAACGCGTCGATCTTCTTCGACGGGTCGAACTACCGCCTGCAGATCCGCGGGCTCGACACCGGCGCGTCCAACGCCATCACGTTCACCGAGTCCGGCACCTCCCTCGACCTCAACGGCACGGGGGCTACCTCGACGAGCGGAAAGACGGTCCAGCAGGCGTCCGACGCCTCGGTCACCATCGACGGCTTCACGGCGACCCGACCGACCAACCAGATCACCGGCATCATCCCGGGGGTCACGCTGGCGGTCACGCAGAAGACGTCCTCGCCCGTGGACATCCAGGTGGCGAGCGATCCGAGCGCACTGAACACCAACGTCCAGGCCGTCGTCTCCGCGTACAACGCGGTCATCAGCGCCATCCACGACGACGCCGGCTACGGGTCGAACGCCGCGAACAACCCGAACCTGGCGTCGAACACCACCCTTCGCTCGATCGCGTCCAGCCTCGCCAACAACATGGAAGGGGTGTTCGGGACCGGACGCTACCAAAGCCTGGCGGACGTGGGGGTCACGCTGCAGCAGGACGGCACGCTCGCCGTCGACACGACGAAGCTCGACGCCGCGTTCACCGCCGATCCGACGACCGTGGAGAAGATCTTCGGACGCGCCCCGCTCTCGAGCAGCGGGGGGGCGATGGCGTCCCTGCGCGACCTCGCGGACTCGATCACCACCGCGAGCGTCGGCATGCTCGCAGTCGCTTCGCAGTCGCTGACCGACCAGTCCAACCGGCTCACGCAGAGCATCACGACGCAGCAGCAACACATCACCCAGTACCAGGCGCAGCTCCAGGCCGAGTTCTCCGCCATGGAGACGCAGTACAGCGCCAACCAGACGCTCTTGAACCAGCTCTCGAAGATGTCCACCACCACCGGATGAACGAAGCCCGGCACGCCCTCGACCCACGACGAACGAAGCGACGTCGCCCGCGCAGATTGAAGCCCCCCGATGATTCCCGCCCACATCGCGCAATACAAGTCGGTCCAGATCCGGACCAGTTCGCCGGGTGAGCTTCTCATCGCGCACTACGATGGCCTGTTCAAGTTCTTGCTTCTGTCCAAGATCAGCATCGAGCGCAAGAAGGTCGCCGAGGCGAGCGAGGCGATCTCCCGGGCACACGCCATCCTGAGCGAGCTTTACGTCTCGCTCGACCACTCGCAGTACCCCGAGCTCTGCAAGAACCTCTCGGCCCTCTACGACTATTGCTTGCAGCGGCTTCTCTACGCGAACCGGCATCGCAAGGCGGAGGTCGTCGAAGAGGTGATGCGCTTGCTGACTCCGGTCCGCGAGGCGAACACCATCGTCGTCCGGCAGATGGCAGGCCAGGCCCAGAACCCGCAAGGACGGGGAGGCGGCCGATGAACCTCGCGTCACCCCCCAGCGCCGTCGCCCCGGTCGCCTCGACCGAAGGCGAGATCGCGTACCTCGAGACGCCGAAGTCTCTGCTCGCCCGCTTCGGCGACGGCACGCTCGTCCAGGTCGAGCGTAGCCGCGCGCGGGCCTATCCGGGTCTGGCGGCGTCGGCCCCCATGACCGCGCCTTTCTACGAGGCCGCGGCGCGGGAGCTCGGCGGCGCGACGCGCGTGGTCGACTTCGGCTGCGGCGCGGGGCTCGGGACCCGGATCCTCTCCGAGAGCATCCCGCACGTGATCGGCGTCGACGCGAGCGAGCGGGCGCTGGAGTTCGCGCGGTTGCTCGCGCCCCGGGTGCAGTTCGAGCCGCTCGCGGCGCTCGAGGGGCCGGCCCCGGCGGCCTTCGACGGCGCCGCCCTCGTGGACGTGCTCGGTCACGTGGAGTCCCCGTTCGCGGTGCTCCATTCGCTCCGAGCGCGACTGAGCGCGGGCGCGGCGATCGTGATCGCCGAACCCGCGGCTTACCCCGCGCAGTCGCTCGCGAATCCGGCGCGCAGGGCCTTCTCGGTCCGCGGCCTCGCGGCGTTGCTGGCCGCGTCCTCGTTCGCCGTCCGGGACTGGATCTGCGACGACGGGACGTTCCTGGCCTGCGTCGCCGTCGCCGTCGACGACACGGGCGCCGAGGCCCTGGCAGAAGGCGCCGCCGCCCTGTGCGCCGGCGACGTGGAGCGGGCCCTTCGCGCGTACCACGTCGCGAGCGTGAGCGCGCGCACCGACGTGCAGGTCGAGGCGCAGCTCGCGCTCGCCGACGTCCACGTGCTGCGACGCGACGGCGACGCCGCCTGCCGCGCCTACTTCCGCGCGCGCGACCTCGACCCCGCCGACGCGCGTCCGCTCGCCGGTCTCGCGCAGATCTCGCTCGCCATCGGGCACGCGGACGACGCGCGCGTCCTGGCCGCCAAGGGCGTCGACCTCGACCCCGCCGAGCCGACCGCCGCCGGGGTCCTGGCCATGACGCTCGACGCGTGCGGACCGGAGGACTCGGTCCCGGCGTGGCGCGTCGCGAGCAATCTGGGGCCCGACAGCCTCACCTTCGCGACACGGCTCGCCGCGGCGGCGCTTCGCCGCAACGAGCCGGCGCTCGCGCTGCACGTCCTCGAGCGGGTGCGCGCCTACGGGGACGACTGCGGCGCCGCGCTCCACCTCGCCCTCGCGTCCACACTGAAGGCGGCGGGGCGGATCCTCGACGCACGCCTCGAAGCCCGCATGGCGTTGGCACGAGCCCCGCTAGAGCCCGAGGTTCAGCGGCTGTGGAAGGAACTCCAGCCCTAGCGAAAGAGGCTCGGTCGATGCGATGGGCGGCGGCGTTCGGGAGGTTTGCGTTGGCCGTCGGCTCGGCCTGCGGCGGCGATCCATTCATGGCGGCCGACCCGGGCGCCGCGGACGGCGCGGGCATCGACGGTGCGTTGACGCTGGGTGACGGCGGGCCGTCGGGGACGGCCGTCGGGGAGGCGACCACGCCTTCCGCGGACTCGGCGACCACACCCTCGCCCTGCGGCCCGCTGCGCACGGGGGACGCGCGCGAGTCCTGCTTCGACAGCCTGACCTTCTCGATGGGCAGCAACGACCCCAACCTCGGCGGCCAGTTCGCCGATCACACGCCGGCCCATTCGGTCACGCTCCGCGCGTTCGCGATCGACGCCTACGAGGTGAGCGTCGCCCGCTACCGAGCGTGCGTCTCCGCCGGGAGCTGCACGGCACCCGCCACCGGGGCGCAGTGCACGTACACGGCCTCGCCCGGCGCGGGCGAATCGATGCCCGTCGTCTGCGTCACCTGGGCGCAGGCCGGCGCGTTCTGTCAGTTCGAGGGCCACCGCCTTCCGACGGAGGCCGAGTGGGAGCTCGCCGCTCGCGGCGCGACGGCCCGCTCGTATCCCTGGGGCGAGATCTTCGACTGCTCCAAGGCGGTCGTGGGCGCCTACCCGGGCGGCGCGTGCAGCTCGTACACGGGGCCGAGCGCGGTCGACGCGATGGGCGCCGGCGCGACGCCCGAGCAAGTGTTCAACCTGGCGGGCAACGCCGCCGAGTGGGTCGCCGACTGGATGGGGTCGTACCGGGCGGGAGCCCAGACGGACCCGACGGGCCCGGCCACCGGGTCGATGAAGATCGTACGCGGCGGCTCGTTCAGCAACACCCCCACCGCGGCGCTGGGTTACGCGCGGATGCCGATGAGCCCCACGGCCGTCGGCTCCTGGGGCTTCCGCTGCGCGCGCGATCCCAATTGAGTGTTTCGCTCGAACGTGCGGAGTTTTGTCTCCATTCGTAGTCCGCTCTCTCGCTTCGCTCGAGCGTGCGGAGTTAGTCTCCATTTGTAGTCCGCTCTCTCGCTTCGCTCGAGCGTGCGGAGTTAGTCTCCATTCGTAGTCCGCTCTCTCGCTTCGCTCGAGCGTGCGGACTACTCGATCTCGGCGCGCAGGACCGTCAGGTCCTCGAGGAGCGCGAGGAGGATCTTCTCGATCTCGCGGTTGCCGAGGGCGGCCACCTGTTCCGGGAGCTTGGGAATGGCCCTCGCGGGGAAGCGGGCGCCGAAGTCTCGCGTCACCCGTGCCCGCAGGGGGGGCATCCGGGCCACGTGATGCGCGATCTCCTGCGCCCCGGCCAGCGGGTCGTTGAGGACGCGGAGCAAGTCGTGCAGAACGCCCAGCCGGTCGAGGTCCTGCCGCGTGACCTGCGCCGCGGACTCGTCCGGCAGGTCCGTCCGTTGGCGCCCGCTCTTAGGACCTTGCATCGCCAGCATCTCGAAACCTAGCCTTGCCACGCTCCCGCGTCTCCTCGCCCGAAGTCCGGGTCGTTTCAAGTCCGTCGAACGGCCAGGTCGAGGGAGACTTGAGGAGGGAAATGAGCGGGACAGAAGGTGCCTTCGCGCGGGTCACCGTCTCGGTATGCTGTACGCGTGCAGCAGAGCAGTGCGCTCGACACGGACGTGGCCATCGAGACGCCCGAGCACATCGTGTTTCGCTACCGTCTGGCGGGCCCGGCGCGCCGGCTCGCGGCGTACTTCATCGACCTACTCGTCTGCTACACCGCCTTCGCCGTCGTCGCCTTCCTCATTCTGGCCGCGTCGATGGGCTTCGAGGCAGCGAGCGGCGCGGCCGGCGACGCGTTCGGCGCCGGGGTGGGTCTGGTCCTCCTCGTGCTCTTCGCCGTGCAGTGGCTGTACTTCGCCGTGCTCGAGGCGTGGCGGGGGACGACGCCGGGCAAGGCCGCCGTCGGATGTCGCGTGGTGACGACCACCGGCCGGCCCATCGGAATGCGTGAGGCCGCCCTTCGCAACGTCCTGCGCGCCGCGGACGCGCTGCCGCTCGCCTCCTCCGTCGGCCTTCTGTCGATCGCCGGCCTCACGTCGATGTCCGTCACGAAGCGCTTTCAGCGCCTCGGCGACCTCGTGGCCGGCACGATGGTCATCGTGCCGGAGAGAGCGCGCGCTGCGGAGCCCCTCGTCCTCTGGCCTGCCGCCGAGCCTCACGAGTCCGCCCAGATCGACGGCGCGGACGTCTGGCTCGACGCGGAGGAACGGCAGGCCATCGAGATGTTCTTGCGTCGCAGGAGCCGCCTGGGGCGCGCGCGGGAGATCGAGCTCGCCTCGATGATTTCGCCGGCCATCGCTGGCCGCTTCGGCCTGACGGGCCCGGACCCCGCGCGCCTGCTCGCCCTCGTCTACGACCGCGCCGCGAACGCGGGGCGCGGAGACTCGCCGCCGTCCGAACGCCCACCCGAGATGCCCAGGTCATGGCGATAGCGTCGACCCTCAGCGAAGCCGCCTTCACGACGAAGCGAAAGCGCGACTGGGATCGGCTCGACGCCCTCGTGCGCACGGCGCAGGCGCGCGGCGTGAGCAAGCTCGAGGCGACCCGGATCGGCGAGCTCTCCCCGCTGTACCTCGACGTGAGCGCCGACCTGTCCCGAGCCACGGCGGCCCCTTACGGCGCCCCCCTCGTGGCCTACCTCCAGGCGCTGACGGCGGCCGCCCACTCGGTCCTCTACGGCCGCCGGGTCCGTGCCGGTCCGTGGACGAGCCTCCCCGGGCGCGCCCTGCGCCTGCGCGTGGCGCTCGAGGTCTTTCCGCGCGCCGTGAGGCGCCATCGTTCCGCCGTCCTCGTCGCCTTCCTGCTCTTCTTCGTGCCCTTCTTCGCCGGCCTCTTCGCGGAGCTCTATAACCCCGGGTTCGCCGTCCGCATCGTTCCGGAGTCGCAGCTGCGGCCGCTGGCGGAGGCATATCGCCAGGGTTTCGCCTCCGGCCGCGCCGCCGGCATGGACGCGACGATGGCGGGATTTTACGTGAACAACAACGTCGGGATCGCGCTGCGGTGCTTCGCGACGGGCCTCTTCGCCGGCCTCGGCTCGGCCGTGTACCTGGTCGAGAACGGAATCTCCACCGGCGCCCTCATGGGCTACGTCGTGACGCACGGCGGGGGGCCCAACATCCTCACGTTCGTCGTGGGCCACGGGTCCCTCGAGCTCGGCGCGATCGTCCTCTCGGGAGGCGCCGGGCTCGCGCTGGGCTGGTCGCTCGTGGCACCGGGAGACAAGACGCGGGTCGAGTCGATGCAGGCCGCAGGCAGGAGCGTCGTCCCGATCGTCTTCGGCGCCGCGACGATGCTCCTGCTCGCCGCGGCGATCGAGGGCTTCTGGTCAGCATCGAGCGTACCGTCGATCGTCAAGCGCGTGGTCGGGGCGGCGATGCTGGCCGTCGTCCTGACGTACGTGCTCGTCGCGGGCCGCCGCTCGAAGGAGGCAGAGCTCTTCGACGGCTCGGAGGCGGATCCATGGACCTGATGCGGGCGCGGGTGGCGCTCCGCGAGCGGCCGTTGCTCGACGTGCTGGATCTCTCCGTCCGGTTCTGCGCCGAGAACGCGGGATCGTACGCCAAGGTCTCCGCCGCGGTCCTCGTGCCCGCCTTCGCCTTGTCATGGGCGGCGGCCGCCGCGGCGGGGTGGTGGCTGGGCTGGACCGCCGCGCTCGCGCTGGCGGCGTTCGCGGACGCCCCGTTCGTCGCGCTGGCCTCGCGCCTCGTGTTCGAGGACAAAGTGCGCGCGAGGGAAGCGATCCGCGCGAGCTGGCGTGCGCTCCCCGTTCTCCTCGGCGCGCGGCTGCTTCAAGCGCTCGCCGTCGTGACGAGCCTCGCCCTGCTCGTCGTGCCGTGGCTCTACGTCGGCGCCGTGCTGCTCTTTTGCGTAGAGGTCGTCGTGCTCGAGAGGGCGACTGTCCGCGGGGCGATCTCGCGCGCGCAGGCGATCGCGAGCTCGCGGTTCGGGGCGGCGCTCGGTGCGATGGTCGTTCTCCTGGCCATCCGTGTCCTCATCACGATCGTGGCGGACGTCGCCGGTCGCGAGGCCATCAGCGAGATTCTCGAGTTTCGCGCGCCCCCCTCGGCGACCGAGACGGGCGGAAGCTGGCTGGCGCTGCTCGGGTGGTGGTCGACGGTCCCCATCCTCGCGACGGCGCGGTTCTTCACGTACCTCGACGTGCGAACGCGAAGCGAGGGCTGGGACATCCAGACGCGGTTCGCGGCGATCGCCACGCGGGCGGCGGCACGCCTCGCCGAGCAAGGGAGCCTCTCGTGAGGAGGGTCGCGCCGATCGTCGTCGCGTCGTTGCTGTTCGCGACGCGCGCCGGCGCCGCGACGGGGGAGGAGGTGGCCCCCGCGCTGACTCCGGCGCGCGCAGCGGCGGACGTGGAGGCGGCGCGCCGCGACAAGTCCCTCACGTTTTGCTCCGCGCCCCGCAAGCCCCTGTCGTTCCAGGCTCGCGGCTTGTGTCCCCACGCGGCCGAGATCCCGGGTTGCGAGGGGTTCGCCGCCGCGTGCGCGGACACCGAGCCGGAGAAGCCGCCGTGGTGGCTCGAGCGCTTGTTGCGGTCGCTCGCGGGAGCGACGGCCACCTCGTTCGCCCGCGTGCTCGTTTGGGTCGTCGTGGCACTGGCCGTGGCGGCCGTCCTCTTCCCGATCGCGCTCGCCTTCCGGCGCATGCGCCGCGACGGGGCCCTCGCGGACGCCGAGCCCGACGAAGACACGGCGGCCGAACCCGCGCTCGACGAGGCGGCCGCGGCGGCGGGAGACGAGGTCGAGCTCCTGAAGCTCGCCGAAGCGCACGCGCTGCGGGGGGAGCACTCCGCTGCGCTCGCCCTCTACCTCGCCGCCAGCCTGCGCGCGCTCGACAAGCGGGGCGCCCTGCGCCTCGCGAGGGATCGCACGAACGGGGAGTACGTGCGGCTCTGCACCGACACGGCGGCTCGCGGCACGCTGCGCGACCTCGCGCGCGAGGTCGACCGCGTGCAGTTCGGACGCGAGCCCGCCACACCCGACGCGGTGCGCCGAGCGCGGGAGCGCGCCGAGTCGATCGTCCGGTCCCTGCCGGCGGTCCTGGGAATCCTGGCCGTGCTTGCGCTGAGCGGGTGCGGAGCCGCGGGCGGCGCATGGGCCGCGCGCAACGACTCCAACGATCCGGCGGGCGACGCGCTCCTGCTCGACCTCTTGCGCCGACAAGGGGTCTCGGTCGAG
>DATGJA010000663.1:0-8318 GCA_035295445.1 Polyangiaceae bacterium | reverse complement strand
GAGCGCTTGGCGAGGCGCGCCACCGGCCAGGTCGAAGAGCTCGTCGTCGCCGGACGTCCCGTGGACGAAAAAGCCCTGGCCGGTCTCGCCGTTCAAGCGGTAGCGACCAGTTTGGCGTCGAACGACCCGACCTGGGCCCTTTGGGTGGTCGACGTGTACAGCCGCATTCCTCGGGTGCCCCCGGCCGAGGTGGTCGACGCGCTCACCGAGGTCGCGGTCCCGCACCGGGCCGTCCTCTGCGACGCGTTCGGCGAGTTGATCGAGCGCGTCGGCTCGACCGGTCTCACGGGCGGGACAGACGAGATCGAGTCGCTCCACCGCATCGCCCGCCTCCGGCGCGGGCTGGCGGTCGATGGGGCCGCAGGCGAGGGCCGTGAAGCTCAGCGCGAAGGTCAGCCGGGCGGCGCCGGGCTCGGGCCGTCCCACGCCCGCGAGTGGCCCGGTGCTTCGTAGGTGAACGCTTGCCTCACTGCACGCCGGGAAGGTAAAGCTGAATGAAGGGTCCGGGCGTGATCGGACGTCGATCACGCGCGCCCCATCGAGCGTCATGCGCTTCCGCCTGCGCTACCTGCACCACGACCTCGAGCTGAGCGAAGGACAATTCGCGGTAGGCCGCAGCGCGGAGTGCCAGCTGTCGCTCGACGACCCGCTCGTCTCCCGCAAGCACGCCGTCCTCGTCGTCAGCCAGGCGGGGGTCACCGTCGAGGATCTGCAGAGCCGCAACGGCGTCGTCGTGAACGGACAGCGCATCTCGGGTCGCACGCCGCTCCAACCGGGTGACAAGGTCGTGATCGGGTCGCAGGAGATGACCCTGCTGCGAGCTCGCGATCACAGCCTTCACGAGACGGTCAACGTGGTGCCGACCAAAGGTACGCTCCCGAAGCTGCCGGCGGTGGGCGAGCCAGAGACCGAGCGCCCGGCGCCCTCGTCGCCTCGCGAGCTCAGCGACTCGAGCGTGGTTCGGAAGGCGGCGGCCTTCAAGCTCCTCGCGGGGGTCGCGGAGAAGGCGCTCGCCATGCAGCGGGCGGACGAGGCCGAACGCTTGCTCAGCGGCCCTCTGCAGGAGGTGGTCGAGGGGTGTCGGGAGGGGAGGGCCATCTCGCCGACCCTCGTGGATGATGCCGCACGTTTCGGCGCCAAGCTTGCCACGGCGACGGGCAAGGGCTCGTGGGCGGACTACGTCATCGAGCTTTATTTCCTGCAGGCGCGCCCCTGCTCCGCCGCTGTGGTGGACGAGCTCAATACGGCGTTCCGTAAGGTCAACGCGATCGATCTGGTCCGCTTGCGCGAGTACCTGGCGAATCTTCACGCCAAGCAGGCGTCGTACGGTCCGGCCGAGCGGTTTCTCCTCCAACGGATCGAGGGGCTCGAGCGGCTCGCCGCGCTTCGTTGAGGCCGTCGGCCGGTGGGGCGACGGCTTGCTGCCAGGCGAGGTTCGAAGTCGCGGCCTTCGCGATCGTCGCCCGCAGCGCGTCGTCCCGAACCCCCGCCAAGCGCGCGGTGAGGTCCGGGGGAAGCGGGCGGGCCGCCGGGACGGAGCGGGCGATGCGCCGCTCGGGCGGGCGATCCGGCGGCAGGACGGGCCCCACACGAAAGCGAAGCTCGCAGACCTCGACCCCGCGATCGCGGAGTCGGGTGCAGACTTCGTCCGAGAGGAGCGAAAGCTCGTGCGCCCACACGCTGCTTTGCACGCGCAGGGCGAGCACGCCGGACGCGAGGAGCACGGGTGTCGCTCGTTCGGCTATCCGCGCGCCGACGGCCTCGCGCCAGACCGCGAGCCGGATGGGAGGCCGGATCTTGGCAAATCGATCCTCACCGGCGCGATCCAGGATCCCCTCGAGCCGCTCGGGGGTCTTGCTCCTCGGAGGAGCGCTGCTTCGGGGGCGCAGAGGCACGGCGCCACCGAGCGTACCAGCACGTCTGTCGGTCCGCTCTCGCTTCGCTCGAGCGTGCGAACGCGTCCGTTTTCCGGTCCGCTCTCTCGCTTCGCTCGAGCGTGCGGACCGGCCCGTGGGCCGGTCGTCCTTTTCGTGCTAGTTGCCGCTGGGCAATGTGGGAAATCAGCACCGAAACCGTGGTCGCGGCGGCCCATCGCCTCCGGCATACGACCGGCGAGGGGGAACGGCTGCACGGTCACAACTGGCGCATCCGCGCGGTCGTTCGCGCCGAGGCGCTCGAGGAGGCCGGGTGGGTCCTCGATTTCAACCACGTGGCGGCGGTGCTGCGGACCCTGGTCGAGCCGTACGAGCACGTCTTTCTCAACGAGGTTCCGCCGTTCGACGATCTGAATCCGACCGCGGAGAATCTCGCCCGCGTCGTCGCGGACGCGCTGGCCGCGAAGCTCGACGACGGACGAGCCCGCGTCGTCCGGGTCGAAGTTTGGGAGAACGACTCGTGCTGCGCGACGTTCTACCGGGGCTGAGTCTGGTCCGCACGCTCGAGCGGAGCGAGAGAGCGGACCGGAAAGACGGACGCGTCCGCACGCTCGAGCGGAGCGAGAGAGCGGACCAGGGACACCGCCCGGTCCCCCCCGTCACCGGGTGAGCGCGGCCGGCCTGCGGAGCGTGACGTCCCCCTCGGGGGCGGCGGGCTCGAACACCGCCCCGCGCCGATCGGTCGTGCCGGCACGGATGGTCCCGTTCGCGAAGAGCATGGCGTACGCGGCCGACGGGCGGGGCGTCTCCACCCCCTCGGGAACCGCGTAGACGAGCGCAGCGTGCGTGCGCGACGAGCGCTCGACCCGCCTGGCGCAGCGCGACGCGACGGCGCTCGAGGGGTCCGCGTTCGCGCAGCGCTCGAGGGCGCGTTGGTCCATCGCGCGGGCGGATCGCTGGACGGCCATGGCGGCGGCCGATCGCACTTCCTCGTGGGCGTCGTCGAGGAGCTCCGCGCGTTCGACCGCGCCGTCGCCGCACCGGGCGCCCGCCATGGCCAGCCCGGCGAGCGCGTTCGCTCGCTTGTAGGGCGTGGCATCGGCGATCTTGGGGCACAGCCAGCGGCTCGCGCCGTCGGCGAGGTTCGCGCGGGCGACGATACGAGCTTCGGCCGCCACCGCGTCGACCGCCGCGTCCGCGTTCTCACCCGATGCCACGCCGTCGAGCCCCGTCAGGTCGAAGGGATCCCCGATCGCTCCGAGGGACCATGCCGCGTCGGCGACGACGCTGGCGTCCGAGTCTCTGAGGAGCGCGCGCGCGATCGCCAAGGCTTGAGGATCCGCAGGGCGGGCGCCGCACATCTTTGCGGCTTCGCGTCGATCGGCGGCGTCGCTGGAACGAGCGACGACGGCGAGGACGCCCGTCGCCGCCGGGAGCGGCGCACGAGCGATTGCTTCGACGATCGCGTCGTACTCCGGCCCTGCGGCGACCGTCATCGCGCCGGCGAGCTCGCGCACGGAGGCGTCGGTGGGCACCCGGTTCAGGATTCCACCGAGTGCCGTGAGGACGGCCGCACGGTCCACCTCGGTCCCCTCGTCGAGCTCGCGCACCATGGCGTCGCGCGCCCGCGCTCCGCCGCGCCGCGAGAGCGCGATCGCGGCGCGAAGACGGACCGGCGGGTCGGCGGATCGCAGCGCGTCGAGGAGGGCGTCGTCGACGTCGGCATCGACCGCTTGACTCGAGATGGTCGGACCGAGGCTGCCGAGGGCGTCGATGGCCGCGAGGCGAAGCGAGGGGTCGCTGGAGTGCGTCAGCGCGACGAGCAGGGGGGCCGCACGCGGCGCGCCGGTCCGCCCGAGGAGCGCGGCGAGTCGAGCGCGTTCGGACGCGGAGGGGCGCGGGTCCCTCAGCGCCGCGGCGAGCGGCTCGACTGCCCGTCCGTCGGGCCGATTCGGATCGAGCAGGGCCATCCCGGCGCGGAGGGCTTCGTCGCGGACGGTGGGGCTCGGATCGGTGACGAACTCGAGCACCACCGGGACCTCTGCCTCTGTCCCCGCCCCGGCGAGGGCGTGCAGGGCGGCCGCGACGGAAAGTGCTCCGCGGCGCATGGCCGCGACGATCGCCGGAGCTTGCGCCGTCGCGTGCAGCTCGCCGAGCACCCACGCCGCCGCCGTGGCAACCGGTGGCGACGGGGAACCGGCGAGGGCGGCATGCAAGAACGGAACGGCTTGCGGTCCGGCGGCGACGAGCGCATCCCGCACCGGGGTTCGGTCGAGGGAGCCCTGGGCGTCGTCGCCGGTTCCCAGCGCACCGACAAGCATCTTGATGGCCTCGGGGGTCGCGATCCGACCGAGCGCTTCCATGACCGTGAGGCGTAGAGCCGGCGTGCGATCCGCGATGAACGGCGCGATCGCGTCCACCGCGTCGGCCGCGCGCAGTCGGCCGAGCGCCGAGAGGGCCTCCCGGCGAACCTCCGCGTTCTGGTCTCGGAGCGCCAGCAGGAGGGCGGACGAGGCGCGTGTGTCGCCGAGCGCGCTCAGAGCTCGGGCTACGGCCTCGCGCACCTCGGGTGCCGAGTCCTCGATCTTGCCCACCAGCGGAACGACTGCCCGCGCGTCGCGTAGCCGAGCGAGCGCGCCGACGATTTGGACGCGTACGGCGGGCGTCGGGTCGTCCAGCCGGCCGAGCAATGGAGGGACCGCCTCTTCGCTGGCTTGGTGTCCGAGCGCCTCCGCGGCCGCGCTCCGGACCTCGGCATCCGGGTCGCCCAGGGTGCGCGCCAGCGGCGCCAGGGCTCGGAGGCTCGGGAGCGCTCTCGCCACCTCGCACGCCTCGCGACGCAGTCGCGGATCCGGCGCGTTGAGCCAGGCTGCCACTTTGTCCGTCGCGCCGGTCACGTGCAGGCGGATCGCGGACTCCGCAGCAGCCAACCGCACGCCGTCGTCAGGATCGTCCAGCGCGCCGAGCGCCAGGGGAGCCCCGCGCTCCGCGCTCAAGGTCCGGAGGTCCCGGGCCGCGGCCCGCCGCACGGCGGGATCGGCCGCCGCGAGATCGTGCTCGATTCTTTCCGCCACGTCGGGCCACACGAGCGCACGGGCGATCCCACGAGGGGGGGCCCAGACCGCGGCGAGCACCAGAACGCAAAGCCCGGCGATCCGCGGCCGACTCACCCCTCGCGCCCACTCGAAGCCCACGCGTTCATCCTCTCACGACAAGCCGCTGCGGCGTCGGGCGGTCCAGTGCACCCCGAGCAGGACGGCTGCCGCGAGCGTCCACGCCCAGGGCGGAGCCACGGGAGTGACGTGACGCTCGGCGCTGACGACCGTCGGCCCGGGGAGGCGGAGCGACGACGCGTTCGACGCCAGCGCGAAGCCCCCCCCCGTGGCCTTGGCGAGCGCCTCGAGGCGAGCAGGATCCGGACGCGAGTCGGCCCATTCGTCGCCGCCGCCTTCGCATGCGAAGTCATAGCGCGTCGTGGCGCCGCCGGCCGCCCGCAGCCTCGCGACGTAGCCGCCCGCCTCGAGGGGTGGCAAGGGGATGTCGAGTGACGTGGCCCCCTGGGGGAACGGTCGCTCGACGTGAAGGGGCGGCCTCGAGGCGTCGAGCCGCGCGACGTCGACCGCGACCGACGCCTTGTCGTGGTCGTCGCCCGCAGTTCGCCCTGCGAGAACATGGGCTCGCAGTGTCGCGGGCAGACCCGCGATGCAGCTCCCCACGATCTCGACGCGGGCCGGTTCGAACCGTGGGTCACGCATGAGCCATCCGAGCAGGCCGTCCCACAGCGCCCCGTGCCCGCGCCCGGCCGTGCGGGCGGCGAGCGCAGAGAACTCGAGCCGCCACGCGCCGTCCATGCCGAGCGCGATGGTCCGCCCGTCGCCCTCTTCGCCGATGGCCAGCACCGGCATCTTGGCCCCTCGTGGCGTCAGCCGCGTGGGGTGGGACCAGAGGACGACCCCGCCGGGCCGCACGTCGCCGAGGAGGTTGGCGCCCGGCATCTCGGGCAGGTCCTCGCCCCCCATGACGTCGCGCAGCGGTCCGAGCAGCGGCGCCGCGAGGCCTTCGGGGGTCCACTGCGGCTCGAAGGCCGCCGGATCCGCGCTCGTCGCCGCGCGAGAGCCGTCGAGCTCGACGGGGAGGACGTCCGCGAGCGGCGTTCCCGCGTACCCGCCGGCGACGAAGGAGTTCTGTCCGCCGACCATCACCAGACCCCCTCCTCGTCGAACGTACTGCCGGATGTTCTCGAGGTACTTCTCGAGTCCGTACGGCTGGGCGTCGAAGTCTTGGAGGACCACCGCGTCGAAGCTCGGCAGGTGCTCGGTGAAGAGCTCGTCGACGGGGAAAGGAATGAGCGCGAGCTCGTTGGAGGTCGCCCTCACGTCGCTCTCGTGGGTGCGGAGAATGAAGAAGGCGACGAGGTCGATCGACGCGTCGCCCTTCAGCCATTGGCGCAGGGCGCGTACGTCGACCGTAGGGCGGCCGGCCACGTGCAAGACGCGCACGCGCTCGCGAGCGACATCGAACGTCACGAGCCTGCGGTCGTTGTCCGGGATCGTGTCGCCCGGGGGAGGCGAAATCGCAATCTGGACGATTCGCGCGCCTGCGCGCTCGAGCGTGATCGTCATGTCGAGCGTCGCCTTGCCGTCCTTGACGTGTGCGACCCCGGAGGCGAGCAGCGCGGGGGCGCCGTCTTCGCGCAGCTCGTGCGCGGTGACGGTCACCTCGTCGCACGCGATGCTTCCCGCGCACCCGACCTCGACCTGAAGGGGGAGGGGAACGTGCGCGACGGCGGCACCGGCGGCGCGTACCGCGCGCACGCTCGCGTCCGCGGGTGAATCGCGGGTGGTCGCCACGGCGTCGATCGGGACGCCTAAGCTGCGCCCCAGCGCGGCGAGAGCGGGGGCCGTGGAGCCCTCGGGCGGGTCGTCCAGGCGGCCGTCGCTCACGACGAGGACCGCCGCCGGCCGCTCGTCCGACGACAACGCAAGCGCGCGAAGCGCGGTGGCCAGGTCGCTGCGCCGAGCACGCGCCGACGCATCGCGCGCTGCGCCGACGTCTCGTCCGGGATCCGGCAGAGGCTCGGGGGCGCCCTCTCCGAAGCCGAGTACGACCAGGCGCGCGGACGAACCGGCGGATCGGAGCTGCTCGATCGCGGCGTCGCGTGCTTCGTGCCGGGGCCGTCCGTCGTCACCGCCGAGGGCCATCGAGCGCGAAGCGTCGGCGAGGATCACCACCCGGGCGCCGACCGTGCTCTCACGCGCCGTCACGCGCGCCGGCCGCAGGACCGCCGTGAGGAGCGCCCCGACCGCGAGCAGGCCTGTGAGGAGGATGGCGGTGCCTCCTCGCTCCCTGCGGCGCATCTCCACGAACAACATGGACAGGCTCAGCAGCGCGATGACGTACGCGGCGATGGCCGCCCACGACGGCAGGTCTGCGCTCGGGCCGAGGTGCGTCGACGTCATGGAGTCGACAGCGCGCGCCGCCGCATGAGGTACGGGGCGTGAACCTGGTCGTCCTTGTAGTTCGAGCAAAGCACGTACATGGCCACGTTGATCGCGAAGCGGATGGCGTGCTCGCGCTGCAGATCCCCGCCCGGAACCACGGCGTGCTCCCACATGCCCGATGCGCCCCGGGCCAGGGCGCCGCCGAGGTCGTGTTCGCCGAACAGCACCTGCGCTTGCCCGCCGCGCACGATCGCCTCGATGGTCGGGAGCCCCTCGACGCGCCCCTCGACCCGCCTCAAGAGGTAGAAGGTCCGGAAGAGAACGTGATCCGCGCCGATGGCGACCGGGGCGCTGTCGGGCAGGACGCGTGCGATCTCCCGACGGGCGGCGCGGCCGAAGGGGCTCGGCTCACCGCGATCGCCGGCGCCTGCGTCATCAACGAACAGGACGCCGCCGAGCGCGAAGAAGCGCCTGAGCCCCGCCATCTCGACGCCGGTCAAGGGAGCGACGTCGGCGTCGCCACTCCAGTAGAGGAACGGTCCGTCGACGACGGCCGCGTCATCGGCGTGCACCACCGTCGGCTGCAGGCGGGCCGGAGCGCTCGTGCGCTGGGTGAGCTCCCACGACCACCGCCCGGGCGCGGTCGTTCGGGCGGGCCCGGTCTGCGAGCCGGTCAGCAGGACGCGGGGATCGAAGGCACCGACGTCGCCGAACGCCCGCGCGGGGCGCGGCGACAACAGGACGACCCCGGCGGAGGCCAGCAAGAGGAAGGAGGCGAGCGCGGCGTTGCAGAAGCGCACCGGCCATTTGTAGCCGACGCGCCCGCGAAGGCGAAGCGACCCCACCGTCAGTCGAAGTCGTCGACGCGCCAAACGCCCCCCTCGCGGCGGAGCTTGACCGAGTGGCCTCCGGGGACGACGACGACGGCCACGTCTCCCGTGAGCTGGACCGGCAACGCGCCCGGCTCGCCGAGCCCGTCGACGAGGGCGCGCAAGTCGCTCTC
>DATGJA010000662.1:0-2756 GCA_035295445.1 Polyangiaceae bacterium | reverse complement strand
CGAGCGAAGTGCCGGGCGTGAAGTGGCCGCTGTTCGGCGACCAGCGGTAGAGCACCGGGAACGTCTCGCCGAAGGGCAGGTACTCCCCGAAGGCGAGCAGCACCTGCTTGTCGTATCGCCCGCGAACGACGCCGCGCGCGTCCGAGGCGACCACGCTGTTGTAGAGGACGTACTCGCGCTCGTCGGGAACGAGCTTGACGATGACGGCGCCGAACAGGGTGGGGAGCCCGACGCGCCTTCCGACCGCTTGCAGGTCTTGCGCGTACGTCTCGTCTCGAACGGGGCGCATCGCGGACGTCTCGCTCCAGACGAGGAAGTCGGCGCCGCCCGAGCGAAGCTCCTGGCTCAGTCGCAGGTGACGGCTCAGGCCTTCGTCGAACTCGGTGCGCTTCTCGAGCAGCCCCATGTTTGCCTGCACCAAGCCGACGGTGGCCGATGGCGCCGCCTGCGCGGCCGCGTCGACGGCGCGGATGCGCAACGCGCCGTAGAGGACGGCCATGGCGACGGCGGCGGCCGTGATGCTCCACGTCCTTCGGTGAATGGGCCGGCGCTCCAGGCGAGCGATCAAGGGCTCCGCGACCGTCAGGTTCGCGGCCACGAGGACGAGGCCGACCGCGATCGGCCCGCCGACGTCGGCCAGCTGACCGAGGACCGGCGCGTTGTGGACCGTGGCGCCGAAGTACCAGACGAAGAGGACCGGATAGAGGAGCTCACTGGCCGCGAACGCGCCCGCGAACGCGAGGGCGGTCGGCCATCCCCGCGCGGTGGCGCGTCCGTGAAGCCAGCCGAGCAGCCCGATGCGGCCTCCCTGGTACGCGCAGACGATGAGCACGAAAAGCAGGCAAAGCGGCACGGGGAAGCCGCTGAAGGTCCGGAGCATCGTTTCGAGCCAGAAGAACCCCGCGAAGTTCATCGTCAACCCGGCGAGCCATCCGAGGAGCGTCGCGTGCCTGGTCGTCTGGCGGTGCATCGCGAGCAGGAGCGGCACCCACGCGATGAGGCCGAGCGGCCACACGTCGACCCCGGGGAACGCGAGCCAGTAAAGGAGTCCGGAGACGACGGCGCCGGCGTAAGCGACGGCAGGGGGCAGGGGAAAGACCCCCACCCGAGCGATCGCCGCCCGCTCCAGCGGGAGCGCGGGGTCGACCGTCGGCGAGCCGGCGTCCCGGGCCGCGACCTGCGAGCTCGTGCTCATCCGCAGGAATTTCTAGCACGCCGGCGGCGACGCACGCCGACGTGCCGACCCTATTTCTTCGGGTTGATATCGAGGAGCTCGACCTCGAAGACGAGCGTCGAATGCGGCGGAATGCCGGGCCGTCCGGCCTCGCCGTACGCGAGGGACGGGGGGATGACCAGCTTGCGCTTCTCGCCGACCCGCATCCCGGCGACGCCCTGGTCCCAGCCCTTGATGACCTGGCCCTGGCCGAGGGTGAAATCGAAGGGCTGGTTGCGATCCTTGGAGCTGTCGAACTTCTTGCCGTCGAGGAAGGTGCCCGTGTAGTGCACGCGCACTTTGTCCCCGAACTTCGCCTCGGCGCCCTTGCCTGGCGTGAGCGTGGTGCTCGTGATCTTCTCGGGCGGGCCGGGGGGGGCCGTCGGAGCGGCGGGCGCAGTCGCGGACGGATGGGCCGGAGCCGAGGCCTCCGCCGCCTGAGCCTCTGCGCCGGCGTCTGCGCTCGCGACCTCGACCGGAACGGCCTCAGGCGGTTGGGTGAGCGACGAGCAAGCAAGAGTGAGGAGCGCGGCCATCGGGACGGCGGAGCCGGGGGAAAGGCGCATGACCCGAGCGGCAATACTTGGGGCTATGCTGGAAGTCAAAGGCCGCACGCAAGCATGTCGCGCATCCTGCACATCGAGGACGACCCGACCAATCGGCTGCTCGTGCGCAAGCTCCTCGTCGCCGAGGGGCACGAGGTCATCGACGCGACCGACGGCCTTGACGGGGTGCGGCACGCGATCGCCGTGCGCCCGGACCTCGTCCTCGTCGACCTGAACATCCCGGGTCTCGACGGCTATGAGGTGACCTTGCGGCTGCGCAGCGAGCCGTCGCTCAGCGGGGTGCCCATCGTGGCGATCACGGCCGAGGGGGACCGGGACACGAGCTTCGCGGTCGGCTGCGACGGCTTCATCCAGAAGCCGATCGACGCCCGGAGCTTCGCGTCGCTCGTCCGCCGCTACGTGTCCGGACACAGGGAACCGTACACGTCGAGCCCCGACGCGACCGGCGAGCGCCTCCGCCAGCAGAGTCATCGCATCGTCGCGCACCTCGAGCAAAAAGTGGCGGAGCTCTCGAGCGCGAACGATCGGCTGCGCGAGGTCGAGCGCCTTCGCACGGAGTTCTACCGCAACATCAGCCACGAGCTGGCGACGCCCATGACGCCGATCGTCGGCTACCTGCGGATGCTCCTCGACGAGGAGCTCGGCTCGCTCAACAAGCCGCAGGCGAAGGCCATGCGCGCCATGGATGACTGCGTGCGGCGCCTGCGGGCCACGTTGGACAACC
Organism: Polyangiaceae bacterium; assembly: GCA_035295445.1. Lineage (GTDB taxonomy): Bacteria > Myxococcota_A > Polyangia > Polyangiales > Polyangiaceae > Palsa-1150. Next base: position 253 of record DATGJA010000662.1, on the reverse strand, counting down.
TGATCGACGTGACCGGCCTCGAAACGGGCAAGATGCGCTTCTTTCATCGCGAGTACGACTTCTTGGACACCGTGCGTCGCGTCGTCGCCTCGTACGCCGACGCGTTCGCGGACCGCCAGGTCACGCTGCTCGAGGAGACGCCCCGCGGACCGCTGCCTGCCTACGGCGACTCCGAGCGCGTCGGCCGAGCGCTCGGGCAGCTCCTCGACAACGCCAGCAAGTTCGCTCCCGTGGGGGGGACGGTCGGCGTCCG
>DATGJA010000661.1:0-2140 GCA_035295445.1 Polyangiaceae bacterium | reverse complement strand
ATCGCCTTCCGCACCGCGAGGTTGTTCGTCGGCGCCCGCTTCACGTTGAGCACGAGGTAGCGGATCCCGACGCCCTTGCCCTTGTACACCTTGATGCCGCTCGCCTTGCCGAGGGCGGTGTACTCGGTCGGGGTGAAGTCGCGGAACGCCATGTCGATCGAGCCCTGCTGCAGCGCGAGCTTCATGGTCGACGACTTCGAGTAGTAGGTGATGATCAGGCCGCCGTTCGCGACCTTGCCGTTCGCGCCGTTGTAGTTCGGGTTCGGCGCGAAGACGGCCTGCTGGCCCGGCGAGAACTTGCTGAGCACGTACGGGCCGGTGCCGACGAGATCCTTCACGTTGGTGTTCGGCACGAGCTTCGTTGCCGGATACACCTTGTGATCGACGATCTCGCCCGCGCCCGTCGCGAGGATGTACGGCCACGTCGACTGCGCCGTGCTGAGGTGGAACGAGACGCTGTACGGGCCGCTCGTCGTGACGCTCTTGAGGTTCGAGATCAGGCCCCAGATCCCCGACGGATCGTGGATCTTGTTCACGCGGTCGAACGACCACTTGACGTCAGCCGACGTGAACGGGTCGCCGTTGGAGAACTTCACGCCCTTCTTGAGCGCGCAGGTCCAGACGGTGACCGCGGGGTTGTGCGTGCACCCGGTGGCGAGCGACGGCGCCGGCACGGTGCTCCCGGCGTTCAGGTCGAGCAGGTGCTGGTAGATCAGGATGTCCACCGTGCCCGAGCCGTAGTCGTAGTTCCCCGCCGGATCGACGTTCGTCACCGTGTCCGTCGTCCCGTCGAGGATGGTGCTCGCCGTCGAGTGGCTCGCCGCCAGCGGTTTCGACTGGGCGGCGGTCACCCCGACTGCTGCCAGCACGAGGCCGGCGAGGCCCAGCACCGCCAGGTGCCGGAACCGTGGTCTCAAATGCATGTTCCCTCCCGGAGTGGTGTTTCTGATGTGGCCACTATCTCATGCAGATGGTCGAGTAGTCGAACCCATAGACCACCTGATTGACGTAGCAACCCAGGTCGACCTTGCTGTTGAAGAAGTCCGTGAACTCCCTGTTGAGGAACGGCGCCCAGGGCGCCTGGAGCATGATCTGCCGGTCGAGCGACGCCCAGCGGGAATTGACCGGACTGGTCGGGATCGGCTGCTTGTTGAGGTCGTCGATCTCGGCGTTCACCGCCTTGTCGTCGAAGTTCGCGTAGTTGTTGTTGTAGGTCTTCGTGATCCGCTCGCCGTTCAGCAGGACGTCGAACCAGTCGAGCGGGTGCGGGTAGTCCTGGAACCAGTCGGCAAACCCGATCTGCGCGTCCGTCGCCTCGTTCCCGATCGTCGCCCAGTAGACGGCCGACGTCACGATGTGCTGCTTCGCCTTGAGCCCGATCGAGTCGAGCACCTGGACGAGGTACTCGGTCGCCTTCGGGTCGAGCCCGCGGTCGTGGTTCCAGACGAGGACGTGCGCGCCGACGGCGCCCGCCTGCTTGATCAGCTGCCGCGCCTTCGCCAGGTCGTGCCGGTAGAGCGAGTGCTTCGAGTACGACGGATACGTCGGGGGCAGGATGTTCTCCGTCGGGAGCGCCAGGCCGCCGTAGATGGCGACGAGCGCGTGGCGGTCGATCGCGTAGTTCACCGCTCGCCGCACCGCGAGCTTGTTGAACGGCGCAACCTTCGTGTTCATGAAGAAGTAGTAGGTGTTCGGGGGCGTGTAGATCTTCAGCTGGTCGCCGTACTTCGCCTCGGTCGCGGCGAGGCTCGCCTGCGGGATCGGCTGCGGGTCCCAGTCGTCCTGGCCTTCCGTCGTACGCTGAAGCGCGGTCGCCGCGTCGCCGACGATGTCCCAGACCACCTTGTCGGGATTGCCGGCGGGGACGTTCCCGTCGAACTGGCCCGCGTGGAACTGCGGGTTCCGCACCTCGACGATCTGCTTGTTCGGCGCGTAGCTCTGGATGACGTACGGGCCTGTGGCCGGCAACGGGTGCGTCGAGGTGTCGCTGTCCGGTGCGCTCGCCGGGACGGGTGCGGCGAACTCGCTCGCGAGGACGTTGGCGAAGTCGCCCTGGGGCGTCTTCAGCGTGATCGTGATGCGTCCGGTCGCGTCGTCGGCGACGATCCCGGAGATGTGCCCGCCCTTCGTCTTGCGCGCG
>DATGJA010000660.1:0-6547 GCA_035295445.1 Polyangiaceae bacterium | reverse complement strand
CCCGACCCCGACCCCGACCCCGACCCCGACCCCGCTTCGGTCGTGCCGCCGTCCGGCATGGGATTGCACGGACCGCAGACGCCCGACGTGCTCCCCTGCGGGACGACGCACGTCTCGCCGACGCAGCAGTCCGCGTTGATGGTGCACGCGCCGCAGCTCGGCACGCAAGCCATGGACCCGCAGACGAACGGCGGAGTACCGCCGGCGTTCGGGACGCACGGCAGGTTGTTGCAGCAGTCGGCGCTCGACGCGCACGCCTGCCCGGCGCCGACGCACATGGCGCCCGTGCACCGGGGGACGCCGACGCTGTCGGGCCTGCACGTGTCCTGCGTCTCGCAGTTCCCCGCGCAGCAATCGCACGACGCGTTGCAGGACATCGTCTTCAGCTTGCAAACGTCGCCGTTCGGCTTGCACCCGGTCGGATTGCGGCACACGCCGAGCGTCCCGCCGGAGAGGACGCAGGACCCTGCCTGCTTGTCGCAGCAGTCGGTGTCCTTGGTGCACAGGTCGCCGACCACGTGGCAGCCGCTGGCGGGCTGACAGACGAGCTGCCCGGTGGGCCCGTACGGCGCGCAGAGGCGGCTGCAGCAGGCGCCGCCGCACGCGGGGATGCCGCCGTCGCCCCCGACGAATACGCCGCCGCAGATCGTCCCGTCGACCATCGAGCAGTTGGCCGACGTCGTCGGCGGCTGCCCGCACGTGCCGTACTGCTGCCCGGCCGCCACGTCGCAGACGCCGCCGCAGCAGTCCGAGGGCCCGCCGCACGAGTCGCCGACCTGGCCGCAGAAGGACGACGGCGTGCACACCCCGTGCGCGCAGTCCTTCGAGCAGCAGGCCGAGCTCTGCGTGCAGGCGTTGCCCGTGGTCGAGCACGTCGTGTTGAGCGGGGTGCACGTGTGCGCCGCGCCGCAGGTGCCGCTGCAGCACTCGAGGTTCGTCGTGCACGCCTTGTTGTCCGACGTGCAGCTCGGGAAGACGCACACGTCGCCGACGCAGCTCCCGCTGCAGCATTCCGACGCTTGGGTGCAGGCGCCGCCGAGGCGCAGACAGCTCGCACCCGCGTCGCCGCCCAGGAAGGCGCCTCCCTCGGGTACCTGGTTCGGGGTGCCCGCGTCGGCGGCCGGGGACGCGGCGTCGCCGCCGCCGCCGGTGTCGTCGCCCGCGCCCGTCTCGCTCGAGGACGATCCGTCGCCGGAGGTCGTCGAGACGCCGTCGGACGTGGCGTCGTGCGCTCCGCCGTCGCCCGGGGTCGCGCCGCTGCTGCCGCAGCCGAGGGCGGCGAGGGCGGCGGCGACGACCGCGATCGAGAGGGCGTGGTGGATACGGGGCTTGCGCATGCGGGGTCTCCCAGCGAGGACACAATCGTCCCAGGATTCTCGAGTGTGGACCCGCAATGGCAAGGATCGCAATTGGTCAATCGACTGACCAATCGCCGGATCCCCGAGAGACCACGCCGTTTCGTGGGAGGTTCACTCCTCCTCGCCCCCCCCGGCGGCTACCGTGTCCCCCCTTTGCGGCGCGACTTGTCAGGAGTGTTCCCGACGCCTCGCCGGTCAAGCAGGCCGATCCGCTCCCCTGCGCTTCGCCCTCTTGTCGTCGGATGCAGCAGGGAGCGCCGTGGGTGCGAGACTCGCGCGGAGCGCGCCCTCGACTTCGTCCACCGACAGCCCGATTTGCTTGGCGCGCGCGAACGCCGCCAGCAGGCCAGGGCGAGCCTCGCGGGGCATGAGGTTCATCGCCTCGGCCGCGGCGCAGACGACCGCGTCGACGATGGCCTCCACCGGGAGCTTTGCGGCCGCCGGCGCCGCGAGCGGCTCGAGCCCCAGGACCTCGAGGCTCGTCCCCGCCGCGACCGCGATCTCACGCGCCAATGACTCGTCGCACGGGTGGACGAGGCGAGCGAGGTCGGCCAGCGAGTACGACGGGATTCCGCCGGCCGCCCAGCGCTGGGCGGTGCGGCGCGAGACGCCGAGGCGCGCGCCCAGCTCCTCCTGCGTCGTCCCGAGCGCGGCGCGCGAGCGTTCGAAGAGGGCGGCGAGGGCCGAGGTCATCGTGACGCTCTCTTTCGCACGGATGACGCCTCTCGGCCATCGAATTGCGCATCGACGGGGTCTGGATGTCGCCTGGTGGTCCTTCCATGCCGCCTCTACGGTGCAATGAGGCGTCATACGGCGGTATGAAAGCGCCATGTGGAGCCATCATCACGCCATGAATGGACCGCATGGCGCCTCCCTCGTTCGTCCGAGCGCGGCCGGAAGGATGAAAAGCGTCGTACGTCGCCGACGAGGCGCCGTGCGAGCGAAGAGGAGCGCCGGGCGCTGCGTTCCCTGGTAACGTCTCGCCGTGCGGTTCCGCGGCGTCGCCTTTCTCCTCTGCGCCGCGTGCGCGAGCCACGACCCCGCGGCGAGCGAGACCGATGCGCAGGCCCAGCCCGCCGGGGACGCGGCCGCCGCGCCGTCTCCCGGCCAAGGGGAGGCGACGGGCGACGCGGGGAACGCGACGGACGCCGCCAGCGCGGGCGGCCCCGAGGGCGCTGCGCAGGACGCCGCGTACGACGCGCGGTGCTACGCGTTCGGATCGTTCACGCAGCCGTCCTCGTGCCCTCCTGTGCCGCCGCCGGCCGACAGCGTTCCGTGCGACGCGGCCCCTTCGGAGACGTGCACGTACGACGACGGCGCCGCTCGGTCGATCTTCGCGTGCAGCGTCGTCCTCGACGTCGGCCCGCGGTGGACGTCAGGGAGCTTCACGTACCCGCGGGTGTGCCCGGCGGTCGTCGCGGACGCCGGAGCAGGTGACGGGGGAGGCGCGTCGGTCGTCGCCGCCATCGACGCGGCCTCCTGCCACTCGGCGTCGCCCGGTCCGTGCGACTGCGAGAACCTCAGCCCGCAGGACCACGTCGACTACGAGGTGACGATGGCGGTGCTCCACTGCGGGCTCGACGCGGGGTCCGTCACGGTCCGGCTCGCCGATGGTTGCGCGGCGAGCCTCGTCGTGCAGGGCGCCGGCGACGCCGGTGCGGTCGCGGGCTGTCTCGCGGCGCAGCTCGCTTCCCAGAGCTTCGCGTGCACGCCGCAGATCGAGTGCGGGCAGGCCATGGGGCAGTGACTGCGCCCGTCCTTATGAAATCTTGATGCTTGCCCGGCAAACTTTGACGGGATCTTGATGCGGCGGGCTCCACTCTGTTCTTGGTGGCCACGCCTCGCGAAGCACCCATGCCGCCCTACCGCGCGCCGGGCCTGCCTGCCGCCTTGCGGCTCGAGGCGGACGACGCGAACCCGGACGGCTACCTCTGGCCGGTCTTCGCGGTCGTGTGGATCGCGAGCGCGGCGCGGGTGGCGCTAGGGATTCGCCTGCAGGAGGCGTTCGGCGCCGAGGCGACGCTGGCGTTGGGCGCCTTGGTCGGCGTCCCGCTCCTCGCGTGGGCCGCGCTCCGCCGCCGCGCGTGAGCGCGCGCGGCCAGCCGTCGGGCGGGGTGAACGACGTCCCGGTCCAGATCTGGGCGTGCCACCCCGGCGTGAACCAGCACTGGACGCGCGTCGCCTTCCAGAACAGCTGGGTGATCGAGTCCGCCATGCTGGATGCCGAAGGGAACAACGTGTGCCTTACCTCTGGGCCCGGCACGGCGATCCGCCCCTGGTCACGACCTGCGGGAGCAACCCCCAGAATCAGCGCTGGGTCTTCGCCAACTGACCGAGGCCCGGCTCACGGGCTGACCGCCTGGTCCCACACGACCACCTCGCCCTCGCGGTTCGCGACGAAGCTCACCCCTCCGTCGTGCGAGACGACGAGGGCGAGGCCCTCGGGGTGGTCGTGCACGAAGCGGAAGGCGGCGCGATGGCGGGTGCCCACGCTCTCGACGTCGTACGGCTCCCGATCGAGCCCCTCGCGGTCGCGCGCACGCCAGACCGAGGTCGGCGAGGGGAGCTCCGCCGACACCTCGGCGCCGAAGCCGACGAGCGCCAGCCGCTTGTCGAGGACGACCGCGCCGTCGACGGCGGTCAGGTTCGCGATGACGCGGCTCATCTCGAACACCGAGTGCTCCAGCCGGGAGAGGTTCTCGCTCCGGTCGGCGACGAAGTCCGCCCAGTCGACCGACGACTTGGAGGTCGCAGCGGCGAGCGCGTCGAGGATCCTGAAGAGCAGCGTCCGGTAGCGGCGCGCGGGCTCGTCCTGCCCGAAGCGATACTTCAAGCGCAGACCGTCGACGGGACCCGGGGTGACCAGGACCATCCCTCCGTGGCGCGCCCCGCGGATGAGCTGGATCGTCCGCCTCACCATCTGCTGGCCCACGCGCCCGACGAGCGACCCCTCGGCCGCCGTAGGCGACGCGCTCTGCGCCTGGACCGCCGCGTGCTGCGCGACCACGACTTCTCGCTCGCGCGCGAAGAGCGCAGGCAACCACTCGGAGTCGAAGACGTCCAGGTGCGCGTCGACGAGCTCGCCGCGTTCGAGGCCGCCCACCATCTTGCCGGCGCACCGCACCGCGAGCTGACCCGGTCCCGCCGCGTGGATGATCGGATCGTACGTCCAGTTCGGCACGACGTTGCGGCCGCCCCACGTCGGCGCGAGCCACGCCGGTCCCGAGTGGGCGATCCCCCAGATGCGCAGGCGGCCGTCCTCGGGTTGCGCCCCGATGAGCGACGACTCGAACGGCACCGAGGGGCTCAGCCGCCGCAGCTCGTCGGCGTGGAGCGGACGACTCGGATCGAACGTGAGCCGGAGCACGCCCTCGTTCGGGACGCCGCCCTCGGGAAGCTCGTCGAGCGGCGTCAAGAGGAGCCGGAACCGGGCCGGGCGCCCCTCTTCCGACGTCAGCGACGCCTGGAACGCCACCGACAGCGCCTCGAGCAGGAGCTCCGCGGAGAAGCGCAGCGGCGTGGCGGGCGGCCAGTGGGCGACGACGTACCGCGCGAGCTCCGGCGGGTAGACGTGATCGCGCATCGTCAGAGGTTGATCTGCATGCCGAGCTCGACGACGCGATCGGGGGGGATGCCGAAGTACTGCGTGGCCGATCGCGCGTTGCGCGAGATGAACGAAAAGAGCGCCTTGCGCCACACGAACATCTTGCTCGTCCCGCCGGTGAGGAGCGTCTCGCGGCCGAGGAAGTAGCTCGTGCGCTCGGGGACGTACGGCACCCCGAAGTGCTTGGCGGCGTCGTTCATGATCTGGGGGACGTTCGGCGTCTGCATGAAGCCGTAGTGCGCCGTGATCTGGAAGAAGCCGCCGCCGAGCGCCGAAACCGCGAGCCGGTCGGCCGCGCGCACCTCGGGGATGGGCTCGGAGATGACCGAGAGCAGGACGACCACCTTGTGCAGCACCTGGTTGTGCTTGAAGTGGTGCAAAAGGACGATCGGCACACCGGTCGGGTTCGACGACATGAACACCGCGGTGCCGGGGACGCGGTGCGGCTGGTGCGACGCGATGTCGGCGAGAAAGAGCTCGGTCGGCAGCATGTGCGACGCGAGGTTGCGGCCGAGCACGGCCCGCCCGGTCTTCCACGTCGTCATCACGAGGAAGAGGCCGCAGCCGACCGCGATGGGGAACCAACCGCCGCTCAAGAACTTGAGCGCGTTGGCCGCGAAGAAGGGGACGTCGAAGCTCAAGAAGACCAAGACGAGCGGCAGCGCCTTCCAGATGGGCCACCGCCACGTCCGGCGCAAGACCACGTAGTAGACGATCGACGTGATCCCCATCGTGCCGGTCACCGCGATGCCGTAGGCGGCCGCCAGCGCGCTCGACTCCTTGAACCCGAGCACGAGGCACACGCACGCCACGGCGAGGGCCGTGTTGACCTCGGGAACGTAGATCTGGCCTTCGGCGTCGCCCGACGTGTGCACGATCGTCACGCGGGGGCAAAAGCCGAGCTGAACGGCCTGCCGCGTGAGGGAATAGGCGCCCGAGATGAGGGCCTGCGACGCGATGATCGTGGCGACGGTGGCCAAGAGGACCATCGGGTAGATGAGCGCGGACGGCACGAGGGCGAAGAACGGGTTCGCGGACGCCTCGGGGTGCGAGGCGAGCCACGCGCCCTGCCCGAAGTAGTTGAGCAGGAGCGCGGGCATCACGAGCGTGAACCACGAGAAGCGGATGGGCCCGGGCCCGAAGTGCCCCATGTCGGCGTAGAGGGCTTCGCCGCCCGTGATGACGAGGACCACGCTGCCGAGGACGACGAAGCCGTGCCACCCGTGGCCGGCGAAGAACCGAATCGCGTGCGCCGGGTGCACGGCGGTGAGGATCCAGGGGGCCTTGGCGATGTGCCAGGCGCCGAGGGCGGCGATCGTGAAAAACCAGAGCACCATGATGGGCCCGAAGATCCCTCCGATGCTCGCCGTACCGCGCCTTTGGACCCAGAAGAGCGCGACGAGGATCGCCACCGTCAGCGGGACGATGGCGGGCGTGAGCCGCGTCGTCGCGACGCCGAGACCCTCGACCGCGCTGAGGACGGAGATGGCCGGGGTGATGACGCCGTCGCCGTAGAACAGCGCGGCGCCGAACAGGCCGAGTGACATCAAAATCCAGCGGCCACGGGTATCGCGCGTGGTCGAAC
>DATGJA010000659.1:0-8543 GCA_035295445.1 Polyangiaceae bacterium | reverse complement strand
TGCGCGAGAAGGTGCGGATGGAGCAGCATATAGCCCAGGCGCAGGAGCAGATCCTCGCTCAGGAACGGCAGGCGATCGTCGCCGAGCTGGCCGGCGCGGCCGCCCACGAGCTCAACCAGCCGCTGACGAGCGTCATGGGGTATGCCGAGCTCCTCAAGCGCCGACTGGACCGCGACACGGGCGCCTACTCGGCGGCGGAGGTCATCTTCAACGAGGCCGAGCGCATGGCCGAGATCGTCCGCAAGATCGGGAAGATCACGAAGTACGAGACCAAGTCTTACGTGGGGCGCGCGCGGATCCTCGATCTGGACCGCTCCGCTCCGTCGTCCGCTTCCATGGCGCCGGAGGCGATTGCCGCGGAGGAAAATACGGGCGTGCCCGCGTCGGGTGCGCCTAACGAGCCTGGCGAGTAGGGTGACGTCGATGCGCAAAGGGCCGATGAGAAACCGGGGGGACGTCAGCGCGGAGGATTTCGACCGCGCCGGCGGATCTGCGCCTCCGAGCGATCCCGAGGCGTCCTCCCCGCGCGCTCGCGTGCCGGACGTCGTCCCGATAAGCTGGTTGGATCGGCTCCTCGTCGCGGTCCTCGACCTGCCGCTCCTCAAGGGGGAGCGCGCCGTGGTCGAAGCGGTCGTCGACTCGGTCGTCGAAATCCTTCCGGCCTACGCGGTCGGCGTCTGCCTGGGTGCGGATGCGGGCGGAGGTCGGCACGAGCAGCTCGTCGTCAAACGACAGCCTCCGGGGACGGTCGATCTCGTCGCCGGGATCGACCCGACGCGCATCTTCCCCGGCTTCGCCCACGAGTACATCGTTCCCGTGCCGTCGGCCTCCGGTTCCACGGTGCACGTCGCGTCCGACGATCACGAGCTGGATCGCGACGGCTCGCCGGCGGTTCACCTCGTCGATCGCGCGGCGATCGTCCTCGGTCACGCCCTGCCGAACGCGCGGATCAGCGGCGCCCTCGCCGCCGCCCAGCCCGGTCCGAGGGAGCTCGACGACCGGATGATGCAGGCCGACAAGCTCGCCACCTTCGGTCAGATCGCGGCCGGGGTCATCCACGAGCTCAACAACCCCCTGACCTCGATCGTCGCCTACACGGACTATCTCATCCGCAAGGCGACGAGCAGCGGCGGCCGTGACGCGGAGGACGTCGAGCGGTTGCGCCGGATCGGTGAGTCCGCCAACCGCATGCTTCGCTTCTCGCGCGAGCTCGTCAGCTATACGCGGCCCTCGAACGGGCCGAGCGGTCCTGTCGTGCTGAGCGTCGTCATCGATCAGGCCGTCGCGTTCTGCGAGCACGTGCTCGCGACCTCGGGCATCACCGTCGAACGTCGCTACGCGGTCGAGCCGCTCGCCGTCCAGGGCATGAGCGAGCAGCTGGTCCAGGTGTTTGTGAACCTCGTCACGAACGCCTGCCAAGCGGCCCCGCGCACCGGCTGCCGCGTCGTGGTGACGACGGCGAGCGAGCCCGGGGCGAGGCGCCGCGTCACGGTGATCGTCGAAGACGACTGCAGCGGGGTCGCCCCGGAGCACCTCGGTCACGTGTTTCGCCCGTTCTTCACGACGCGCGCCGATCGGAACGGCACGGGCCTCGGCCTCTCGATCGTGAAGAGCATCGTCGAGACCCACGACGGCGAGATCCGGGTCGACAGTCAGCTCGGCCGCGGCACGCGGTTCACTATCTCACTCCCGCTCGTCGTCCCGCGCCTCTGACCGCCTGTGACAGTCGAGCGGCGAGTCGCTGAGATGCGCACGGCGCCGGTCCGGTTGTCATCTTGACGGTCGCCGTCTCGTGCGCAAGCTGGTACCGATGGCCGTCCTTGCGCGCATCCTCGACGAGGGGACCTCCGGTTCCGTTCCTGCCGAGGGCCCCGCGCCTCCGGAGCGCGACGACGACGACGACGAGATCCTCGACGCCTACTCGCGGGCGGTCACGGGCGCGGTCGACGAAGTCGGCCCCGCGGTCGTGAGCATCGCCCGTCGATCGCGCCGAGGTCCGGCGGGCGCGGGCTCCGGCATCGTCTTCACGCCGGACGGGTACGTCCTGACCAACGCGCACGTCGTAGCCGGCGCGCACGAGCTCGAGCTCGGGTTCACGGACGGCGCCACGTCCGTAGCGCGCGTCGTCGGCGTGGACCACACGACCGACCTCGCCGTCGTTCGGGCGACGGGTTCGGCGGCGCTCCACCCCGCGGCGTTCGGCCGCTCGTCGACGCTTCGCGTCGGACAGCTCGTCGTCGCGATCGGCAACCCGCTTGGATACAGCTCGACTGTGTCGGCCGGCGTCGTGAGCGCCCTCGGGCGGACCATGCGCGCGCGCGACGGTCGCGCGATGGAGGGAATCATCCAGAGTGACGTCGCCCTGAACCCGGGCAACTCGGGCGGGCCGCTGGTCGACAGTCGCGCTCGCGTCGTCGGGATCAACACAGCCATCATCCTCGGGGCCCAGGGCATCAGCTTCAGCGTCCCCGTCGATACGGCCAAATGGGTCGTCGGGGAGCTCATGTCGGTCGGGCGTGTCCGCCGCGGATGGCTCGGCATCGCCGGTCAGAACCGTCCGGTCGACCGCGAGCTCGCGCGTCGCCTCGAGCTCACCCACTCTTCGGGCGTCGAGGTCACCGGGTTCGACGAGCGGGGCCCGGCGTCGCGGTCGGGCCTGCAAGTCGGCGACATCGTCGTGGGGGCGGAAGGGCGCCCCGTGCGGAGCGTGGACGACATCCACCGAGTCTTGCAAAAGTGGCCTCGCGAGGGGCCTCTGCCACTTCGGGTCGTCCGGCAGCGCGCCCTCGCGGACGTCGACGTCGTGCCCGTCGAGGCGCCGACTTGAAAAGCGTTTACACCGCCTTTCGCGGTCGCTACCGTCTGGACCGGGACCCCGAAAATGGCCGAAACGATGCGAAGACCATGGGCTCCCCGCCCGGCGCGCGTGGTCGCCCTGGTGGTGCTCACGGCGTGCATCGCCGTGACGAGCACGATCTTGGCGGGCCCCGCCGCTTTGCCGGTGCGGGGCAAGCTCGTCGGGTGGGAGAAGCTCTTGCCCCAAGTCTACGTAGAGGCGGCGAAGGCTGAATCTCACAGGTTCACCTGGCGCGAGCCCTCCCCCACGGTGAAGCAGGACTTCCGCAGGCTCTCGGCGGACGTGTCGCGCGACGTGTGCGTCGTCGCGCTGGCGGCGTCGCCGTCTGGTCAACCGCACGAGCCGCTCTCGATCAAGTTGACCGGCGGCCGCCTCACTCCCTCGACGATGGTGCTCCCGCCGGGCTCGCGACTGAGCTTCAAGAACGCGGATCCGTTCCCGCACGTCCTCTACGAGGTAGGCAACCCTCAGTGGGCTGCGAGCGCGATGGCCGCCGGTTCCACGCGCGAGTGGGCCGCTCCGGCGGCGCCCGGACTGCATCAGATCCGTGACCAGCTCTTTCCCAGCGTGGCGATGTACGTCCTGGTCGACCCGGCCGCGACCGAGTACGCGCTGCCGGCGGTCGACGGGTCGTTCTCCATGACCGTTCCCCCGGGTGACTACACCTTCCGGGCGTATTTCGAGGGCAAGGCCGTCGGCAAAGAGGTCGCCGGCGTCCACCTGGCCGACCGTGGCCTCGAGATGCGGGAGCCGATGTCCGTCGGAGGCGGCGACTCCAAGTGATGATCCTGTCGCGCGTTTGGTACGTGCTCTTGGGCCTCGCCGTATCCGTGGCCCTCTACGTTGTGTTCGTCGCGCTCGGCCAGTTCAACCGCCAGACGACGCACGCGCTCAAGGAGGGGCTCGCCTCGGACAGCCAGACCGTGGAGTGGGCGCTCAAGATCGACGCCCGCCATCGCCTGGACGCCCTGCTCGGCGGGAGCGTCGACGCCACGCTGCAACAGGCCCTCGTGGCCGCGAACGGGACGAAAGACGGCAAGCTTGCCGACAAGACGAAGACGGACGCGCGCAAGGCCCTCGCCACGGTGAACGAGAACATCCCGGCGGACTTCCGTCCGGACGCGGTCTTCGCCGTGGACCGGGAGGGACACGTCATCGCTCAGGTCGGCTACGACGCGACGACCACCGACGACTTCGAGCTCGGCGGCTATCCGGCCGTGAACGATGCGCTTCACGGCTGGCTTCGCGACGACGTCTGGATCCTGGGCAGCCGGATGTTCCTCACCGTCGCGCGCCCCGTCGAGTACGACGTCACTCAGCGTCCCGCCGGCGCGATCGTCGGCCTGAAGGAGGTCAACCGGAAGTTCGCCGACGACCTCTCCAAGCGCACGCGCACGAACATCGAGTTCTTCGCGTCGGGCGAGACCTTCGGGCGGGGCGTCGGCGTCGATGGATTCGACGCGGAAAAGCTCGACGCGGTGGCCACCGACTTGAAGTCGGTCGACGACAAGACGTTCGGCGACTCGGGCCGCTCGGACGTGCGGATGATCTCGGACGACCTCGGAACGCTCTACGCTCGGCTGCCGGGCGACGCGGCCCTCCTCGGGGGCGGCTTCGCCGTGGCTCGGAGCCGGACGGTGCTCGTCAGCCCGATGAGCTTTCTCTCGACGGCCGACGACAAGGACAAGGCGAACGTCCCTTGGGTGTTGCTGGTCGCGGTCGTGCTGGTCGCCGCCGCCCTCGGCGTTGTGCTGACGTTGCTCGAGCACTCCACGCCGCTCGACGAGCTCCTGATGCAGGCGGAGCGCCTGAAGTCGGGCGCCATGGACAGCCTCCAGGTCGCGCGATTCCGTGGGTCGTACCGCTTGGCGGCGCAGGCCATCAACGAGGGGCTCGAACGATCGATCGAGAAGGCGGGCGGAGTGACGCGCAAGCCTGCGGACCTCGAATCGATCCTCGGCCCGGCGCCGGCGCAGCCTTCGATGAGCGCGTTCTCGTTCCCGATGGCGGACCCCGGGCCGGCCGTCGTTCCGCCGGTCCCGCCGCCGCCGCCTTCGTCGCCCGAGCTGCCTGGGATCGCCGCACACGCAGGACCGCCGCGACCGACCGGGAGCCTCAACAAGCCCACGGGACCGGGCTTCGTCCCCCCGGCCGCCGCGCCTCGGCCCGCGCCCCTGCCCGCCGCGGGGAGGCCGTTCGTGCCGCCGCCGCTTCCCCGGCCGGCGACGCCCCCTGCGAGCGAGCCCGAAGAGGGCGGCGATGACGACGCGACCATGGTCGGCGCGGTGCCGGCCGAGTTGCTCGCCCAGGCCACGGGCGAGAACCGAGCCGCGCACCAGGACGACACGGCGGAGTGGGTCTCCGTCTACGAGGACTTCATCCGAACCAAGCGCCAGTGCGGGGAGTCCACCGACGGCCTCACGTTCGAGAAATTCTCGCACACCTTGAAGAAGAACCGGGACCAGCTGATGCAAAAGCACGCGTGCAAGCGCGTGAAGTTCAGCGTCTACACGAAGGAAGGAAAGGCGTCCCTCAAGGCCACACCGGTCAAGGAATGACCTCACTTTTTGGATCATGAGCAACACCGAAGAACGAAGGGTCATCATCATCGGGTCCGGGCCCGCCGGCCATACCGCGGCCATCTACGCCGCCCGCGCGAACCTCAAGCCCCTCATGTTCGAGGGCCTGGTCCGGGGCGGCATCCCGGGGGGCCAGCTCATGATCACGAACGACGTCGAGAACTACCCCGGGTTCCCGGAGAAGGTGGCCGGCCCCGACTTGATGAAGGCGTTCCGCGATCAATCCGTCGCTCAAGGCGTCGAGATCCTGACGGAGGACGTCAACCGGGTCGATCTCTCGACACGTCCCTTCACGATCTGGGTCGGCGACGAGCACAAGCCGTACTCAGCCCGCACGCTGGTCATCGCGACCGGCGCCCAGGCGAAGTGGCTCGGCCTCCAGAGCGAGGCGGCCCTGCAGGGTCGTGGGGTCAGCGCGTGCGCCGTATGCGACGGCGCGTTCTTCCGCAACGAGGACGTCATGGTCGTCGGGGGGGGCGACACGGCGATGGAGGAAGCGAGCTACCTGTCCGGCCTTTGCAAGTCGGTGACGCTGGTGCACCGCCGCAACGAGTTTCGCGCGAGCAAGGCGATGCAGGACCGGGTGCTCGCGAACCGGAAGATCAAGATCCTTTACGACGCGGTGGTGGAGGAGGTGCTCGACGTCTCGCGGGGGGAGGTCACCGCGGCGCGCGTGCGAAACACGCGGACGAACGCGACGACCGACGTTCCGTGCAAGGGTTTCTTCGTCGCCATCGGGCACACGCCCAACACGGATCTCTTTCGCGGGCAGCTCGATCTCCACGAAAACGGGTACCTTCGAACGAAGCCCGGCACCTCGTACACCAGCGTCCCGGGCGTGTTCGCCTGCGGGGACGTGCAGGACTTCACCTACCGCCAGGCCGTGACGGCGGCGGGGAGCGGCTGCATGGCGGCTCTCGACGCCGAGCGCTGGATGGCGCTCAACGATCCGCACTGAGGACCCGCCGTGTCCGTCCCGTTCGTGGCCTCGCCGGACGCGCCGATGACCGAGCGTGAAGAGCAACTCGCGCGCGTCCCGTTCTTCGATGGACTGACGCGGGAGGCTCTTGGGCTCATCGCTCGGGCGACGACCGAGGAGTCGCACGCGGTAGGCACGAAGATCTTCCAGTACGGCGACCCCGGCGACAAACTTTTCATCATCCTCGAGGGCAAAGTCCGCATCTCGCGGGAGGTCGCGGGAATGGGGGAAGAGGCGCTGGCCGTCCTCGGACCCGGAGAAATCTTCGGCGAGATGTCCCTCATCGACGAGGCGCCGCGATCGGCCGACGCGCGCGTTCACGAGCGGTGTCGCTTGCTCGTCATCACCAAGGAGAGCTTCGACGACCTCCTTTTCCTGCACAAGGACCTGGCGTACGAGGTCCTCTGGAACTGCGTGCGGATCCTGTCGACGCGTCTACGCGAGACGAACGAGAAGGTGACCTTCTTGACGACCAGCGGCAAGTTCTGACAGAGAAGCGCGGGCATGCGTTTTGGGTCCCACACGGCTGCGTTGCTGTTGCTCGTCGCGGCCGCGTGCGGCGGCGCGGCGCAGACGGCGCAGCCGCCCGTTTCGCCCGTCCCGGAGGCGTCGGGGTCGGCCTCCGGGCCCGCGTCCGCTCTACCCCCGACTGCGCCGCTCTCGTCGTCGGCACCGGCGGGGAGCGCGACGCCGGCGGCGCCGACCCAGGAGGCCGTGCCCGTGGAGATGAAGGCGCCCGTGCCGAGCGCGCTGACTGCGGACTTGCAGGCGCTCGGGCTCGACGCCAAGCGGCTTCCTCCCATCGAGAAGCTCGAGCCCAAGGCGCTGCGCGGCGTCATGAAGCTCATGGCCAAGTCGCTGGGCGTCAAGTGCGGCGACTGTCACCAGGAGGGCGATTTCGCAGCCCCCACGCGCCGGAAGAAGATCGCGGCGCACATGTGGGACGACCTCGTGGTCAAGCTCTCGATGGCCGAGGGAGGCCCGCTCTTTTGCGACTCGTGCCACCAGGGCCGTGTTCAGCAGCTTGACCGCCGCGACAAGAAGGCGCTCGCCAAGTGGATGGATGCAAACTTTGTCGACAAGCTCGCGCGCAAGGACGCAAAGTCCCAAGAGTGCGAGACCTGCCACGTGGACATGGAGATGCAGCTCCTGGCCAAGTGGGGTGGCAAGTAGCTCCGGACCTTGGGACTCAGGCGGTGGTGGGGTCCGATCCGGCGGGGAGCTCGAGGGGCGGCGGGGGGGCAGGAGCCTTGGCTCCGCCCGCCTCCGCCCCGCTCCCCTCGACGAGACCAATGACCTCCTGCGGGTTTGTTGACGATAGAACGCGCGTTCAGTAGCCTTGCTGGCACGATGCAAGGTCTGACGCAGCGGCAGCAGATGGTGCTCGACTTCATCCGCCAATCCATCCACGACCGCGGGTACCCGCCGACGCTCCGCGAAATCGGCGCGCGCATGGGCATCCGGTCCACCAACGGCGTCAACGACCACCTGCGCGCGCTCGAGCGCAAGGGCTACCTGACGCGGGAGGACATGAAGTCGCGCGCGCTCCGGCCCACGAACCTCGAGGCGCGCGAGCTCGCGGACGGGGGCCCGATCGGAGAGCCGGCCAACGACGTGGACCTCGTCGAGGTCCCCGTTCTCGGTCGGGTGGCGGCGGGGCTGCCGCTCCTCGCCGAAGAGCACGTCATCGACACCGTCCGGATCGATCGCACCCTCGTGAAGGGCGGGCGAGAGGTCTTCGGCCTCAAGGTCCATGGCGATTCGATGATCGACGCCGGCATCCTCAGCGGCGACTACATCTTCGTGAAGAAGCAGCTCACGGCGACCCGTGGCGAAGTGGTCGTGGCGCTCATCGGCGACGAGGCCACGGTCAAATACTATTTCCCCGAAAAGGATCACGTCCGGTTCCAGCCAGCGAACAAGGACATGGCACCGATTTACGTTCGGTCGGCCGACTTCCGTCCCACGATGCTCCTCGGCGTCGTGGTGGGCGTGTTTCGCCGAACTGGATAGCGCGCAGAACGCGTCCCAGAACCGAGCGAGACCGAGCGAGGCCGCTGGCGGGGCGAGGAGCCCTAGTCACGTAGCGCGGGCGACCCCCGACGGCGGGATCGCGAAGGGATCGCTC
>DATGJA010000658.1:0-5288 GCA_035295445.1 Polyangiaceae bacterium | reverse complement strand
CGAGGGGGTGGGGAGCGCGACCCTCGAATCGTTCACGCCCAACTTGATGAAAGTACGGGTAACGGGAGCGCGCGCGGGAGATCACATCGTGCTCAATCAGAACTGGGACCCCGGGTGGAAAGCGAACGGCGCCCCGGTGCTCGACTGGGGCGACACCGTGGCGACGACCCTCAATGCGCCCGACGCCACCATCGTGTTTCGCTTCGTCCCGCGGTTCCTCTACACCGGCATCGCCCTGTTCGTAGCGACGCTGGGTGGGATCGTGTTCGCCTATTTCCAGGCGACCCGCGCCGGCCGCGACGGGAGGTAGAAGTTGGCCGTCGTCGTCGAGCGCGCGTCCCTGGCCAGGTCGATCGGCGGCGCGATGGCGCTCGTCTGGACGGCCCTCGCGCTAACGAGTCGAGCCGCGTGGTCATGGTCCGGCGCCGCGACCCTTGCGGCAGCCCTGGCCGCCGCGGCGTCTTTGCGACCGATCGCCGTCGCGTGGCCGCGGTGGTTGAACGCGGCGCCGAAGGGCGCGTTCGTGACCGCGTGTGCCGCGGCAGCGGCGGGCACGTCGTGGTGGTTCGTGCGTCAGAAGCTGCGGAGCATGCCCCTGTCGATCGACGCGAGCGTCTATCTTCTGCAGGCCCGCGCCCTGTCGCATCTTCACTTTGGATTCCCCGTCCCGTCGCCGCTCCAATCGTTTACGGACAAGTTCACCTTCGAGGGACCGGATGGGCGCCTCTACGGGGTGTTTCCCCCGGGGTGGCCTCTCGCCCTCGTTCCGTTTCTGTGGGTCGGCGCGCCAATGGCGGCCGGGCCCGCCGCCGCGGCGGGCCTGATCGCCGCGCAGGCCTACCTAGGCGATGCGCTCACCCGCGCGTGCGGAGGCGGCGACCACGCCGAGGCCGCGACACGCACCTCGCTCCTTCTCGCCGTGCCGTCGTACGCGCGGGTCGTCGAGACGTCGGATCTCGTCTCCCACGCGCTCATCGCCATCTTGGCCTCCGTGGCGGTGGCTTGCGCGCTCGGTCTTCGGGGGGATGCACGTCGGGCTCGAGCGGCGGTGCGAGGGCTGGTCCTCGGCGGGTGCGTCGGTTGGGCGATCTCCGCGCGATTGCTCGACGGGGCCGTGCTGGGCATCGCCGTGGCCGGAATCGTCGTCTGGACTGCACACGGACGGCGCGCCCTCATTTGGGTGGCGGTCGGCGCGGCGCCGTTCCTCCTCCTCCTGGTCACGAATCAGCGTGCTGCGACGGGATCGTGGCTCTTGCCGACGCAGGCAGCCTATTTTGCTCGCTCCGACTGGCCGGTCGGGTGCCACCGGCTCGGGTTCGACGGAACGCAAGGTTGCTCGGTGGAGCACGGACCGCTCGTGGCGAGCTTCGGCCCGCAGGGATATCGCGTCGCGGCCGCGCTGCGCATGGTGGGGGAGCGAGCGGCCGCGCTCGGCGGGGACTTGCTCGGCTTTGCGCCGCTGGCGCTGCTGGCGTTCGTCCCGGCGGCGTTCGGCGCGTCGGGCGTCGATGCGCTGGGCCCGGCGTTCGTCGTGGCCCTGACGCTGACGTACGCGCTTTACTACAACGGCAACGCGCCCTTCTACGGCGCGCGCCATCTCTTTCCCGCCGCGCCGTTCGTCTGGATCGCGGCGGCCCGGTCGACGATGTGGACGCCGAGATGGGCGCGTGGCTGGCTCGCCGATGGCCACGCGTTTGGCGGCGCGCTTCTGGCGCTTCTCCTGACCGCGTGGGTGTGCGCGCGCGGTCCCTGGTCCACGCGGGGCGCCGACGCCGCAGAGATGCAATCGCACCGATCGGACTTGCGGCGCGCCCTCGATACGGACGGCGGCGCGCGCGGGATCGTGCGCTCGCACGACGCCGCGGAGACCGACGCGGCGTTCGACACCTGGAAGGACGACGACGAGCGCTTGTTCGTGCTCGACGACGGATCCGGCCTCCTCGACCTGCGGCGCGCCCACCCCTCGCTTCCGATCTTTCTGTCCCTGCCCGAGGATCGTCTTGGAAAGTTCTTCTCGCAGGTGATGGTGCCGCCGGGACTGCAGCTCGAAATCGAGCTCGCGTGGCCGTCGTTCGTGGCTCCGGCGGGGCTGGGGACGCGACGCGCCCAGGCCACCGGGGCGAGCGGGGGAACCGCGCTCGAGCTGTTCGCGTCGCGCGTCGGAGCGAAGGTCTCGTTCCCCTTCGAGGTCGTCTCCCCGGGAATCGCGTATTTGCGGCTCGACGGGGTGACGGGCCCCGACGAGGGAGACTACGTCGTCGCCATCGACGGCGCGCCGCTCACGGCGTGGCGCGGGTACGCCCTCGCGCCCGAGCCGCGCAAGGGGGCAATGCTGCCACGAGTCCTGGACCCGGGGCGGCACGTCTTCACCGCCACGTGCGTGGGTCGCGACCCCTCAAGCAGCGGGTACGGCGCGCTGCTCGATGCGCTCGTTGGGACGGTCGCGACGGAGGGGGGGAGAGGGGAGCCTTGAGCGCAACGCGCAAGCAACGGGCTCGCCGAGTCAGTCGTCCTTCTTTGGCCCCTCGTTGTAGCCACGCGGACGGTACTTCGGGTTGACGCCCTTGTACTCGTCACCGCTGCTGAGCGTGTCATCCACGATGTACTTGAGCCACGAGCCTGGGTACTGGTCCGCAAGGTCCTGCAGCGATCCCCTCACGACGGACCCCTCGACGAGCTGCTGTTCGTCCCACAGGCATTGAACGCCCAACGCGATGAGGCTGAGATCGTTCGGGCCGAGCGAGAAGCCGGTGAGGTAGTGGACCACCGCCTCGGGCGCGCGATGCATGCGGCAAAGCGTGTCTCCCAGGTAGACGCTCGCCATCGGCCACGTGGGGGCCAGGCGGAGCGCGACCTCGTTTGACTCGAGCCTCCCAGGGAGATCGCCGCGCGCCCCCAGCATGACCGAGTAGTTCAGGTGCGCCTTAGCGCTGTTCGGCACGGCCTTTCGCGTCGCGTTCCAGAACGCCAGGTCGTTCGCGTAGTCGAACGCGTGGCGGCGCGCCGCGACGCACTGAAACCCGATGTAGAACGCGAAGGCACCGGCCGCGACGCCGAGGGCTCGGATCGATCGCGCCCCACCGATCGCCTTCGCGAACGCGAGCGCGAGCAGGATGGCGGAGCCGATGGCCGGGAAGTACCAGAACCGCTCGGCTCGGACCGTGGGAAGGACGACGGGGATGTTCGAGACCGGGAAGTACGACACGACGATCCAGGCCAGGGCGAAAGCGACGATGGGCAACGTCGAGCCCGATCCGGCGGCGCCCGCAGGCTCGTCTCCCGCGCGGCGACGTCGCCGCCAAGCCAAGACGCCGAGCGCGGGAGTCACGATCAGCGGGAGGAGCATGGCGACGCCGCCGATGAGGCTCTCGGGGAAGAGCAGACGGCCGGGGACGGGCTCCTGCGGCGCCGAATAGTCGCCGGACAGCGTCCGCGGGAAGACGACCTGCCCGAGGCCCCTTGCGAAGACGCGCAGTGCGCCGGCGACGCGATAGGGCGGCGAGGCATCGAGCAGCGGATTGTTCAGCGGATCGTGCGGCAGCATCGGCTGCGCGTACCAGCGCAACGCCGCGGCGAATGCCCGACCGAGCCAGGGCCTGCCCGCGTTGGCCGCGACCGTGAGCTGTGCCGGTGTGGAGACAGGAAAGCAGCGCCGCCGCATCTCCACGTAAAAGACGAACGCGGCGCCGGTCGTCGCCGCGGCCACCCCCGCGCGAACCCACGACAGCGGCCGCTGCCGGTGAACGAGCTGCGCCGTGAGGAGCGCCGCCAGCGGGACGAGCGGCACGACGCAGAGCGCGCTTTCCTTCGAGTAGAGACCGAGGAGCGTGGCTCCGAGAAGCGCCAGCGGCATCGTCGACAACGGCAAGCTCAACGCCAACAGGGCCAGGAGCGCGCCGGTTCCGCCGAGAACGTCGGCGAGACCAACGACGCCGCTGACCGCTTCGGTCGAGACGGCCGTGGCGACGAAGAGCGCGCCGGCCAGCCAAGCCGTAAGTCGATCGCGCGTCCACCGCAGCACGAGCAGCACCACCAGCGCACCATTGAGACCGTGGAGCTGTACGTTGAGCCAGTCGTGCAAGAACGCCATCTGCTCTCGCGCACCGATCTTCCACAGAGCGCGCCAGAGGATGTCGGGGACAGGCCGATAGGAGCCGATTGTGCGATCTGGAAGCAGGCCCCAGAAGTCCCGCCGGAACGCTGCGCCCCATGGAATGTGCAAGGAGGTGTCGGACGCGGCGCGAACGTACGGGTTTGCGAGGAGCGCCTCCTGCTCGTCGAAGATGAAGTTTGTGGCGGGGCTTCGCGTGTAGAGCAACACCGACAGCGGACATGTGAGCACGAGCGCCGTCAGCAGACTGGGGTCCTCGCCAAGGAAGTACTCGCGCAGGCGCGCGAGGACCGAACGCCGCGGGATCGGCGGCAGCGGCTCCGGTACCGGGAACAGGGGGGACGACGGCTCGGGCTGGACCACGGCTCAGCGGGACAAGTTGACGACGACGTCGGGCAAAGGGGGCGCTTCGCGCTCCGGGATGATCCACGTCTCGCCCCAGAGGTGCGCGCCGCCGTCGATGTACCACGTCTCGCCGGTCACGAAGGAAGCGGCCTCGCTGGCGAGATACGCGCAGAGCTCCGCGACCTCCTCCGGGGTGCCGAGCCGCTTCATCGGCGTTTGTTGTCGGCTCATCTCGACGAGCTCTGCCGGGTATCGCTCGGTGCCCGTCGACTGGATGGTCCCCGGCGCGACCGAATTGACTCCGATCCCGTGGCGTGCCCACTCGACCGAGAGCGTCTTGGTCATGTTCTCGACGCCGGCCCGAGCAGCGCCCGTGTGCACCATACCGGGAAAGCCGCGCGCCACGTTCGCGATGACGTTGACGATGCGTCCGCGGCGCGTGGGGATCATCGAGGACACGGCGACCTGCCGGGTCATGTAGAACGTGCCGTTCAGATTGTTGCGGATGACCGCGTCCCAGCCTCGGGGGCTCAGCGTCTCCGCGGTGGTCGGAAATTGACCGCCCGCGTTGTTGACGAGGACAGAGACTTCTCCGAGGGCGTCGCGCACACCCCGCACGAACGACTCGACGGCGTCGGGCTCGCGGATGTCGCACCTGGCGGCGTGGACCCGCTGGCCGCGCCCCGCGAGCCAGGCGCGCGCGCGTTCGAGCTTGGTCTCGTCGCGACCACAGATGGCGACCGCGGCGCCGAGCTCGCAGAGGGTTCGCGCGACGGCGAGGCCGATCCCGCTGCCGCCCCCCGTTACGACGGCGACGTGACCCTCGAAGAGG
>DATGJA010000657.1:0-3478 GCA_035295445.1 Polyangiaceae bacterium | reverse complement strand
GAGCGATCCGATGCCCAGGCCGAGGCTGGCCCACGTGTCGCGCCGTTCGTACCCGAGGACGTCGCGGCCTCCCGCGCGTGCCCGCGCGAGCAGTCGCGGCTCGGCCGCGAGCGTGACAAGAAAGAGCGGGATGGCGTAGAGGGTGGGCTCCGGATACTGCATCGACCCACGAAGATCGTAGCGCAATTCAGCGCGGCGTCTTCGGGGCGCCAAGGTCATCTGCCGTGAAGCCCTCGCGGGCGAGGGCCTCTCTCAGCGCGGCGAGGGCGCGCGCGGCGCGCGACTTGACCGTCCCGAGAGAGACGCTCTGCTTTTCGGCGATCTCGGCGTACGTGAGCCCCTCGAAGAACGCGACGATCAGCGTCTCGCGCTGCGCGTCGGGCAGCGAGGCGAGCGCCTTGCACACCCGGTCGCGCCGGGCCGACAGCGACGCGAGCGCCTCGGGGTCGAGTCGGCGTGGCGTCGGCGGCGGCTCCGCATCGAGGTGCTCACGGTTGAGCGTCTGGCGGCGCCCGGTCCGGCGAACGCGGTCGATGCTCAAGTTGCGGACCAGGATGACCAGCCACGCGGCGACCCCGCCCCGTTCGGGGGCGTAATGTCGGGCGCGCTCCGGCAAGCTGACGAAGGTGTCGTGCAGAACGTCCTCCGCCTCGGTCCGCGTGCCCAGGACGCGCAGCGCTACCGGGAGCATGACCCGGGCGTAGCGGTCGTAGAGCTCCCCGATGGCGCTCGAATCCCCCGAGGCGGCCAGTGCCATGAGGTGCGCATCGTCGGCGTTCGACATGGATCCGGACAGGGGGCCCACCTCGCGCGATGGCCGAGCCTTGCTCGGCCCGCGGGGCCCGTCAAGCGCGCTCGACGCGGCCTTCCCCCGGCGATCTGAACGGCCCGCTCGCGCGTAGCTACCTTGGCTACGGTGCCTCCTCTGGCTGGAGCGCTCCTTGGCGTTGCGGCAAGCGGGACAAGGCGGCAGAATCCCTACCTCGGAGCGTTCGTTTGACTGACCAAAGCGACGACCCCATCGCGGATGCGCTCGCGGTGGTCCTCTCGGGCCGAACGGACCGCCTGGTGGAGTTCGGCCTGCAGGCGGAACCGCCCGAGGCGGGGCTCGTCCTCCGCGCGGCGCGCGAGGCGCTGGCGGCCCTCGCGCTCTCCGAGCCTGCGCAAGAGCCGTCGCCAGGACTCCGAAGGCGGGTCCTCCGGTCGCTCGGAGCCCGGGCGACGGCGCGCAAGGCGCTCCTCGTCGTCGACATGCAGAACGACCACTTGACCCCGGGCCGCCCGCTCGAGGTCCCCAGGGCCCGCGGGATCGTCCCCGCGATCGAAGAGCGCCTCGCGCAGGCGAGGGCGGACGGCCTCCCCGTCGTCTACGTGGTCGACGAGCACGAGCCGGACGACGCCGACCTCGATGACTGGGGCGCGCACAACATCAAAGGAACGGAGGGCGCCGAGGTGTGGACCCCCCTCGCGCCCCGGGCAGGGGACCATGTCGTTCGAAAGCCGACGTACAGCGCGTTCGTCCGATCGCGCCTCGCCGACCTCCTCTCCGAGCTGCGCGTCGACACCCTCGTTCTGACGGGGTGCCTCACCGAGCTCCAGCTCCTCGCGACCGCGACCGACGCCCTCCAGCGTGGCTATGCGGTCGAGATCCCGCACGATTCGCAGGCAGGCGCCACGCACGCCACCGAGGAGGTCGCCCTCGGCCTCGTCGGGCTGCTCTCCCCGTACGGACCCGCGCGACGTGAAATCCTCGCGGCGTGCGCAACTGCACGACCGGGTGGTGCGTAGACGCTAGAGACCCCGTGAAGCAGCCTCCGGGCCGTTTCGTTCGCTCATACGCTCGTTCGCTCGTACCCTCGTCGAAAGGGGAGGTATCCCGGTGCCGCAGGGCGACACGCTGAAGCTCATCGGACGCACAATCGCCGACAAATACGCCATCGAACAGGTCGTCGGCGAGGGCGGGTTCGCGACGGTGTATCGGGCGACGCACGTCGTCTGGAAGCGCCCCGTGGCGATCAAGGTGTTCAAGGCGCTCGGCGAGTTCTCCGAGCGCGATCGGCAGAAGCTCCTCGACGAGTTCATCCAGGAGAGCACTCTCCTGGCCGATTTGTCGGCCCGCTCGGCGGCGATCGTCCAGGCCCGCGACGTCGGCACGCTCGAGACGACGGGCGGCGAGCACGTTCCATACATGGTGCTCGAGTGGCTCGAGGGCGCCACGCTCGAGCAGGTCCTCGACGACGAGAAGCACGCGGGCCTCTCCCCGCGCACGCTGCCGGACGCCATCGGCCTGCTCGACCCGGTGGCCGAGGCCCTGGCGCTCGCCCACAGGAAGGGCATCGCGCATCGCGACGTCAAGCCGGGCAACATCTTCGTCATCGGCGACCCGCGCGGCGACGCGACGGTCAAACTGCTCGACTTCGGCATCGCCAAGGTCGTCTCCGACGCGCAGAAGATGGCCGGGACGTTCACCAAGACGAGCGGTCAGGTCACGAGCTTCACCCCCGCGTACGGCTCGCCGGAGCAGTTCTCGCGCACGCACGGCGCGACCGGTCCGTGGACGGACGTGTTCGCGCTCGCCCTCATCCTCGTCGAGGCCATCACCGGCCGGGAGCCGCTGTCCGGCGAGGACTTCGTGCAGCTCGCGGTCTCCTCCGGCAATCCGGATCGCCGCCCGAGCCCGCGGACGCTCGGAGCCGTGGTCTCCAACGAGGTCGAGGCGGCCTTTCTCAAGGCCCTGGCGATCACGCCGGCGGATCGCTGGCAGACCGTGGGCGATTTCTGGAACGCCGTGCGCCGCGCGCTCCAGCTCGACCCGCTGCGCGGGTTGACCGAGACCTCCCCGCGCAAGGCCCCGTCGACGCCGGACGCGATGGTGACGGCCAAGACGGCCCTCGCCCCGGGGCTCCAGGCCGACCGGACCTCGAGGCACGACGGTGCCGCGATTTCGACGCGTTCGGCGGAGGCGCGCGCGGGAACGACGACGACGGGGCGCCGTTCCGGGTCGGGCAAGTGGGGGGTTTTCGTCGTGCTCGGCGCCGCCGCCGTCGGCGGCATCGTCTTCGCCGCGCGATGGACGGGCGGGCGAGCCTCCGAGTCCGCACGGCCCGCGGCGCCCGTGCCGGCGTCGGCGTCCGCGCAGGCTGCGGCTGCGCCTCCCGGCTCCCTTTCGACCGGCTCGTCGTGCCCGCCCGCAATGATCCGGATTCCGGGCGGGAGCTTCTACATGGGCAGCGACGACGACTTGCCCCTCGAGAAGCCGGCGCATCAGGTCGTGCTCGACCCGTACTGCATCGACGAATTCGAGGTGACCGTCGAGGCGTACAAGGCCTGCAGCGACGGCGGGCGTTGCAAGCGCGCGGGCACCACCAACGAGTGGGAAGGGATCAAGGACGGCGAGCGCAAGGCGTTCGACCCGCTGTGCAACGTCCGCGAGCCCGGGGCCCGGGCCAAGCACCCCATCAACTGCGTCGACTGGGAG
>DATGJA010000656.1:0-11213 GCA_035295445.1 Polyangiaceae bacterium | reverse complement strand
GCTGGAGCGGATCGGCGTGCCGTCGGGCGCGAAGAACTCGATGTTCTCCTCCATGGTGTCCATGACGCCGTCGAAGTAGAAGGTCCCCCATTGGAAGCGCACCGCGCGAGCCTTCGTGGACCTCGTGTTCGCAGGAGCGCTGGCCGACGGGATATCGGGCTCGATGAAGTACGCCACGTCCTCGGTGATGCTCCGTACGTCCGTGATCTGCGCGCCCGTGCTCGTCGCCAGCGCGGTGGTCGTGTCGCTCGAGGGCTGCGAGACGGTAGGCTCTTCGCCCGTCGTCGTCGCGGCCGTGGAGTCGAACCACAGCGTGACGGAGAGCTTCGTCGTGCCCATGCCGACGAACTGGATCGCGGCCGTCCCGTTCTGATCGCCGGGCCCCGGCCACCTGACCTGGTTGTTGTACGTGACCTTCAGCGACTCCGGGTTGAACTGCACCGAGACGGACATCCCGCCGTCCTTCGGGTTGAACTTCCCCGTCGCGTCGACCACCATCTCGGTGAGCTGGGCCTTCTTGAGCTCCGGCATCACGAGCCTCCCGGAAAGAACTTGAGCGACTCGTAGGCCATCTGCAGCTCCTCGATGGCGACCATCCCGTCCTTGGCGTTGAGCGACGGAGCCTTCATCTTCTGCGGCAAGCAGCGGGAGAGCTCGAACCTGGCCAGCGCGCTCCCGTTCGGCGTGCTGCCGTGGAGCACGACGCGCGCGTCCAAGCGCAAGCTCGGGTTCGCGACCGACGCCGCGACCCACGCCCAGAGGTCGCTCGCGGACGTCATGCCGCGCTTGAGGGACAGCGTCCCGAAGGTGTGCGGCCCCGCGAGTCGGACCTGCTGGTCGTTGTTGCCGCCCTCGCGGATCGTCTTGATGTCCATGCTCACCTCGAGCCCGTCGCACTCGGCGAACGCCGCGTCGCACACGAGGTTGCTGCCCTGCAGGATCTCCACCGAAAAGTTGAAGGCGGTGAACGGATAGGTCTGCGACGAGCTCGACATGGCCGCTCAGCTCCCGCCGCTCACGGCGAGCACGCCGTTGGACTGCACGAGGCGGACGGTTAGAAAGGACAGGGGCAGCGACGGCGCGACCTGAAGCTCGACGACGAAGCGTCCGAGGTCGATCGAGTCGGGTGGGTTCACGCTCGCGTCCGTGACGACCCGGTACGCGTCGTTCGCCGTCGCCCCCACGAACGCGCCTCTCCTGTAGAGCCGGTCGAGCATCGCGGTGAACGTCCCCTGCATGGAGCGCGCGAGCCGATCGCCATTCGGCTCGAACACGAAGCGGTTCCCCAGGCTGAGCGCCGCGCGCCGCAGCAGCATCAACAACCGGCGCACGTTGATCGGCGAGTAGTCGACGTCGCTCGCAAGCGTGAGAGCGCTCATCGCGAGCATCCCGTGGGCCTCGCTGCGGATGCGGTTCACGGGCTGCGCGTCGAGCACGGCCCACGCGTCGTTCGGCAAGCGCGGCGAGAACCCGAGCACCGAGTCGTCGAGCGGCTCGTTGGCGGGGGCGACCCACGCTCCGCGCGTCAAGGCACGCTTGGCATGGATGCCGGTCATCGCGCCGTCGGGCGGCGTCGTTGTCAGCGGACCGGTGGGCTGGTCACGCGTGATGATCCACGGGTGGTAGGCGGCGCCGAAGCTCAACGCCGCGTCGGGCTGCTGCGCGGCAAGCCGGCTCACGTAGCGGGCGGCGTCGACGACCGTCTGGAACGGAGGCAGCGCGAGCAGCGCGAACAGATCGCCCCGCGCCGCGCACATGGCGAGCAGCGGCGTCTGCACGCCGAGCAGCGCCGGCGCGGGGTTGGGCGCGTTGCCTTCGGACACCACGTATCCCGACGTGAAGGGCACGACGATCGGACTCGCCGCCGACCACCCGCTGTCGAGCGCACCGTTGGTCGCACGCCCGCGCACGTAGACGATCCCGGGCGCATGTCCGTAGACGTCGAGCGAAGTTCCCGTCGTCGTGTACGACGTCACGCCGCTTTCGAGCGTGGGATCGGCAGACTCCTGGATCTCGTACTGCGCGGCGTCGCGCACAGGGAGCCAGCTCAGCGTGAAGGTCCCCTGCGGAGTGACGGGCCCGACGATCAGCGCAGGGAGGTCCAGCGGCCGCGCGTTGCACGCCACGAACGACCCGCCGGCGCCGAGGACGACGGGCTGGGCCGGCGCTCCGGGCACCAGCGTGGGCTCATCGGCCGGGCACCACCCGGGGAGCGCGGCGTCCGGCACGGCGATGAGCGTCGCCTCGTCGATCCCCAGCGCCGCGTGAATCCCGGTCAACCTGCGGGGAGTCGGAGACTGATACCGGATGAAGTCCGCCTCCGAGAGCAGCATCTGGATCGGCATCTGGGCCACGTCCGGATCCAGGAAGAGTGAGGAGTCGAACGTGTCGAGCCCATCGCGCTTCAGGGGAAGATCCGTCGTCGGCGACGGTCCGAGCGGATAGTCGGGCGTGTACGGCATGCCGATGGGCAGGAACGTCACGCCGGGATCTTCCGCGCAGGCGAGCGCGAAACGCGGGTCCGCAGCGTCCGACCAGAGGAGCGCGACTGCGTCGGCCTGCTGACGGAGCTCGACTGCCCGCGCGTTGACCGCCGAGGGGTCGTCCGATGGCCGGAAGAGCTCCTCGTCGCTCGGGACGGCCCACACGGCACGCGGGTGCGACCAGTCCAGGCCGAGATCAGTCAGCGTCGACGGCGTTGCTTGTGCGACCCGCGTCCACAGCTCCACCCGCAACCGCTCGATCTCGAGGTCGATCGCGGACGACGTGGGCCCGCTCCACGGCGAATCGACGAAGAGCCCGCTGCAGGTGACGACGACCTGCGGCAGCGGTGGGCTGCCCGGCAAGCTCGTGACGCTGTGAGCCTCGTGCACCATGGCCCACAGGACGCTCGTCCCGAACCGCGCCTCGAGCATCGTCCCTGGTGCCGGCGCATCCGGCAGCGACGTCCCGAGTTGCAAAGAGTAGGTGGCCATCGCGAACGTCGACTGGGGAAGCGCCGCGACGCTGGGCGGCGCCACTAAAGTGGCCGCCACGTCGGCGCCGCCGTAGCGCACCGCTCCCGAGGTCCCCGACCACAAACCCGGAGGCACGGCGCGAAACCACCACGCCATCGGCTGCCCATTCGCGTCGACGCGAGCCAAGAGGCGCAGGGTTCCCGTGCTGGTCGACACGGTCACCGTCTGTTCCACGACGATCATCGCCACGCGGATGTCGCCGTCGCCCTGGAGCGAGACGCGGACGAGATCCCCGGCGACGACGTCGTCGAGCGCGCCGGGGACGACGTCGAGCGACGCCGGGAAGCGCCCCAGCTCCATCGCCGGGTCGAGCGCCGCGGGTTCGATGGGGCGGCTCAGCAGACTGCCGGCGACCTGGAGATCGTCGGACCAGCTTCCCTGCGAACGCGCGACGAGCGTCGCCGCTGTCAGCTGGCCGCGCACGCTGCGCAACAGTCCGCTCACGGGGAACGCGTTGATCGCACCGGGCTTCGCGACCCGAACGACCCAGCAGCGTACGCCCCCGTTGAGGAAGAACGATCGGACGGCGGGCGCGAGATACGCGTTCTGCACGGCTCCTCGCACGCGATCCCAGGCGAGCGGCGCGTCAGTGCCGAAGATGCTCGCGAAGTGGGCTGGGTCGTCGACGGGTACGGGGACGTTCAGCGGCCCGGACGCGGCGAACCCGACGAATACCGCGACGTCCATGCGCGGGAGCGCACGCGAAAGCGGCGGGGGTGCAGCCTCGAACTGCACTCCCGCGGCCCGCCGGGGGGGCACGAGAGCCCTGCTCACGACATTTCCAGCCATTCGTACGCCAGCGTGATCTCCTCCATCGCCACGTCGGTCCCTTTTGCGTTGAGTGGACCGCAGACGTGCTTGGTGATGCGGGCGTTGTGGAGCGTCCACGTGAACACCGGCGCCTGCTGATCCTCGGTGTTCAGGATGATGGTCACGTCCTGGACGGCACCGCTGATGGTGTCCACGCTGCCGCGCCGGATCGAGTCCATCCAAGTGTAGAAGGGAAGCGTGCCGACGACGCCCCGCTTGAGCGTCACGTCGGCGGCTTTGTTGAGGCCGGTCACCTTCCTCACGTGGTTCATCGCGTCGTTGCCGTTGCGGTACTCGGCGACCGTCACCTCTTGGCCCAGGTTGCTGCACTCCTGAAAGCCACCGAAAGGGCCGTCGTCGATGTTCGCGAAGCCGACGGTGAAATTGAATTGGGAGTACGGAGTCGGTCGGGGGTTTGCCATCGTGGGCTCCTGGGCGGGGGGAACGAGTCACGGCTCCGTCAAGACGAGCGGTCGCCCGTCCACTGGCCGACGCGGAAGATCACGAACTCGGCGGGACGGAGCGCGGCGACGCCCACTTGACACACGAGGCGACCGAGGTCGATGTCGTTCTGGGTCATGGTCGTGCGGTCGCACTTCACGAAGAACGCCTGCTCTGGCTTCGCGCCGAGCAATGCCCCCGCTTGCCATTCGGCCAAGAGGAAGGACGCGATCGATGCGGCCACCTTGGCCCAGAGGCGGTCCCCGTTCGGTTCGAACACCGCCCACTGCGTGCCGATGTCGATGGATCGCTCGAGGTACGCGAAGTAGCGCCGAAGATTGACGTAGTTCCAGTCGGTGTCGGAGCTCACCGTGCGCGCGCCCCAGAGGCGATAACCGCGTCCTTCGAAGAAGCGGAAGCAGTTGATGCCCTCGGGGTTGAGGATGTCCTGCTGCGCCTTGTTGATGTTCGCCTCGAAACCGAGCGCGAGGTTGACCACTTCGTTGGCCGGCGCCTTGTACACGGCTCTCGTCACGTCGTTGCGGGCGTAGATGCCGGCAACGAAGCCGCTGGGAGGCAAGTTGATCGGGGTGCTCGTGATGGGGTCCATCACGCGCACCCACGGGTAGTAGAGCGCGGCGTAGCTCGTGTCGAGCTGGGCCCGGAGCTGGCGGACGTCGTTGATCGACTGGTGGTTGATGCTGTCGAGCACCGCGATGCGGTATCGCATGGTCTCGCAGTGCGTGATGAGCTCCTGCATGATCGCGACGGCCTTGTCCGGGTCGGCCTCATACGTCGAGCCCGGAGCCGCGACGATCGAGATGTCCTCGACGTCCTCGAACTGGGCGAGCCCGGTCTTGATGGGCGGGGTGGAGTCCTCGTCGTCGGTCCCCTCGTAGTCCGCCAGCGCGGGGAGCGTGCCGTCGGTCCCCATGACGCCCTGTCCGAGCTGGAACGAGAGCGTGCGCGCCGCATCGGTCGAGCCGGAGGTCTCCACGGCGAACGCCAATCCGGGCGATCCCGGGCTCCTTGTCGGGGAAGCGGCAAAGAGGGAGCTGAGGAGCCCCAGACCGTTCAGGGAAGCGCCGTCGAACAAGATCGACAACTCCCGGCCGAACTCCCGGTTGTGGGGGTCGGCCCCAAACTTGCCCGAAAGGGAGTCGTTCGAGCCGCTGGTCATATGCCGCGAGTCGAGCGCGAGGCCCGCCCACGTCTGCGGTGCGATGGTCGGGTCCGTGGGCGTGACCGTCAGGGTCAGCGTCAAGACGTGAACCTCCCATCCGGGCTGCGCGCGCGCGAGCGGGATGTTCGTGCTCGCCGAGCCCTCGACGGTGAAAAACCAGTTGTTGGCGTTGGCGTCCCACTCCACGAGATAGAAGGCTTTCGTCCCGGGCGAGCCCGGAATCACGAGCATGACCACGTCGTACTCCTCGACGGAGCCGAGGCCGGCGGTGCCCGTTTTGTCGAAACGCAACACGTTCTGGCCCACGTTGACCGTGATGGCTACGGGCATGTTTCCGTAGGCGCCGGGATAGCGTGCGTAGATCGTGGGCCCGCCAGGGCTCCCGATCGGAGCCGAGGCGATCGCCGCGTTCGACACGCCATTCGTGTGTCCGACGATGCGCGAGACGTAGAGCAGCTGGCCGCCCTGTGCGAAGAACGCTCGTGCCGCCTGCCACATGAAGTTCGGGTAAGCCTGCGGCGGGATACCCGGCTGCGCCGGGTCCGAGAGAAGAAGGGGTTGTCCGTCGCCGTAGACTTGCTCGTACTCGCCGAGCGTCGAGACCATCACGAGCTCGAGATTGACGGGCCCGAATCGCGTGGGCCCTATGAATCCCGTCGTCGTCGTGCCGACCCCTGCAATCGCCCTCGTGCTCCGGTAGGAAACCTCTTCGATGTAAACGCCGGGCGACAAGTATTGGGCCATAGCCACTCTCCTGCGGGCTGCGACGATGCGGTCGTCGGGCCCGTTTCACGACGCGTTAATTCAGCCGTGCCCGCTGGCGAAGAGCAGGCAAGATTCCCCTCGTGGATGCGACGTTCGTCGACTGCGCTCTTTTGCTCCCCTCCCGAGCCGATGATGCGTTGGATACACGAAGTCGCCGCGCCGCCGGACACCAGGAAAAGTGGGCCCGCGGACAGTTGCATCCCGTGCGACGGGTGCGGACGACAGCACGCGGCAGTCCAGGCGTCAACGGTCCGCGCATGCGTCAACGCCGAAAAGTGACGTCATGCACGCGCGCCTATCCGTTCACGCGTGATGGATCGCGACGTAGCCATTGCGTGTCAGCGGCGAGGCGTTGTTTCTCGATTGGTGCCTCGGCGGTTCCCGTGCGAGCCTGCGTCGCGCGGGCGCAGCACTAGGCGCAGGGAGGGTGCAGGCACTTGGCGACCTATCACGCCATCGCGGCGATCGGACAAGCGATTCTCGGCTTGCTCGAGCAAGCGCGACCTGGGTCGGAGTTCGCCGGCGCGCAGTTCGAGCTTTATCAGGCGACTAATTTCCACACGCCGATGGACGAGGGCGTGTCTCTCTTTCTCTACAACGCGTCTGTGAGCACGGCGCGCAGACATCTGCCGCCCCGAGTGCTGCGGGACGGTCGCACGATCCGCAACACGCTGCCCCTCGACCTCTACTACTTGCTCACGACGTGGGCGAAGACGGCGGAGAAGCAGCACAACCTCCTCGCTTGGGCGATGCGCACGATCGAGGACACGCCCACGCTGGCCGCGTCCCTCCTAAACCACTACGGTCCGGAGCCGGGGACGTTCTGGCCGGACGAGACGGTGACCCTCGTGAACGAGCCCATCACGCTGCAGGACATCTACAACATATGGGAGATCAACAAGCAAAACATGCAGGTCTCGGTCGCGTACGTCGCGCGCGTCGTGCCCATCGACTCGATGATCGTCGACGCTGAGGGTGCGCGCGTGCAAAACCGGGTGTTCGACGCGGAGGGCGACGGCGGATGACGGGCGCACGCCTCTTGGAATCCGTCGCTCGCGTCGGTCCCCTCGGCGTTCGCTTCTGGGACTTCGCGGAGGAGCGCTTCGTCGCCGACGGGCTGATCGTCCGGGTCGGACTGGCGTCTGGGGGGTCGCGAATCACGGCGACCGCCGGTGAGTCCGGGATCTTCACCGCGCGTGGTCTGCCGGGACTGAATGTCATCGAGTTCGGCGATACGGCAGCGGGATACTGGTCCACCACGACGACGAAGTCCTATGTCGTGGAGGTGCACGATCCGGCCGGGCGCTTTCTGCCCTTCTCGTTCCCGGCGCGACTCCCTGCGCGGGGGCTCTTCGTGTGGACCTGCGCCCTGTCCCCCCCGTCGAGCGGCCTGTCGGACGGCGTCCCGCTCTTCTCGGCGCCCTCGCGCCCCGCGGCTTCCATGCGAGGCGTCATTCGAGCGCAGCTGCAGGATGCCGCGACGGGCGGAGACGCGGCTGGCGCCGTCCTGGTAGCGACGATCGCCGGCTCCGCGACCGTGACCGGAATCGCCGACGCACGAGGTCGCGTCGCCATCGTGATGCCCTATCCGGAGCCGAGCGACTTTCCCATCATCGGCTCGTCTCCCCCCGTGGTCCCCGTCGGCAGCTCGCTGGCGGCCTACTCGTGGCCAGTCACTCTCGCCGCCCAGTACGGGCGCATCACGCCGTACCCGCCCTACCCGGACCTGTGCACGACGTTACGACAGCCCGGGGCAACCCTGCTGGGCGACGCGTCTGGATCACCCCTCCCCACGCAGACGTTGCGAATGGGGGTCGAGCTCGTCGTTCGTTCGGTCGACGTTGCGACCGGCAGCGCCCTCCCCGTGCTGCTCGTCCGCGCACCGTGAGCCCACGTCCTCCGCACGCTCGAGCGAAGCGAGAGTTCGGAGGACACACCCGAACGCGATTTCCTCCGCACGCTCGAGCGAAGCGAGAGTTCGGAGGACACACCCAACGCACTCGGCGACCGCGCGTTACCCGCCGTCCGTCGGCGAGGAATACCGCACGACGACGTTCGGGTTCGTCGGATCCGCTGGGTAGTAGAAACCTTGGTAGACGCAGTTTCCGCTCTGCGCACTGTCCGCGCTCGGGTACTCGCAGCTCCACTGGATCGATTGACCCGCCCCCACCATCACGGGGGGATCGTTCGACAAGAGCTGTGAATATGTCTGCCGATTCGTGACGTCGTGGAGGGCGGTGCCGCTGGCGGTCGCGCGGACCGTGGCGTTGGTCGGACTGGCGAAGCTCCACGACAAGAAGATGCTGAATGCGTCGGTGAGCGGCATGGCGAAGCTCTGCTGGACGAACGGGGCCGCGACCGGGAACCCGTCGGCGCGCAGGAAGATCGCGCCCACGTGCGTCGTCACCATCCCAGGCGCCGCGACGCCCAGCGAGGCGATCGTTTGCGCTTGGAGAACGGCGTTCGCAGCGTTCACGTAGTGGACACGCAGCATCAGCGAGTTCGCGGCGGCCAGCGGATAGCCCATGTTCGGCTGCGGATACGTGATCCCCGACGCGGCCTTGTCGGAGAAATAAAGGATCGGCATCGTTCCCAACGGGTCCACCTGGCATCCGACGAGCCCCGTCGACGGTGCCGGCGCTCCCGAAGGCGGAAGGCTGAAGAGGAAGACGTCGTGAGCGTCGGTCGTGACTTGGATTGAGACCACGTCGACGTCCCGTCCGAACGGATTCGAGAAGGTCTGGCAGGCCGTTATCTCCTGGCCGGGCATGATCGGCAAGAGGTCGGTGCGCACGGGGGTCGTCGGCCCGGCGGGCGCGCTCGCGTCGCCCAGGTCGGCCGGCGTCGCGCTCGCGGCGTCGAGCTCGGTCGTGGCGGCCTCCGGGCTGCCGCCGTCGGAAGGCTTCGCGCCCCCCACGACGACTTGCCCCCCGCATGCGCCGAACCCCAGCAACGCGCCGATCCAGGTCGGCACGGCGACGATCTTCGGTTTCATGAAATGACCTCCGCAAGAACGCGCGGGGAAGTGACGCCCGCGCTCGATCAGTGATTCGACCCGGCGAGCAGCGACCTCACGCGCGCGCCGTAAGGATTGTCGGGGTCGCTCGCGCCGAGGACGTCCGCGGCCCGCTCGGCCGCCGGCCGATCGCCCGCCTTGAGGAGCGCCTCGATTCGAACCAGCGTAGCCTCGGGCCCCATCGTCCCGCGCGGAAAGCGCGTGACGTACGCGTCGAGGATCGAGAGGGCTCGCGCGGGTTCGCCGGCCCCGAGCGCGCGCCGCGCCTCGTCGAGCATGGTGATCTCGACCCGAACGGGCGACGGCGGTGCTTCGACGACCGCGGCCCCGACTCCCGTCGCCACCGTCACAGTTCCACGAGCGGGCTCCCGCGCTCGGACGGCGTCCTCGCTCGGCGTCGCCTCGACCGGGTTCTCGACGACCGGCTCCACGGACGGCCGCGGCGGAGGCACACGTGGCTCCTCGCGCATCTGCGATTTCGGGCGCGCGGTCCGGAGCGCCTCGACCGCCACAGGAGCCTTGGCCGCGGCGCCGTCTCCATGATGCAAGAGCACCGCGCTGCCGACCGCCCCGATCCCCGTGAGCCCCGTCACGGCGATGACGTGGAGCAGCGTCAGCGAACCTGCCTTCGCGGCGCCGGCGACGCTTCCCGCGCCTGCGATCGCTCCACCGGCCGCAGCTTGCGACGTCACGAGCGCGCTCCCGAGGGTCCCCGCGACGGCAGCCAGGCTCCGCTCTTTGGCGCCTGCGGGGGCGCCGGCGCGTCCCGCCCGCAAGAGCAACCGCTCGACTCGCGTCGTGTCGCTCATCGCCCTTCTCCGTTCGTCGGCGTGGGAAAGGCCACCCTGCGCCGGACCAAGACCTTGAACTTCTCTCGCGCTCGCCGCAGGCGCGAGGTGGCCGTCCCGGCGGGGATGCCGAGGCACTCGGCGGCTTCGGCCAGCGTGAGCTCCTCGATCTCGCAGAGGATGAAGACCATGCGCAGCTCCACGGGCATCGCCTCCACGATCTCGCGCAGGACCTCCTGCGCGCGGCGCGTGTCGACGAGTTCTTCCGGCGTGGGGCAAGGGCCCACGAACTCGTCGACGTCCTCGACGGGAATCGACGGATGGCGGCGATCGGTCCGCCTCCACTCGGACGCGACGCGCACGGCGGTCGAAAAGAGAAAGGAGATCTCCGCCCCGGACGCGATCTCGTCGAACCGGCGCGCGACGACGCAGAGGACCTGTTGGAGGGCGTCCTCGGCCGCGGCGTCCGGAACGCCCAGGTATCGGACGGTGCGCCACAGAAAGTCGTAGTGGCGGTCCACGATGGCGCGGAAACGATCCGGCGAGGCGGCCCGCGCGGACGCCTCCCGGGCGGGCCCGGCGCGGCGCTCGCTCGCTGCGACCGTGTCGCCACCGAGGGCCGCGGCGACGGCCGTGGTGGCACTACAAGGTGGATGGGGTTCGCGCACGGTCATGGAAGTGTGTCGCGGAGGAATGGCCGCGGCAGAAGGGTCTGATCACAAAAAATGCGCGCCGACGCCGCCCGCGGCGCCCAGACCGAAGAGGGAGACCTGGTAGACCGTGGTGTCGGGCAAGAAGTAGAACCGATCGTTGGTTGCCCGGACGTCGGCCCCCGCCTCGACGTTCAAGAACAACGGGTCGAGAAAAGTCCACTCGGCTCGTGCCAGCGCACCTGCGGAGAGCCAGAGGCGGTCCTTCGTCAGGGGTGCGACGATGTCACCGCCCGCCACCTCGAGCGTTCCGACCTCGAGCCGGGCACACGCGGCCACTCGCACGCTACGGACCACGCGTGCGATCGGACACGCGTCGAGACGGCCGACCCACCAGGTGAACGCGGCGGTTCCCTGGGGAACGGGCACCGTCCCGCTCTGCGCGCGGACGAAGGCGACGCGGAGGGCCGGCGAAAAAAGCGACGTGCTCGTCGATCGCCAGCCGACCGACGGCGAGGGACCGGCGAGCGCGACCGGAGAGAC